>CP019326.1:0-317655 GCA_001971685.1 Halomonas sp. 1513
ACGCGTGTGGATAACTTGCTGCTTGGGCGATACAATGGCCGGTCATTCATCAACGGGATGGTGAGGTCGCGTGTCGGTCGCTCTTTGGCAACAATGTTTGGATTTTTTGCAGGACGAGCTCAGCTCGCAGCAGTTCAACACCTGGATTCGCCCTCTTCAGGCGGAGCAGGGGGAATCCAACGAACTCTGCCTGTTGGCGCCCAACCGTTTCGTACGGGATTGGGTTAGCGACAAGTACATCAAGCGAATCAATGAACTACTACGCGAGCTGGCGCCCACCAAGCCGCCCAAGGTAACCCTTGTCGTGGGCAGTCGGCGTGCTGCGCCTAGCCCACAGCCGCGAGAACTGGGTAACCCGGTCTCTGCCACCCCACGTCAGCCCGCGGCACCGGCGGTGCATACCCCGCCACGTGGAGATCTGGCCGACGAGCGCGAGATCGAGGCGTCCACCGAGGCGTCGACCCGCGGCGGCTCCTCACGCGGTGGCGAGCGGCAGGTTCAGGTCGAAGGCAGTCTCAAGCACCAGAGCGGCCTCAATCCCAACTTTACCTTCGACACCTTTGTCGAGGGCAAATCGAACCAGCTGGCTCGAGCGGCCTCCCGCCAGGTCTCGGAAAATCCGGGGGGCGCCTATAACCCGCTATTTCTCTACGGCGGGGTTGGCCTGGGTAAGACGCACTTGATGCATGCGGTGGGCAATGCGCTGGCCACTCGCCGCGACAACGCCAAGGTCGTCTATCTGCATTCCGAGCGCTTCGTGGCCGATATGGTCAAGGCGCTGCAGCTCAATGCCATCAACGACTTCAAGCGTTTCTATCGCAGTGTCGACGCGCTGCTGATCGATGATATCCAGTTCTTCGCCGGCAAGGAGCGCTCCCAGGAGGAATTTTTCCATACCTTCAATGCGCTGCTCGAAGGTGGCCAGCAGATGATCCTGACTTCTGATAGATACCCTAAAGAAATCAATGGGGTAGAGGAGCGGCTCAAGTCCCGTTTTGGCTGGGGATTGACCGTGGCCATCGAGCCGCCGGAGCTCGAGACGCGGGTGGCGATCCTGATGAAGAAGGCCGACCAGGCCAAGGTCGACTTGCCCCACGATGCCGCCTTCTTCATTGCGCAGAAGATACGTTCCAACGTGCGTGAGCTGGAAGGCGCCTTGAAGAAGGTGATCGCCGACTCCCACTTCATGGGCAAGACGATCACCCAGGATTTCATTCGCGAGTCGTTGAAAGACCTGCTGGCGCTCCAGGACAAGCAGGTCGGGGTCGACAATATCCAGCGCACCGTCGCGGAGTACTACAAGATCAAGCTGGCGGACCTGCTCTCCAAGCGTCGCTCGCGCTCGGTGGCGCGACCGCGTCAGGTGGCCATGGCGCTGGCCAAGGAGTTGACCAACCATAGCTTGCCGGAAATTGGCGATGCCTTCGGCGGGCGCGATCACACGACGGTGCTGCACGCTTGTCGCAAGGTGCAATCTCTCAAGGAAGAAAGCGCGGATATCCGCGAGGACTACAAGAACCTGCTGCGATTGCTGACCAGCTGATCGCGGCGATGCAAGCCATTGAAACTCAGGATAAGAGTGGAGCCTCCATGAAATTTTCCATCTCCCGTGAAGCCTTGCTGCGCCCTTTGACGCTGGTCGCCGGCGTGGTCGAACGGCGTCAGACGCTGCCGGTGCTTTCCAACGTGCTGATTCAGGCCAGTGCCGACGAGCTATCTCTGACGGGGACCGATCTCGAAGTCGAATTGATCGGACGTACGGTCCCCTCTCAGGTTGAGCAGCCGGGGGCTGCAACGGTGCCGGCGCGCAAGCTGATGGACATCTGCAAATCGCTGCCCGAGCAGGCTGAGATCAGCCTTGCGCTGGAAGAGGGGCGCGCCGTGCTGCGTAGCGGCCGGTCGCGCTTCACCCTGTCGACGCTGCCAGTCGCGGAATTCCCCAATATCGAGGAGAGCCAGGGGAGCGTAGAGTTGAGTTTGCCGCGCGGCACCCTCAAGCACCTGATCGATGCTACCTCGTTTGCCATGGCCCAGCAGGACGTTCGTTATTACCTGAATGGCATGCTGCTCGAGCTGCGTTCCAACCTGGTGCGCACCGTAGCCACCGATGGCCACCGCCTGGCCGTCTGTTCGCGCCCGGTGGAGATCAGCGTCGAGCCGGCCCAGAAACTGATCGTGCCGCGCAAGGGCATCCTCGAGCTGGTGCGACTGCTCGATGACAGCGATGAGCCGGTGAGTCTTACCCTGGGTGCCAGCCATGTGCGTGCCCATACCGGTGACTTCACCTTCACGTCCAAGCTGGTCGATGGCAAGTTCCCCGACTATGAGCGGGTAGTGCCACGTGGCGGCGATAAGGTATTCATCGCCGAGCGGGCCGAACTTCGCCAGGTGCTATCGCGCACATCGATTCTTTCCAACGAGAAGTATCGCGGCGTGCGCTTGCATCTGGAAGAGGGCAACCTGCGCGTCATGGCTAACAATCCAGAGCAGGAAGAGGCCGAGGAGAATGTCGCCGTCGAATACAGCGGCGCGGCCATGGAGATCGGCTTCAATGTCGGCTATCTGATCGATGTACTCGGCGTGCTCGATGAGGATCGCGTGCAGATGACCCTGGCCGACCCCAACAGCAGTGCGCTGATGGAAGAGCCGGGTGGTGGCGACGCCATGTATGTCGTCATGCCGATGCGCCTCTAGGTCCGGACCCACGTCGACCACATGCCGATAGATCGCCTCGCCTTCCAGGGGCTGCGCAACCTGGCGCCCCTGGATATGCGTCCGCAGCCGGGTATCAATCTGTTATTGGGTGCCAATGGCAGTGGCAAGACCAGCCTGCTCGAAGGCATCCACGTGCTCGGTATGGGGCGCTCCTTTCGTACCCAGCAGCTCAAGCATGCCATTGCCCACGATGCCGATTCGCTGACGCTGCATGCACGCATCGCCGGTGATCCTCCGCTGCCGTTAGGGGTTCGTCGCCAACGCAGCGGTAGTGAGCTAGAAATGCGCATGGCCGGTGAGCGCGTGGCGCGGGTAGCACAGATGGTGGATGCCCTGCCATTGCAGCTGATCAACCCAGATGCATTTCGCCTGCTCGAGGGTTCTCCCTCTTCGCGCCGAGAGTTTCTCGATTGGGGTGTGTTTCACGTGAAACACGACTTCTTCGAGGTCTGGAAGGGTGTCAGGCGAGCACTGAAACATCGGAATGCCCTATTGAGGCATGATAGAATGGATGGTCGATCCCTGGCTGTTTGGGAGCATGAGCTGGCGCAATGGGGTGAACGACTCGATACCCTGCGCAGCGACTATATGACCGCCTTCGTGCCCGTTTTCGAGGAGACGCTGGCAGCCCTGCTGCCGCTCCCCGGACTGTCACTGCGCTACTCTCGGGGCTGGGATCGGCAACGCTCCTTGGCCGAGGTGCTCGAACAGGCCAGGGGTAGTGACCGCCAGATGGGGTTTACTCAGCAGGGGCCTCAGCGAGCCGATCTTCGTCTTAGGCTCGAGCGCCGGCCGGCGGTGGAGGTGCTGTCGCGGGGACAGCAGAAGCTGGTTGTCAGCGCCCTGAAGTTGGCCCAAGGGCGCCTGCTGGAACATCAGACGGGACGTCGCTGCCTGTACCTGATCGATGATCTGCCAGCAGAGCTCGATGCACGTCATCAACAAGTATTTTGTCAGTGGTTGGAGGCGATGCAGTGTCAGGCCTTCATCACCAGCGTAGAGCCTCAGGCACTGCACGGCGCCTGGCAACCGGAAACGCCGCTGGGTGTGTTTCACGTGAAACATGGCAAGATCGACCCGGATGGTTCGGTGGTATTGAGTCACGGAACGAAAGACTTCACGACGGAGTAGTCAATGAGCGAACAAGCTTACGACTCATCGAGCATCAAGGTCCTGAAGGGCCTGGATGCGGTACGCAAGCGTCCCGGCATGTATATCGGTGACACCGACGACGGCACGGGGCTGCACCATATGGTGTTCGAGCTGGTGGACAACTCCATCGATGAAGCTCTGGCAGGTTACTGCAGCGAGATTCGTGTCATCATCCACCCGGACGAAACGATCACCGTAAGCGACAACGGACGCGGTGTCCCCACGGATATCCATGAAGAGGAAGGCGTGTCCGCTGCCGAAGTCATCATGACCGTGCTTCACGCCGGCGGCAAGTTCGATGACAACTCCTATAAGGTGTCAGGCGGCCTTCACGGCGTAGGCGTGTCGGTGGTCAACGCCCTCTCGGAAGAGCTCAAGTTGACGATCTGGCGTGCCGGACTGGTGCATGAGCAGATCTATCATCACGGGGTGCCCGAAGCGCCGCTGGGTGTCGTAGGCAAGACAGAAAAATCAGGTACCCGGGTGCACTTCCGGCCGTCGCCCGATACCTTCGGCAATATCGAGTTTCACTACGATATTCTCGCCAAGCGATTGAGAGAGCTCTCTTTTCTCAATTCCGGCGTTGCCATTCGGTTGCTCGACGAGCGCAGTGGCAAAGAAGAACTGTTCCACTACGAGGGCGGGCTGCGGGCCTTTGTCGACCACCTCAACACCAACAAGACGCCGCTGAATCCTGTGTTCCACTTCAGCGCCGAGCGCGAGGATGGCGTTGGCGTCGAGGTGGCAATGCAGTGGAACGACACCTTCGCCGAGAATATTTTCTGTTATACCAATAATATTCCTCAGCGCGATGGTGGTACCCACCTGGCAGGCTTTCGCGCCTCCCTGACCCGAACCTTGAATAATTACATCGAGGCGGAAGGGCTGCTCAAGAAAGCCAAGGTCAATACCGCCGGAGATGACGCCCGTGAAGGCTTGACGGCGATTATCTCGGTCAAGGTGCCCGACCCCAAGTTCTCGTCGCAGACAAAAGAGAAGCTGGTCTCTTCTGAGGTCAAGACGGCGGTAGAACAGGAAATGGGCCGTTTGTTTGCCGAATATCTGGTGGAAAAGCCCAACGAAGCCAAGGCGATCGTCAACAAGATGCTCGAAGCGGCGCGCGCTCGTGAAGCGGCGCGCAAGGCGCGTGATATGACACGGCGCAAGGGCGCCCTGGATATCGCGGGCCTGCCCGGCAAGCTGGCCGACTGTCAGGAGAAGGATCCTAGCCTCTCCGAGCTCTACCTGGTCGAGGGTGACTCGGCGGGGGGCAGCGCCAAGCAGGGTCGTGACCGCCGTACCCAGGCCATCCTGCCGCTCAAGGGCAAGATCCTCAACGTGGAAAAGGCTCGCTTCGACAAGATGTTGTCGTCAGCAGAGGTGGGCACACTGATTACCGCACTTGGTTGCGGCATTGGGCGTGAAGAGTTCAATCCGGATAAGCTGCGCTATCATTCGATCATCATCATGACCGATGCCGATGTCGATGGCTCGCATATCCGCACCCTGCTGCTGACCTTCTTCTTCCGCCAGATGTCCCAGCTGATCGAGCGCGGCCACGTCTTCATTGCCCAGCCGCCGCTCTACAAGATCAAGCGAGGTAAGCAGGAGAGCTATCTCAAGGATGAACAGGCACTGATCGATTACCTGACCACCACCGCCCTGGATGGCGCGCGTCTCTACGTGAACGCCGATGCGCCGGGGATCGCAGGTGAACAGCTCGAGACGCTGGTCAACCAGTACCGTGACGTCATGAAGCGAATCGATCGGCTGTCGCGGGTCTATCCGAGCGAAGTCCTGCGCAAGATCGTGCATGCCGCCACCCTGGAGGCTGAAGCCAGCCTCAAGGATCGCGTCACCATGCAGCACTGGATCGAGTTCCTCCAGCAAGAAATGGACGATCTGGTGGCCTATCAGGGTGGTCCACGCTACACCTTCGAACTGCAAGAGGACACTGAGCGCGGCTTCTTCCTGCCTGCTGTCTCCTTGGCTGCGCATGGCGTGACGACGGACTACGTCTGGGGTGTGGATTTTTTCCGTAGCGCAGACTATCGCGCCATGGCCAAGCTTGGCGAAACGCTCAACGGCCTGCTGGACGAAGGTGCCTATGTGGCGCGTGGTGAGCGTCAACAGCCGGTGACGACCTTTTACGAAGCGCTCGAATGGCTGATGAAGGAGGCTCAGCGCGGCTTCTCCATCCAGCGCTACAAGGGGCTGGGGGAGATGAACCCGGATCAGCTGTGGGATACCACCATGAATCCGGAGACGCGGCGTATGCTGCGAGTCTCGATCGAGGATGCGGTGGCCGCTGACATGATGTTCAACACCCTGATGGGGGATGAAGTCGAGCCGCGTCGCGATTTCATCGAGCGCTTCGCGCTGGTGGCCAACCTCGACGTGTGATGTTTCACGTGGAACATGCGGGTTAGCGCCAAGCGCCAAGCCAAAGCCTCGACATTCTAGGGAATGTCGGGGCTTTTTTATCGTCGCAAGGGTGCTGCTATGTGCTTACTGCGCGTCTAGCAACCAGTCAGCGAAGCCGCTCAGGTCATCGAAGATCTGTGTTTGAGCTTCTGGAGAAGTGAGTTCCGGATGCTTGGCCAGGGTGCGCTCGCCCTTGCCCGTGCGAACCAGCACGGACCGGCAGCCCATGGATTCGCCGGCCTGGAGGTCGCGCAGGCTGTCGCCAACCATCCAGCTGCCCTTAAGGTCAGGCATGTGCAATGCCGTGCGGATTTGCTCGAGTAGGCCGGGGAGCGGCTTGCGGCAATCACAGTTATCCGCAGGTGAGTGTGGGCAGTAGGCGAGATGCGCTAACTCGCCGCCAGCGTCGGCCACCAAGGATTGCAGATGCTCATGCATGCTGGCCAGCGTGGCGTGGTCATAGTAGCCCCGCGCGATACCCGATTGGTTGGTGGCGACCGCGACGGTCCAGCCGGCGCGACACAGCCGGCCTATCGCATGGATAGCGCTGGGGTAGGGCAGGAACTCCTCCAGCGATTTCACATAGTCATCGGAGTCGCGGTTGATGACACCGTCGCGATCAAGAATTATCAGGCGGTCTGCTCTCGGCATGAGGATCCTGCTGTGTGCACGGCTGGGGAGTGAACGCAGAGTGTTTCACGTGGAACATCACCTGCCAAGTCCGCTCAGCGGCTCCCACGTCGTGTCGGGTTCGGCTGAGCCATGCCGTACAGCGCGGCATGTTCCACGTGAAACATTGGGCCGACTGCGAACGACTGGGCATAGAAAAGGGCCGGCGAGGGCAACTCGCCGGCCCTTGGGGGCTAGTGAATAGGGCTACTGCTGGAGTTCGGTGATATCCGCCACTTCCAGGAACAGGGACTGCAGTCCAGCCAGCAGCGCCAGGCGGTTATGGCGTACCGCAGGGTCCTCGGCCATCACCATTACCTGATCGAAGAAGGCGTCCACCGGCTCACGGAGGGTAGCCAGGCGATCCAGGGCGGCGCTGTAGTCGGCGGCCTGGAACAGCGGGGCGACCTCTTCGCGGCGCGCTGCGAGTGCCCGATGCAGGGCCTGCTCAGCATCCTCGTGCAGCAGCTGAGCGTCCACGCTGGTGCTACCGTCATGGTCCTGCTTGGCGAGGATATTCGAGACTCGCTTGTTGGCAGCGGCCAGAGCGGCAGCCTCATCGCGTGCGGTGAAGCCGTGTACGGCGCGCATGCGGCGGGCGAAGTCGAGTGGCTTGGTGACTGGGCGAACACGTACCGCCAGGTAGCTCTCGACCGAGATGCCTTCGTCCTGGGCCCAGGCACGGAAGCGATCGAGCATGTAGGCCAGCACGTCATCGACCAGCCCGTCGACCTTGGGCAGCTGCTGATGCTGTTCGACGGCCAGATTCAGTAGCTCACGAAGGTCGAGGTCGAGCTCGCCCTTGACCATGATGTTGAGGACACCGATGGCGGCGCGGCGCAGGGCAAACGGGTCCTTGGCGCCGGTGGGGCGCTGGCCGATACCGAAGATGCCGGTAAGGGTGTCGAGCCGATCGGCCAGTGCCAGTGCCAGGCCGGTACGCGACCGGGGGATCTCGTCAGTGGCAAAACGCGGCAGGTATTGCTCATAAAGCGCTTGAGCGACCTCCTCGGGCTCGCCGTCCTGGCGCGCATAGTAACAGCCCATGATGCCCTGCAGTTCCGGGAATTCGAGCACCATCTCGGTGACCAGGTCGCACTTGGCGAGCAGGGCGGCGCGCTCTGCGTGGGCGCTGCTACCGCCAATTCGTTCGGCGATGGCGTGTGCCACGATGGCACTGCGGCGGGCCTTGTCGGCCAGCGAGCCGAGTTGTTGCTGAAAGACCACGCTGGTGAGCCCGGCCTGACGTTCCGCGAGAGGCGTCTTGCGGTCGATATCATAGAAGAAGGCGGCGTCGGCCAGGCGCGGACGGATGACCTTCTCATTACCGTCGATCACCCGCTCGGGTTCATGGCTTTCGATATTGGCGATGGTGATGAACAGCGGCTTGAGCTTGCCGTGGTCATCGAGCAGGTGGAAGTACTTCTGGTTGGCCTTCATCGAGGAGATCAGACACTCCGGCGGCACCTCGAGGAAGCGTTCATCGAAGCTACCGGTAAGGGCCACCGGCCACTCTACCAGGCCGCTGACCTCGGTGAGCAGCGTCTCGTCGATGACCGCCTGGGCATCCTGCACCTCGGCTTCGGCGAGGACCTGCTCGCGAATGCGCTCGCGACGACGCTGGCGGTCGGCCAGCACGTAGGCGTTCTCCAGTGCGTCGAGGTAGTCATCGGGGTGGGTCAGCGAGATGGCTCCCGGGGCATGGAAGCGGTGGCCGTAGGTGATGCGGTCGGCACTCAGGCCCAGGGTCTCGGCCTCGATCACGCGATCGCCGTAGAGCATGACCAGCCAGTGCACCGGGCGTGAAAACTCGATACGCGACCCGCCCCAGCGCATGTTCTTGGGTACCGGCAAGCTTGTCACGGCCTTGTTGACGATACCCGGCAACAGCCGTTCGATGCTCTCGCCCTGCTGCTGTTCACGGAAGCCGAGCCAGGTGCCCTTATCGGTCTCGAGATGAATCAGGTCGCTGACCTCGACGCCGCAGGAGCGCGCGAAGCCTTGTGCCGCCTTGGTGGGCGCGCCGTCCTTGAAGGCCGCAGCGAGTGCTGGCCCGCGGCGCTCGACCTGACGGTCGGGCTGCTTGTCGGCCAGCTCGTGAATATGCACCGCGAGGCGCCGCGGCGTGGCGTAGGCGGTGACGCGGGAGAAGCTGACCTCGGCGTCGCTCAAGCCCTGGCGGATGCCCTCGGCGAGCGCATCGGAGAGGCGGTCGATGGCCGCGGGTGGTAGTTCCTCGACGCCGAGTTCAACCAGTAACGGGTGAAAAGCCATGCTCATGCATCTCCCTGTTTGTCGGCGGCTGTGGTGTCGAGCAGCTCGCGGCGAAGCTCATCCGGGGCCATGGGGAAGCCGGCGGCCCGGCGTGATTCATAGTAGGCGTGGGCCACGTCACGGGCCATGGTGCGAACACGCAGGATGAAGCGCTGGCGTTCGGTGACCGAGATGGCGTGGCGCGCATCGAGCAGGTTGAAGGTGTGCGAAGCCTTGAGCACCATCTCATAGGCGGGCAGCGGCAGGCCGGCCTCGAGCAGCTTGCTGCACTCGCGCTCCTGGTGGTCGAAGGCGTCGAACAGCGCCGGTACGTCGGCATGCTCGAAGTTGTAGGCCGATTGCTCGCGCTCGTTCTGCAGGTAGACGTCGCCATAGGTGACCTTGCTGCCGTCGGGGGCGTGGGTCCAGACCAGGTCATAGACACTGTCGACGTCCTGCAGGTACATGGCAATGCGTTCCAGGCCGTAGGTCAGCTCACCGGTGACGGGGTAGCACTCGATGCCGCCGGCCTGCTGGAAGTAGGTGAACTGGGTGACCTCCATGCCGTTGAGCCAGATTTCCCAGCCCAGGCCCCAGGCGCCAAGCGTGGGCGACTCCCAGTTATCCTCGACGAAGCGGATATCATGGACCAGCGGGTCGATACCCAGGCGCGCGAGGGAACCCAGGTAGAGGTCCTGGAAGTCAGAGGGGGAGGGTTTCATGACCACCTGGAACTGATAGTAGTGCTGCAGGCGGTTGGGGTTCTCGCCATAGCGCCCGTCGGTGGGGCGGCGCGAGGGCTGAACGTAGGCGGCGTTCCAGGTCTCGGGACCAATGGCGCGCAGGAAAGTGGCCGGATGAAAGGTGCCGGCACCGACTTCCATGTCCAGCGGCTGCATGATCACGCAGCCGTGTTCGGCCCAGTATTGCTGCAGGGCAAGGATCAGGCCCTGGAAGGTTGTCACGTCTGGCGTCGACTGTGTCATTGCTGATGCACCGTTGGCCCATGAATTCAAGAACCGCCAAGTATACAATTACCAGCGAATCGGTTATAGGCGCGGTGCAGGAATGTCGGCCTGGCCATCGGTCCGTGGCCTGCCTCCGGCAGGCGCGGCAACCAAGAGGATAGACACATGATCGTAGTCACGGGCGGCGCCGGGTTCATCGGCGCCAATCTGGTCAAGGCGCTGAACGCGCGCGGCCGCAACGATGTGCTGGTGGTCGATGACCTGAGCGACGGCACCAAGTTCGTCAACCTGGCCGACTGCACCCTGGGGGACTACCTCGACAAGGACGATTTCCTGATGCGCGTCGAGGCGGCGCTGCGCGGTGAAGAGGCCGGCTTGCCGAACATCGAGGCGATCTTTCACGAAGGCGCCTGCTCGGATACCACCGAGTGGGATGGCCGCTTCATGCTCGAGAACAACTTCGAGTACTCCAAGGTGCTGCTGCACTACTGCCAGCACAAGGGCATACCCTTCCTGTACGCCTCTTCGGCGGCGACCTATGGCGGCAGCGAGGTGTTCGTCGAGGCCCCCGAGCACGAGCGGCCGCTCAACGTCTACGGCTACTCGAAGCTGCTCTTCGACCAGTACGTGCGGGCGCGCTGGGAGCAGTTCTCGAGCCAGGTGGTGGGCTTTCGCTACTTCAATGTCTACGGGCCCCGCGAGCAGCACAAGGGCAAGATGGCCAGCGTCGCCTATCACCACCACACCCAGGTGCAGGCCGGCGAGAACCCCAAGCTGTTCGGCGCCTGGGACGGCTATGCCGCCGGCATGCAGAGCCGGGATTTCGTGTATGTCGGCGACGTGGTCGACGTCAATCTGTGGTTCCTCGACCACCCTGAGCAGTCGGGCATCTTCAACCTCGGCAGCGGCCGCGCCGAGCCGTTCAAGGCCATCGCCGAGAGCGTGATCGACTACTACGGGCGTGGCGATATCGATTACATCGACTTTCCCGACGAACTCAAGGGGCGCTATCAGAGCTACACCCGCGCCGATATCTCGCGGCTGCGGGCCGCTGGCTACTCCCACGACTTCAAGACCGTGGCCGAGGGCGTGCAGGCCTATCTGGAGTGGCTGAATGGCTGATGCCGGCGAGCGGATCCTGGTCGTGGGACCCTCCTGGATCGGCGATATGGTGATGGCCCAGAGCCTGCTGATGACCCTCAAGGCGCGCCACCCCGACTGCTATATCGGGGTGGTGGCGCCGGCCTGGTCGTTGCCGATGCTGGCACGGATGGCCGAAGTCGACGAGGCGGTTCCCCTCGAGGTGGGGCACGGAGAGTTTGGCTGGCAGGTGCGACGCCGGGTGGCGGTGACGCTGCGAGGTCGCTTCGATCGCGCCATCGTGCTGCCGCGCTCGTGGAAGTCGGCGCTGGTACCGTTCCTGGCGCGAGTGCCGGTGCGCCTCGGTTTCACCGGCGAGCAGCGGCTGGTGCTGCTCAATCAGCGTCGCCCCCTCGACAAGCTGCGGCTCGACCAGACCGTCAAGCGCTTCGTCTCGCTGGGCTTGCCGGTCGCTGAGGCGGCCGGCGGTGAGTTTGCGATCCCCCATCCGCGGCTGGCGGTGGACGCCGATAACCTGGTTGAGCTGCGTCTGCGCCTGGGGCTGTCGTCACGCCCGGCGATCGGCATGATGCCGGGGGCCGAATACGGTCCGGCCAAGCAGTGGCCACCGGCGTATTTCCGGGAGCTGGCCCTGTGGTTGGTGGAAGCCGGCTTCGAGGTGCGGGTGCTGGGTGGCCCCAAGGACGTCGAGGACGGCGAGCATATCGCCGCTGGCCTGGAGCACGTGCACAACCTGTGCGGCAAGACGCGTCTGGCCGATGCCGTGGACCTGCTCGCCGACTGCCAGCAGGTGGTGACCAATGACTCGGGGCTGATGCACGTTGCCGCGGCGGTAGGCACCCGGGTGCATGCGCTCTACGGCTCCTCGTCGCCGGCCTTCACGCCGCCGCTGAGCGCTCGCGCGCATATCCACCGCCTGGGGCTGTCGTGCTCGCCGTGCTTCGCCAGGGTCTGCCCGCTGGGCCACACCAACTGCCTCAACCAGTTGGTGCCGCAGCAGATCTTCGCGGCGCTGACCGAGCCCGCCTAGAGCACCGGCGGCAGCTGCTCCTCCTCCTCGCTGAGGCCCTCCTGCTCTTCCTGGCGGGTCGGCGCCAGGCCGTCCCACAGCCTCAGCTGCAGCTCACGCTCTTCGCGCAGCTTGGTGTTGATCAGTTGCAACTGGTGGCGTTCGAGCAGCGTCTGCACCGGCGACAGCAGCGAGGCGCCGAGGCCGGCGCGATGCTGGTGAATCTCGAAGCCCATGGCTTCGAGGATGGTCGGGAAAACGTCGACCATCGATGACTCGCGCTCGATGCGCTGTGGCTCCAGGTCGTTGCCGAGCAGCATGAAGGTGTTGTCGCGGGGGCTGGCGATCAGCTCATCCCAGGCCGAAACGCGCATGGTCAGGTGGTCGCTGGCGATGACCACCAGGGTGTTGTCGAGCAGTTCCTCGGCAGCCAGATCGTCGAGCAGCTCGCGGGTCAGCCAGGCGTTGCACTCCACCGAGTAGAGGATGTCGACGCCGTCGAATTCACCCTGGCGGTCGAGGCAGCGCTGGGCCGGATGACCGTAGGGCGCGTGGCCGCCGATGGTCAGGGTGGTGAGGTTCCAGGGGGCGTCGCCTGCGGCCAGCTCGCGCACCTCCTCGATGACGAAATCGAACAGGGTATCGTCGTAGAGGCCCCAACTGTTGAGGTACTCCGGGTCCTCCATGCGCGGGGTCAGCTCTTCGCGACCATAGACGGTGTCGTAGCCGTGGCCGTAGTAGAACAACCCTTTGCCGGCGAAGGTCTTGCTGGCGCCGCCCAGGTAGGTCTGCTGGTAGCCCTGCTCGCGGAGCAGGTCGCCGAGGCAGGTCACCCCGGGTACCACCTCGTCGAGGGGTTCGAACTGACGGTCATGAAGCAGGCCCGCGGGCATCAGCGGACTGCCGCACTGGCTGGCGATCATGCCGGCCATGGTCCAGCCGGTGTTATCGAGCTGGCGCACGCCCTCGAAGACCTTGGCATCCTCGCCGATGGCGTCGAGGTCGGCGTAGGCGTCGCCGAAACGCTCGCGGTCGGCGTAGGTGCGCTCGATGCTCTCCAGATAGATCAGCAGCAGATTGGGCGGCGTCTCCGGTGCGCTATGGATCACCGGCTCCACGTAGCGGCGGTCGAGCCAGGCACCGTCCTCGGCGACGATGGCGGCACTGCGCTGGGTGATGCCGTGGAGCAGTGGATTGCTGGCCAGCAGCAGCAGGGCCAGGATGCGTTCGAACAGCCGCCAACGGTGGTCGTGGCGCACCAGCCAGGTGAACGCCACGATGATCAGCACCGCACACAGCGTGGAGAGGATGGCGGCCAACACGCGGCTGGCGCCACCGTGGTCGGTCATCCCCGCCTGGAGATGAAAGTAGATGGCGCCGAGGTCGACGATGCCGAAGCTGGCCGCCAGATAGACATACAGCCACCACAGCAGCAGGGGGGCCAGCGACCAGGGAATTACCGCCTTGGGCGGCCGAGGGCGGCGTGGCGCCCCCCAGCGGAACAGATAGGCTGCGAGCAACCACGCCGCGGCGACCAGGAAGAATGGCCAGGGGCCGAAGGGCAGCAGCGAAGCGGTGGCGTAAGCCAGGCAGCCGCCCAGGAAAATCAGCGTCCACCAGCGGGGCTGGCGTAGCCTGGGGTTGCGAAGTACGGCGGGGGTCATGGCAAGCGCTCGGCAGTGTCTGAGTGCCTTCTAGCTTAGCAAGGCCGGGCCCCCGGTCATATGCTGCCGGCCGCCAGTTTGCCGGGTCCGGCGAGCGGCTCTACACTTGGCGGTTTGCCGACCCGTAAAGGATGCCCCATGACGCTGGCCGCGGTACTGATCGTAAAGAACGAGGCCGACCACCTGGCCGCCTGCCTCGATACCCTGCGCTGGGCCGATGAGCTGGTGGTGCTGGATGCCGGCAGCCAGGATGCCACGCTCGAGATCGCCCGGCGCTACGCCGACAAGAATGCCGACAAGGTCGAGGTCAACGCCGACTGGCAGGGCTTCGGGGTCCAGCGTCAGCGCGCCGAGGCGCTGGTCGAGAGCGACTGGATCCTGATGATCGATGCCGACGAACGGGTTACCCCCGCGCTGCGGGCCAGCATCGAGACGGCGGTGGCCGGGACGCCAGCCATCTATCGTCTGGCGCGCCTGTCCTGGTGCTTCGGCGCCTATATCCGCCATGCCGGCTGGTATCCCGACCGCGTCGCGCGGCTCTATCCGCGTGGCCGCGCGAGCTATGACGGTGCCCTGGTGCATGAGAAGCTCACCAATCCCGAGGGGCTGGCGGTGCGCGACCTCGACGGCGACCTGCTGCACTTCACCTACCGCGACCTGCGTCACTACCTGGAGAAGTCGGCCCATTACGCCCAGGCCTGGGCCGAGCAGCGCGCCGCGCGCGGCAAGCGCGGCAGCCTGGCCGCGGGTATCGGCCACGGCCTGGGCTGTTTCCTGCGCATGTATTTGCTCAAGGCGGGGTTCCTCGATGGCCGCGCCGGACTGCTGCTGGCGCTGCTGTCGGCGCACTCGACCTTCGCCAAGTACGCCGACCTGTGGGTCAGGACCCGGACCGCACCGCCAGACGATCCAGCAGCGCGCTGATACGCAGGGCGGCGTCGTTGAGGTCGATGCGCGACATGTCGCTCTCGCTGTCTTTGCCGGGCGGTGGGCTGAAGGCCAGGCGGCGTTCGGCGGCGTTGCAGGTCTGCCAGCGCAGCGGCGTCGATGAACGCTTGGCCGGATAGAACCCGGCGGTGGCCAGGTTCAGACAGCCGGCCACGTGGAGCGGGCCGGTGGAGCCGGCGATCAGCAGGTCGGCAGCGGCCAGGCCCTGGGCAAAGTCGCGCAGCGAATCGCGCGGCGGAACCAGCTGGGCGTCCAGGCCATGCTCACCCAGCGCGTTGCACAGCGTCTCGGCGGCCTGTTGCTCGCCGGGGCCGAAGGTCAGCAGCCAGTGCGGAGAGGCCTGGGCGTGACGTGCGATGGCGCTGGCCAGGTGGGCGTACTGCTCGAGGTCCAGGTTGACCGCTGAGCCACCGCTGCCCGGGTGCAGGAAGACCCAGGGGCGGGCGAAATCGAGGTCGAGGGTCTGCGCCAGGCGCCGCCGCTCGTCGTCGCGAGTCGCCGGCTCGAGCGGCCAGTAGGGCGGGGCCACCTGAGGCGGGGCGATGCCCAGTCGCGTCAGCAGGGCTTCGGCCAGCTCGAGGTTGTAGGCGTACTCGGGCTTGAGCGAGCGCGACCTGCGCTGGGTCAGGCGATGATTGTAGAATAGCTGCGCCCACTTGGTGGCCGGCGCCAGCCGCAGGGGAATGCCGGCGCGAAAGCCCAGCCAGGCGATACGCGGCGTCGAGAAGAGCGTCAGCAGCGCGTCGAAGCGCGCCGCGCGCAGCTGTTCGAGCAGCTCGCGCTGGGCCTGGCGCGGGGCGTCATCACCGGGGTCGAGGAGCACCGCGTCGATCCACGGGCAGGCCTCGGCCAGGGGGGCGGTATAGGCCGGCACCAGGGCGGTGACATGCAGCGCGGCGTCGGCCTGCTTGAGGCAGGCCAGCGCCGGCCAAGCGAGCATGAAGTCGCCGAGTTTATCGTTACGCACCACCAGAACGCGCCGCGGCGCTGCCTGGGGCGCGGTCATGGGAGAGTCGTCTTGTCGCACAAGGTCATGCACATCTGCCTCTCGAGCGGCTGGGGTGGTCTGGAAATGTATCCCTCGCGGATTATACCCGAGCTGCAGCGCCAGGGCTGGGAGGTCCACGGCCTGGCGCTGGCCGACTCACGGGTCGCCGAGAGCTTCGCGGCGGCGGGCGTGACGCCGCTGACGGTGGCGTCACGCGGTGGCGCACTGCTGGCCGTGGCGCGCATCCTGGGCTATCTGCAGCGCCATCGTATCCAGGTGCTGCACTGCCACAAGTCCTCCGATCTGCGCCTGGTCGCCCTGCTCAAGACGCTGCGGCCCAGCCTGCGGCTGTTCTTCACCGAGCACATGGGCGTGACCCGACCCAAGAAGGGACTCTACCATCGCTGGGCCTACGGTAAACTTAGCCGGCTATTCTCGATCAGCGAGGCCACCCGGGCGCGCAACCTCAAGGCCTTCGCGCTGCCGCCCGAGCGCATTCAGCGGCTCTACCTGGGCATCGATCCGACGCCCTATGCCGCCCACGGCGACATCGACGCGCTGCGTAGCGAGCTCGGCGCACCGCCCGGGGCACTGCTAATCGGCCTGCCCGGGCGGCTGACGCCGGGCAAGGGCCAGGATATCTGGCTGCAGGCGCTGGCGCGACTCGCCGTACGCGCACCGGCCCTGCAATGGCACGCCGTGATGATCGGCGGCTTGCATGCCAGCGAAGGCAGCGACGAGTCCTATGTCGCCGAGCTCGAGGCCAAGGTGGCGGCGCTGGGGCTCGCTGAGCGGATCACTTTCGCCGGCTTTCGCGGCGACCTGCCGCGCTTGCTGAGGGCGCTGGATATCGTCTGCATTCCCTCCACCAACGAGGCCTTCGGGCTGACGGTGATCGAAGCGATGGCCGCCGGCCGTCCGGTGATCGGCGCCGACAGCGGCGCGATTCCCGAGCTGCTCGACGGCGCGGTCGGACGCCTGGCCGCCCCCGACGACCCCGACGCCTGGGCGCAGCAGTTGCAGGCCCTGGCCGACGACCCCGCGCTGCGCCAGCGGCTGGGCTTGGCGGCGGAGGAGCGGGTACGCCGGGACTTCTCGTTGAGCGCCCATGTTGCGGCGCTATGTAACGCCTATGCGCGGGAATAGCCGCGGCGAATGGTCTCCATGGCACCCGGCGGGGCGTCGAACTTGGCCAGCGAGCGCGCCAGGCGGTCGAGGTTGGCGGCCTGCCAGGCGCCGGGCGGACGCAGCCGGCAGCGGTCGAGATCGATCAGCCATACCCGATCTGTCGCGTCGACCAGCAGGTTGCGGGCGTTGAGGTCGACGTGGTCGAGGCCGGCGGCATGGAAGCGTGCAATGCTGGCGCCGACCCGCTCCAGCAGAGTGGCGTCGGCGTCAGCCAGCCGCTCGGCCAGCGCCCGTGTGCCCGCCAGCCGCACGGTGATCAGCGCTGCCCGGTAGCTCAGGCCGTGCCGCCAGACGCAGGCCGCCACCGGCGGCGGCACCGGCAGGCCGCGGGCGTGGAGCTCGGCGGTGAGGCGCAGCTCGCGGAAGGCGCGGGTTCGTTCCAGGCCGGTCCACAGGTAACGATCACGGATGACGCGGCCGATCAGGCCGCCACGGCGATAGTGACGCAGCACCCACTGCTGTGAACCGGCCTGCACGAACAGGCTGGTGCCGCGTCCGGGTGCCTCGCCGACCACGCCGCCGTGCTGGCGCCAATAGGCGGGGGAGAACAGTGCGGGGTCGATTTGTGAGGCAGGCAAGGCGTCACATACACTGTGCGCATCATATAGAATGAACGTTTTCGCCGCCTGGAACCTTGCCAACTGCATGAAGCGTCCTCTACCCGCCCAGCCCCGCCATATCGGCATCCTGCGCCTGTCGGCGCTGGGCGATGTGTGTAATCTGGTACCCACCGTGCGTGCCTTGCAGCGCCAGTGGCCCGAGGCGCGCATCACCTGGATCATCGGCAAGGGCGAGCACAGTCTACTGGCGGGCCTGTCCGGGGTCGAGTTCGTGGTCTACGACAAGGCCTCCGGCCTGGCCGGCATGCGCGTGCTGTGGCGCCAGCTCGCCGAGACGCGCTTCGATGTGCTGCTGCACATGCAGCAGGCGATCCGCGCCAGCCTGCTGGGGCTGGGGCTCAAGACCGACGTGCGGGTGGGCTACGACAGGGCGCGCGCCAAGGACGCCCAGCACTGGTTCACCCACCGCCAGCTGCCGCCGCACCCGCGCGCCCACGTGGTCGATTCGTTCATGGACTTCGCGCGCCTGCTCGGCGTCGAGGATACTCGCCTCGAGTGGCGGCTCAGCGTGCCGGACGCCGCTTGCGACGAAGCCCGACGGTTGAGCGCCGGGCGTCGCTACCTGGTGGTCAGCCCGTGCAGCAGCGTGAGGGTGCGCAACTTCCGTAACTGGTCGGCGGAGGGCTTTGCCGCGGTGATCGAGCACGCCTGGCAGCAGTACGGCCTGGTCACCCTGCTCACCGGCAGCGGCACCCCCAAGGAGCGCGAGATGTGCGAGCGCATCGCCGCCCAGGTACCGGACCGCGAAGCGCTGGTCGACGCTGTCGGCCAACTATCGCTGAAGGGGCTGCTGGCGCTGATCGACGAGGCCCAGGCGGTAATCGCCCCGGACTCCGGCCCGGTGCACATGGCCAATGCCTTGGATACGCCGGTGATCGGCCTCTACGCCACTTCCAACCTGCAGCGTACCGGGCCCTATCACTGGCGCCACCTGGCGGTGGACCGCTACCCCCAGGCGGTGGCGCATTTTCTGCACAAGGACGTCGAGGCGCTGGGCTGGGGCGAGCGGGTGCGCCACCCCGACGCCATGTCGCTGATCGCCGCCGACGACGTCATCGACCGTTTGGATACCCTGCTCTCGGAGCCCCGTGATGAAACTTGACCTCACCGCCCTGGAACATGCCCGCGTGCTGGTGGTCGGCGATGCCATGCTCGACCGCTACTGGCACGGCGGCACCTCGCGGATCTCCCCCGAGGCGCCGGTGCCGGTGGTGCGCGTCGAAGAGGCCGACGACCGCCCCGGCGGCGCCGCCAACGTGGCGCTCAATATCGCCTCGTTGGGTGGCCATGCCGGCCTCGCCGGCCTGGTCGGCGACGACGCCAACGCCGACCTGCTCACTGCCCGCCTCGAGGATGCCGGAGTGAGCACTCACTTCCAGCGCAGCAGCGAGATTCCCACCATCACCAAGCTGCGCGTGATGAGCCGCAACCAGCAGCTGATTCGTCTCGACTTCGAGCAGGGGCTCGGCGAGGTGGATACCTCGGCGCTGCTGGCCCAGGTCGAGGCGGCGCTGGACGGCGTCGACCTGGTGATCCTCTCCGACTACGGCAAGGGCACGCTCAATCGCATCGAGGAACTGATCGCGCTGGTGCGCGGTGCCGGCAAGCGCGTACTGGTCGACCCCAAGGGCAGCGACTTCCGCCGCTACCGCGGGGCCAGCGTGATCACCCCCAACCTCACCGAGTTCGAGACGGTGGTTGGCGCCTGCCGCAGCGATGAAGAGCTGGCGGCCAAGGGGGAAGCGCTGCGCGCCGAGCTCGAGCTGGAGGCGCTGTTGATCACCCGCAGCGAAAAGGGCATGACGCTGATTCGTGGCGATCACGCGCCGCTGCACCTGCCGACCCGCGCCCGCGAGGTGTTCGACGTCACCGGCGCCGGCGATACCGTGATCGGCGTGCTCGGCCTGGCGCTGGCCGCCGACCACGGCTTCGCCGAGGCCATGACCCTGGCCAACCTGGCCGCCGGCCTGGTGGTGGCCAAGCCGGGTACCGCGACACTGTCGATCGCCGAGCTCTACACCGCCGTGCATGGCGACAAGCTCGCCGAGTTCGGGGTGATCGACGAGGCGCCGCTGATCGAGGCGGTGCGCGCCGCCCAGGCCCGCGGCGAGCGGGTAGTGATGACCAACGGCTGCTTCGACATCCTCCACGCCGGCCACGTTGCCTACCTGGAGCACGCCCGTCAGCTCGGCGACCGCCTGATCGTGGCGGTCAACGACGACGCCTCCATCGGACGCCTCAAGGGCCCCAAGCGCCCCATCAACCCGCTGGCGCGGCGCATGCAGGTACTCTCCGGCCTCGGCGCCGTGGACTGGGTGGTGCCCTTCGGCGAGGACACCCCGCAGCGCCTGATCGAGGCGGTATTGCCGGATATCCTGGTCAAGGGCGGCGACTACCGGCCCGAGGATATCGCCGGCGGCCAGGCGGTGCGTGACGCCGGCGGCGAGGTGCGCGTGCTGGGCTTCGAGGATGGCGTCTCGACCACCGCCATGATCTCCACCATCCTCGACCGCGAGCGCTGATGGCGGCGGGCAAGCCCTGGGCGCGGCGGCTCTATTCGCTGGCGCTGGCGCTGCTGACGCCGCTGGTGTGGCGTCGGGTGTGGCGCGAGCAGCGCCCCGCTCGGCCGCGCCGCGAGCGGCTGGGGCTGATTACGGCGCCGCCCGGCCCCGGCCTGTGGCTGCACTGCGCCTCGCTGGGCGAGGTGATTGCCGCCCGGCCGCTGATCGCGGCGCTGCTCGACGACTACCCCGGCCATCACCTCACGGTCACCACCATGACCGCCACCGGCGCCGAGCGCGTCGAGGCGCTGCGCCGTGAGGCGGGCCTGGCGGCGCGGCTTCACCACCGCTTCCTGCCCCTGGACTACCCCGGGGCGACGCGGCGCTTTCTGGCGCGGCTGGCGCCGCAGATGGCGATCATCTTCGAAACCGAGCTGTGGCCCAACCTGCTGGCCGCCTGCCGCCGGCGGGGCATACCGCTGGCGGTGGTCAACGGCCGGCTCTCGCCGCGCGCCTTTGCGCGCTACCGGCGAATCCGGCCGCTGATGCAGGACGCACTGTGCGGTGTCGACTGGCTGGCCGCCAAGTCGGAGGAGGATCTTGCCCGCTTCCGGGCGCTGGGCATGGCCGTCGACCGCAGCCAGGCGGTAGGCTCGCTGAAGTTCGATATCAGCGTGTCGCCGGAGCTGCGCAGCGCGGCACAGGCGCTGCGTACCGAGTTCGGCAAGCGGCCGGTATGGATCGCCGGCTCCACCCACCCAGGAGAGGACGAGCAGCTGCTCGAGGCTCATGCGCTGCTGCGTCGCTCTCACCCCGACGCCCTGCTGATCCTGGTGCCCCGTCATCCGCAGCGCTTCGCGGCGGTGGCAGCGCTGTGCGCGGCGCAGGGCATGGCGGCGCCGCGCCGCTCGCGAGAACAGCTACCCACGCGCAACGATGCGGTTTACCTGGGCGATACCCTGGGTGAGCTTACGCTGCTCTACGGTGCGGCCGATCTGGCCTTCGTCGGCGGTAGCCTGGTACCGGTGGGCGGCCACAACCTGCTCGAGCCGGCGGCGATGGGCACTCCGGTGCTCAGCGGTGAGCAGCTGGCCAACTTTCAGGACGTTGCCGAAACGTTCGCTGCGGCCGGTGCCCTGGTAAGCGTCGCCGACGCCGACGCGCTGGCCAGGGCGCTGGCCGCCCTGTTCAACGACGACGCCGAGCGGCTGCGCCTGGGCGAGGCCGGTCGGCTAGTGGTGGCGGCCAACCGCGGCGCCCTGGCGCGCACCCGGGAAGGTCTGGCGCGACTGCTAATAAGTGAGTGAGTGCTCGCTCACTCGATGGGCGTCAGGCGCTCGACGCCGTGCGTATCGCCGAGCAGCAGCACGTCGGCACCGCGGGCGGCGAACAAGCCGTTGGTGACTACCCCGACGATGGCGTTGAGTCGCGTCTCCATGGCCAGCGGGTCGTCGATCATGAAGTCGAAGCAGTCGATGATCTGGTTGCCGTTGTCGGTCACTACTCCCTGGCGATAGACCGGGTCAGCGCCGAGCTTGACCAGCTCGCGGGCCACGTAGGAGCGTGCCATGGGGATCACCTCCACCGGCAGCGGGAAGGCGCCGAGGCGCGCCACTCGCTTGGAGGCGTCGGCGATGCAGATGAAGCGCTCGCTGCAGGCGGCGACGATCTTCTCGCGGGTCAGCGCCGCGCCGCCGCCCTTGATCATATGCAAGTGAGCGTTCACTTCGTCTGCGCCGTCGATATAGAAAGGCACGCTGCCGACCTCGTTGAGCTCGAAGACCTCGATGTCGTGGCGCCGCAGACGCTCGGCGCTGGCCTCGGAGCTGGCCACGGCGCCCTTGAAGTCGTCGCGCAGCTCGGCCAGGCGGTCGATGAAAAGGTTGGCGGTGGAGCCGGTGCCGATGCCGAGCACGCTGCTGCGGGCGAGATGCGGACGGATTTCATCGATGGCGGCGGCGGCCACGGCGTCCTTGAGTTCGTCTTGGGTCATGGGAGTTGATCGCGGCTGGTGAATGTAGGCGCCGCCAGTATACGTCAGCCACCTGCCACTGTGGATGGCGCGCTGGACGCCGGGGCCGCGGCAATGCTACCAATAGGGGTTTTCTCTGCCGTTTACGGCAGGCGCTTTTCTCGCTGCCTTCCCCCATCAGGACATCAGGATGCTCGAAGCTACCGTCAAGAAGATTCTCCAGGCCCGGGTCTACGATGCCGCCCGCGAAACGCCGATCTCACCGGCACCCTTCCTTTCCCGTCGCTTCAACAACACCATTCTGATCAAGCGCGAGGACCTGCAGCCGGTCTACTCGTTCAAGATTCGCGGCGCCTACAACAAGATGACCCAGCTCAGCGAGGCGCAGAAAGCCAAGGGCGTGATCGCCGCCTCGGCGGGCAACCACGCCCAGGGCCTGGCCATGGCCGCCAAGCTGATGGGGGTCAAGGCGGTGATCGTGATGCCGCGGATTACCCCCGACATCAAGGTCCAGGCGGTGCGTGCCCGGGGCGCCAAGGTGATCCTCAAGGGCGACGCCTTCTCTGCGGCCGCCGAGCACGCCCGCGAGCTGGTCGCCGAGCACGGCTATACCTACATCCCGCCGTTCGACGATATCGATGTGATCGCCGGCCAAGGCACCATCGGCGTGGAGATCCTGCGCCAGCACGGCGGCCGCCTCGACGCGGTGTTCGTGCCGGTCGGCGGCGGCGGCCTGATTGCCGGGGTGGCGGCCTACCTCAAATACCTGCGTCCCGACATCAAGGTGATCGGCGTCGAGGCCGAGGACAGCGCCTGCCTCAAGGCGGCACTGGACGCCGGCAAACGGGTGACCCTGGACCAGGTTGGCGTGTTCGCCGAAGGCGTGGCGGTGGCGCAGATCGGTGAGATGCCGTTCAAGATCATGCGCGACCTCGTCGATGAGGTGATCACCGTCAATACCGACGAGATGTGTGCCGCGGTCAAGGACATCTTCGATGATACCCGGGCGGTGGCGGAAACCTCCGGGGCGCTGTCGCTGGCGGGACTCAAGAAGTATATCCAGCAGACCGGGGTCGAGGGCCATACCCTGCTGTGCATCAACTCCGGGGCCAATACCAACTTCGATCGCCTGCAGCATATCGCCGAGCGCACCGAGCTCGGCGAGCAGCGCGAGGCGATACTGGCGGTCACCATTCCCGAACGGCCGGGCAGCTTCAAGAAGTTCTGCAAGACCATCGGCAAGCGCATGGTCACCGAGTTCAACTATCGCTATGCGGACCCGGAGAGTGCGCATATCTTCGTCGGCGTGCAGGTCAAGCCGGGTGGAGAGGACCGCCAGGCGGTGATCGACCGGCTGCGTGAGGCGGGCTACCCGGTGGAGGATCTCACCGACAATGAGCTGGCCAAGCTGCATATCCGCCACCTCGGTGGCGGCCGGCCCAAGCAGCATTTCGACGAAGAGGTCTACCGCTTCGAGTTCCCCGAGCGGCCTGGCG
Organism: Halomonas sp. 1513; assembly: GCA_001971685.1. Taxonomy (NCBI): domain Bacteria; kingdom Pseudomonadati; phylum Pseudomonadota; class Gammaproteobacteria; order Oceanospirillales; family Halomonadaceae; genus Halomonas; species Halomonas sp. 1513. The sequence continues at coordinate 23,669 of CP019326.1, forward strand.
CGCTAATGAACTTCCTGACCCACCTGCCCCACGATTGGAACATTTCACTGTTTCATTATCGTAACCACGGTGCCGCCTATGGCCGGGTGCTGGTGGGCATGCAGATCCCCAACGGCGATCGCAGCCACGTCGAGGAGCACTTCGACGAGATCGGCTATCGCTATTGGAAGGAGACCGACAACGCCGCCTATCGGCTATTCATGGCCTGATCGGCCAGGCATCTAGCGTAGTAAGCGCCAACTTACCTTGAGCTTCTGATATGGCAGGGGTTTGAGGGTCAAATCGTGGAATTGCGACGGTTGTTTTTGTCGCCCTTGGGGCCTATAGTCAGCCTGTCGTCAGGGGCGACATTAACGTTTCTGAATGTAACAATTCCACGGAGCTATACATGAAGCGCAAGCCCGATCTGGTCATGGCATTGGCGCTGCTGTTTGTCATCGGGGTGGTGGCGACCGGCTACGCCCAGGCACTCGCCGGCAGCTGAGCAGTCATCCCTGGTACGGCAGTGCCATGACCAGAGAACGACCGAGCCGATACGGGGTAACCCGTATCGGCTTTTTTTGCGCACGACTAGGTGCGCGGCGGGCGTATCACCCTAGTGTCGCTGACGATGGCATCCAGCGGGATATCCCAGCTGGCGCTGGGCAGCGCCGCGACCTGCTGGCAGGCGTGGGCGATACCCAATAGCCGTGGGCGCGGCCCACCGCGGCGGGTAAAGGCGAAACTGCGGTCATAGAAGCCACCGCCCATGCCCATGCGCTGGCCGTGGGCGTCGAAACCCACCAGCGGCAGCACTACCAGGTCGAGTGCCCACGCCGGCAGACGCCGAGCACGATGGGCGGCGTGGCGCGTGCTGGGCTCGAGGATGCCGAAACGGTTGCGCACCATCGGCGTGGCGGTGTGATAGTGGACGAACCACAGGCGGTTGGCGGTCAGCGGCATCAGTACCGGCAGATAGACGCGGGCGCCTCGCCGGCGTAGCCAGTCGACTAACGGCGTGGGATCGATTTCGCCATCGTTGGGCAGGTAAAGGGCAACGCGGCGAGCGCGCTGCAGCTCCGGCAGCAGGCGCAGTTGACGGCACAGGCGGCGTGAGGCCTCGCGCTGCTGGCTGGCGCTCAGCGCACGGCGGCGGCGGCGCAGGTCACGACGCAGCTGGCGTCGCTGCTCGGCGAGTGTCGAGATGGCATGGGTCACAGAGTGGCAACCGCGCGATAGATGTGAAGAGTTCTCCAGAGTGCCGCTGTCGTTCTGGCCCTTGAACCCATTGGTTCAAGGTGGGTGGCCGCAGACAGACCGTCAGGCTTTCCGTCGCACGGACATGCACACGGGTCTGTCTAGCATTTGGCCCCCTGGGTACTGCGCATAGGCTCGAGGGACTATAACGACTGGCGCACACCCCAGAGAACTCATTCATCCTATCAGAGGCAGAGGATGCACCAAAGGCGTCGCCGGGAATAATCGTGTTGGCTCAGCGTGGCGTAACGTCAGCGAGTGCCCGTTCGAGGCGTTCACCGAGCCGCTCGAGGGCGGCATCGCTGTCCTTGCGCTCGTCGAGGGCCTGCAGCAGCTCGTGGGTAATATTGAGCGCCGCCATGATGGCGATCTTCTCGGCGCCGAGGACCTTGCCGCGGGCATGAATGCCGTGCATGGCGCGATCGAGGTAGCGGGCGGAGCGATTGAGCTGCTCCTGCTCTTCCGGCGGGCACGCAATGACGTAGCCGCGCCCCAGCAGCGTGATCTCGGTGGTCGGCCGGCTGTCATCGGTCATGGTGCGCTCCCGGGCAGGGATGAGGGTGGGCCAAGAATGGGGCAGATGCGTTAGGCTATGACGATTCGATCATCATAAGAGAGCCGCTTGCAGACGGTCAACGCGCCGCGGCGGCTCGCCCTTCTCTTTCGGAAGTCTAGTCATGTCACTGATCAATCAACAGCTCAGCTTTTCCGACGTCGCCGACGCCTTTCTGATACACGGTAGCCTGCAGTCGCCCGCCTTCCTGGATGGTCGGCTGGCCGCCGGCCTGGCCCTCCATGACCTGGCCGCCGAAGCCTGGCTCAATGAGCTCTGTGATGCGCTGGGCGTCGACCAGCCCCACGACCAGGAAAGCGCCGAGGTGCTGCTGGCCTGGCGTCGCCAAAGCCTCGAGGCGTTGGCCGGCGAGGCGCTCAACTACGAGCCGCTGCTGCCCGACGAGATGTTCTCGTTGGCCGAGCGCGCCCGCGGCCTGCAGGAGTGGACACTGGGCTTTCTGGAAGTGCTCAACGATGTCGACCCCGTCCGCCGCCAGGGCTGGTCGGCGCCGCTGCGCGAAGCGCTGGACGACCTCGAGGGGCTGGCCGCCATCGACACCGAGCTTGAAGAGAGCAGTGAGAACGAGAATGACCTGTTCGCGCTTACCGAGCACGTCCGCATGGCGGCAATGCTGCTGTATACCGAGCAGCACCCCGGCAAGCCCCAGGTCGAACAGGTCGAGGAGCCCCACTGAATGTCGTCTCGAGATAGCATGCTGCTGCCCCCTGCCCTGCCGCGACCGGCGCCGATCGGCCTGGCCGAATATCGCCGCCGCCGCGACACCCTGATGGCCTCGCTGGCACCCAATAGCGCCGTGCTGCTGCCCTCCGCGGGCCTGGTGACCCGCTCGCGGGACAGCGAGTTCGCGTTCCGCCAGAACAGCGACTTTCACTACCTCACCGGTTTTCCCGAACCGGACGCCCTGCTGCTGCTGCTGCCCGGCCGCGAGGCCGGCGAGTGCGTGCTGTTCTGCCAGGACAAGGACGCCACCCTCGAAGCCTGGACCGGCATTCGCCTCGGCGCTGCTGGCGCCGAGGCCGAGTTCGGCATCGACCAGGCGTTCGAGAACGCCGAACGCGAGCCGCGCTTGGCAGAGTTGCTCGATGGACGCGAGACGCTCTACTTGCCCCTCAATGACGCCGAGGCCATGGCCCTGGCCGAGAGCGTACGCGCCGAGCTGCAGGGGCGCCGGCGTCAGGGGGCCATGGCGCCCGGGGGCTTTCGCGACGTGGCGGCGCTGCTTCACGAGCAGCGCCTGATCAAGAGCGAGGCGGAGCTGGCACTACTGCGCCACGCCGGCGAGATCTCGGCGCGTGCCCATCTGCGCGCCATGCGCAGTGCGGCGCCGGGGCTGCATGAGTATCAGCTGCAGGCCGAGCTGGAGCACGAATTCGTATGGCACGGCGCCAGCGGCCCGGCCTACGCCAGTATCGTCGGCGGCGGCGCCAACGCCTGCGTGCTGCACTACATCAGCAACCGCGCTGCGCTGCGCGACGGCGAGCTGGTGCTGATCGATGCCGGCGCCGAGTTCGAGCTCTATGCCGGCGATATCACCCGCACCTTCCCGGTCAACGGCCGCTTCAGCGCGGCCCAGCGCGCGCTCTACGAGGTGGTGCTGGCGGCCCAGGAGCGCGCCGTGGCGGCGGTGACGCCGGGGGTGACGCTCAAGGCGATTCACGACGGCGTGGTGCGCGATCTGACCCAGGGGCTGCTGACGCTGGGCCTACTCGAGGGAGACCTCGAGGCGAATATCGAGAGCGAGGCCTATCGTCGCTTCTACCTGCACTCCACCTCGCACTGGCTCGGCCTGGACGTCCACGACGTCGGCGACTATCGCCAGGGCGGCGAGCCGCGGTCGCTGGTGCCCGGGATGGTCCTGACCGTCGAACCGGGACTCTATGTGCCCGACGCCGATGACGTTCCCACTGAGTATCGCGGGATCGGCATCCGTATCGAGGACGATGTGGCGGTGACGGTAAACGGCCACGAGGTGCTGACCGCGGCGGTGCCCAAGCGGGTCGCGGATATCGAGGCGTTGATGGTCAAATCCTGATCGAGGTGGCGCACACGGGCGGTGGCGTTACGTAAATTACGTAATACTGGCGGGGTTCACTACGCATGAAACACGCAGTCTCACGGGTGGATATCGCCATCGTCGGCGGCGGGCTGGTCGGTGCCAGCCTGGCGGCGGCGCTGGCGCCGTTGATCGAGGGGCAGGGGCTCCGGGTGGCGGTCATCGAGCCGAGCGCCCTGCCTTCGAGTATAGACGCCGAGACGCAGGCGCAACCCAGTTTCGATGCGCGCGCCAGCGCCATCGCCCAGGGCTCCTGCGAACACTTTGCGCGGCTCGGGCTATGGCCGCAGCTGGCGCAGCAGGCCGAGCCGATCCGCACCATCCACGTCAGCGAGCGCGGCCGCCTGGGCGTGACCCGGCTGAGTGCCGAGGAGCTGGGGGTGGCGGCGCTGGGCCATGTAATCCCCAATGCCTGGCTGGGGCGGGTGCTGCACCAGCGGTTGGCGACACTGCCGCTCGACTGGCACTGCCCGGCGCGGGTCGAAATGATCGCGCCCCAGGCCGGCGGGCATCGCCTGGCGCTGTCGAACGGCACAGCGCTGGAGGCACAACTGACGGTGCTGGCCGATGGCGGTCGTTCGGGGCTCAAGGAGCAGCTGGGTATTGCCAGCCAGGCAGCCCCCTATGACCAGGTGGCACTGATTGCCAATCTCGAAGTCAGCAAGCCGCACCGCGGCATGGCCTTCGAGCGCTTCACGGCGGACGGCCCGCTGGCGCTGCTGCCGCTCTCCGGGCAGCGCATGGAGTTGATCTGGACCCACCGCGCGGGGGCCGAGCAGGCCACCCTGGCGCTTTCCGACAGCGACTTCCTGGCCCGGCTGCAAGCGGCGTTCGGCGATCGCGCCGGCCGCTTCCGCCGCGTCGGCAGGCGCCACTGCTACCCGCTGTCGCTGGTCACCGCCGAGGAACCCACTCGTCCTGGGCTGGTGGTGCTGGGCAACGCCGCCCATGCGCTGCACCCGGTGGCCGGCCAGGGCTTCAACCTGGCGCTGCGCGGGGTGATGGACCTGGTCGCGGCACTCGAGGCCGCGCGGCAGTCCGGCCTGGGCCCGGGCAGTCACGAGGTACTGGCCGACCTCGAACGCCGTCGCGGCGTCGACCGGCATAACGTGATCCGCTTCAGCGATGGCCTGATCCGGCTGTTCGGCATCGATAACGGGTGGCTCTCCCACGCCCGTGCCGCGGGCCTGGTGGGGCTCAACCTGGTGGGGCCGCTGCGCCGAGGTCTGGCGCGGCGCGCGATGGGCCTGGAGCGCTGAAACGGCGATTTGCGTCGGCACCAACGGCCCAGGGCCCGGCAGTCGATTGCCGGGCCCTGGGCGTTTAGTGGCGTTCGCTCACGCTTACTGCTTGGGCGTGACCGTATCGGCTGCGGCCGCGGTTTCGTCCGCCTCGATGGGCTCACGCGCTGGCTTGCCCGGTAGAATGGCGTCGAGCAGCAGCGCCGCTACCGCCGCCGGCACCAGGCCCGACTTGAGCAGCAGGCCGGCCTGGCCGGGCATGGTCTCGGAGATGGCTTCCACCGCCGGCAGGCCGATGCCCAGGCTCAGCGATACGGCGATGATCAGCATCGCGCGCTGATTGAGCTCGCACTCCTGGATGATCTTCAGCCCCGCCGAGGCGATCATGCCGAACATCACCACGCCAGCGCCGCCCAGCACCGCATGCGGCATGGCCGCGACCAGGCCGCCGAGCTTGGGGAACAGGCCCATGCAGATCAGCAGAATGCCGCCGATGGTCACCACGTGGCGGCTGACCACGCCGGTGAGGGTGATCAAGCCGACGTTCTGGGCATAGGCGGTGTTAGGCAAGGTGTTGAAGATCGCCGCGAAGGAGGTGGCCACGCCGTCGGCCATGACGCCGCCGGAAAGCTCGCGATCCTTGGCCTGGCGGCCGGCGCCGCCGATGGTGATGGCGGAGATGTTGCCGATGGTCTCCAGCCCCACCACGAACATGATCAGGGTCATGCCGATGATGGCGGTCAGCTGGAATTCCAGCCCGTACTGCAGCGGCCGGGGAATGGCGAACCAGGCGGCGTCGGCGACGCTGGCGAAGTCCACCATGCCAAGCAGGATCGCCAGGAGATAGCCGCTGGCCAGGCCCACCAGAATCGAGGCCGCCTTGAGGAAGCCGCGACCGAACTGGTGTACGCCGACGGTCACCACCAGCACGAAGAAGGCCAGGCCCAGGTTGGTGGGGGAGGCAAAATCTTCCGCTCCCACGCCGCCGGCGGCGTAGTTGAGACCCACCGGCATCAGGGTAATGCCGATCAACAGCACCACGATGCCGGTGACCACCGGCGAGAACCAGTGGCGGATCTTCTTGAGGAAGGCCCCCAGGCCCACCTGCAGACACCCGGCCACCAGAGAGGCGCCCAGCACCGCGGGTAAGCCGAAGGTGCCGGCCAGCGGCAGGGCCACCGGCAGGAAGCCGAAGCTGGTGCCCTGGACGATGGGCAAGCGGGCGCCGATCGGCCCCATGCCGATGGTCTGGACCAGGGTGGCGATCCCGGCGACGAAGAGGGCGACCTGAATCAGGAAGATCTGTTCGCCGGTGGTAGCGCCGATCACGCCGGCGATGATGATCGGCGGCGTCACATTGCCGGCGAACATCGCCATAATGTGCTGAATGCCCAGGGGGATCGCCTTGCCGAGCGGCGGCATGGCGTCGGGATCCTGATTGATGGTGCGTGAGGGACGCTGGCCCTGTTCGAGTTGACTCATGAGATAGCCTCTACTGTGCACTGTTTTTGTATACTGATAGTGGGCTCTTTCGACACACTAGCTCCGTTGTTGTGTACACAAAATAGACTTCTGTGAAAAACATTTCCACCCGTTTTGTGTATCGCACAGTGCTGACTCGAGTGCGCTGCGCCGGCGTGAGATACTCGGCGCTCCGGTCAGTCGTCAAGGAGATGCCCATGCAGGCGCAAGTGATCATCGTCGGTGGCGGAATGGTGGGCGCCAGCCTGGCGGCGCTGCTGGGCCAGGCGGGGCTGGCGGTGACGGTGGTCGACGGGCGGCCGGCCCCACTGCCACAGCCTTATCTTCCGAGCGCTACGCCATCGCCGCGGGTCAGCGCCCTGACGCCGGTGTCGCAGCGCCTGCTTGAGGGGCTTGGCGTCTGGTCGCGGCTGGCGCGGGTCACGCCCTACGACGGCATGCAGGTGTGGGATAGCGAGGGCAGCGGCGAGATTCACTTCAGTGCCGACCAGGCCGGGGTGCCTCAGCTGGGCCATATCGTCGAGAACGAGGTGGTGTTGGCAGCCCTGGCGTCGCGTCTCGGCGAACTGCCGAGCGTCACCCAGCGCTTTGCTGCGCGGGTCACGGGCTGGCGCGAAGGCGCGCCCGGCCACATGCTGACCCTCGATGACGGCAGCGAATTGACCGCACCGCTGGTGGTGGCCGCCGACGGCGCTCGCTCGCGGCTGCGTGAGCTGGCCGGCATCGAGACCCGCGAGGCCGACACCGGCCAGCGTGCCCTGGTCACCACGGTGCGCGTGGCGCGCAGTCACGCAGGGGTCGCCCGCCAGGTATTTCTCCCCAGCGGCCCGCTGGCGTTTCTACCGCTGACGCTCGAGGGCGAGCCACACTACTGCTCGATCGTCTGGTCGACGACACCGGATGAGGCCGAGCGGCTGGCCGGCCTGTCGCGAGGTGCGCTGGGGGCGGCGCTGTTCGAGGCCTTCGAGGGGCGGCTGGGGGAGGTCGAGGTGATCGACGACGCCATCGATATTGCGCTGGTGCAGCGCCATGCCCGCGACTACGTCAAGCCCGGCCTGGCGCTGATCGGCGACGCCGCGCACAGCATCCACCCGCTGGCCGGCCAGGGCGTCAACCTGGGCCTGATGGACGCCGCGGTGCTCGCCGAGGAGCTGCTCGAGGCGCAGCGCCGCGGTGCAGCGCTCGGCGACCCGCGCATCCTGGCGCGCTACGCTCGGCGGCGGCGCGGCGACAACGCCGCCATGCTGGCGCTGATGGATGGCTTCCGGCTGCTGTTCGGCGCCCGCCACCCGGCGCTGACCCTGGCGCGCAACGTCGGCCTCTCCGGCGTCGACCGGCTGACCCCGCTCAAGCGGCTGCTGATGCGCCAGGCCATCGGCCAGCGCGGCCGCCTGCCCGCGGCCTGCCGCTGAGGCGCGCGGCCGCCAGCGCGGCGGCCAGCTAGGCCGTGGCGTGGGTCCAGACCCGCGTCATGGCGTCGAGCTGGCGCGACAGGCGCGACTTGAGCGCCTCCAGGCTCATGGCATCGTCGCTGACGAACTCCACGAACATCATGTTGAGGCCGTTGAACAGCAGGTCGCCCAGGGCGTCGCTATCCAGCCGTGGATCGATCTCCCCCTGGGCCTGGCCGCTGGCGAGTAGCGCCTGCACCTGGGCGCGCAGGCGTTCATCGAGTTGATGGTAGAGCACCCCGTTGGGCGTCAGCGGCGCTTCGATGGAGAGCGCCATGGCGGCGCGCCACATCTCCTTGCTCAGGTAGTTGAGCGAGTGGTCGTAGTAGTGGTTGATCAGCGCCTGCAGGGCATCGCGCATACCCGCAGGCGGGCTGGCCAGCAGCGCCTCCCCGGCGGCCAGCACCTCCTCGACCTCCATGGCGACGATGGCGATCAGGATATCGCCCTTGGTGGCATAGTAGTTGTAGACCGTCCCCACCGAGACCTCGGCGATCTCGGCAATATCCTCGATGCGCACGTGACGATAGCCGCTGCGGCGAAACAGCAGCATGGACGCCTTGAGGATGCGGCGCTTGCGGTCGGCTTTCTGGCGTGTACGAAGTCCCGTCAATCACCGTCTCCCTGGTGAGCTGAGTAGCGTTTAAAAATATTATTGACGTCAAACTTGAATCTATTCAATATTTTTTTGAGCCAGCCAGTGCTCGTCGCTGCCGGCCGCTACCCAACACCGGGAGACAACAACATGAACAAGATCCGTTTTGCGCAGGCCGCCGGCCTGCCCGCCTGTGCCCTGTTCGGCCTGGCGGCAATGCCCGCCCAGGCCCAAGATAGCCTCAATGCGCTGGTATGGTGCGACCACACCGATGCCTCGCTGATCGAGCCCTTCGAGGAGGCCCACGGGGTCACCGTCAATCTGCGCGAGTACGAGGGTACCGGCGCCGCCTTCGCCATGCTCGAGCAGTCGCGGCCCGGCGACTGGGACGTGCTGGTCATCGATACCATCGACGTGCCGCGGGCCGTCGAAGCGGGCCTGCTGGCCGCGCTGCCGGATGACGAGCTGCCCACCGACGACTTCTTCCCCGAGGTGGTGATGGCCTCGAGCAACAGCGTCGATGGCACCACCTATGCGGTGACCGAGAAGTTCGGCTACAACACCATCTCCTACAACGCCGACCGGGTCGATCCCGCCGATCTCGATGATCTGCTGGCCATCTGGTCGGGTGAGAGCGGTTCACGGATCGCCATCTACGACTACTACCTGCCGGTGATCGGCCTGGTGGCGGCGGGCCTGGGGCTGGATACCCAGGCGCTTACCGCCGAGGACCTGCCGGCGATTCGCGAAGAGCTGTTCAAGATGAAGGCGGCGTCGCGCTCGGTGGGCGAAGTGGTAGCGAGCCAGACCGCCCTGGCCACCGGCGAGGCGGATATCATCGTCGGCGGTGGCGAATGGTTGACCGCGGTGCTGGCCGAGGAGCAGCCCGAGCTGACCTGGACGATTCCCGAGCAGGGCGCGGTGCGCTGGTCGCAGTCCATCGCCGTGCTCGAGGAGAGCCAGAATCGCGACCTGGCGGTGGAGTTCGTCAAGTACATCGTCAGCCCGGAAGGCCAGGCGGCGCTGGCCACCTCGTCATGCTTCTGGGGCATGCCGGCCAACCAGCGCGCCGGTGAGGTGCTCAGCGACGAACAGAAACAGGTGCTGCGCTGGGATGAACAGGACGACTACCTGTCGCGCACTCAGCTGTATCCGGCCCCCGATGCCCAGCTCGACGGCCAGATGCAGGACCTGTGGCTCGAGATGCTGCAGCACTGATCATGGCGATATCCACCACGCTGCGCGGCTGGGGGTTCGTCACCCCGGCCCTGCTCTGGACGCTGGCCTTCTTCGTCGCGCCTTTCGCCATCATGCTGGCGATGAGCCTGGCGACCCTGGAGGGCCGCGAGCTGATCTGGGGCTTCGATCTGGCCAACTACCGGCGCCTGTTCGGGCAGTCGTTCCTGGCTGGCGCCATTGTCGTGTCGCTGCAGATCACCCTGACGGTGACGCTGGTGTCGATTCTGCTGGCCTATCCGCTGGCCTGGATCATCGCCTTCCGGGTGCCGCCGCGCTGGCAGCGACTGGTGCTGCTGCTGGCGATCCTGCCGTTCTGGACCTCCTACGTGGTGCGCTCCTACTCCTGGCTGCTGGTGCTGTCCCGCGAGGGCATCGTCAACAAGGCGCTGATGTCGCTGGGGGTGATCGCCGAGCCGCTGCAGATGGCCAGCACACGCTTCGCTACGGTGACCGGCTTCGTGCACTTCTTCGTGATGCTGCTGACGCTGACGATTTTCGCCAACCTGGTGCAGCTATCGCCCAACTACCGGCGAGCGGCCACCGATCTCGGCGCCAGCGGCTGGCAGGCGTTTCGCCACGTGATTCTGCCGCTGACCCTGCCGGGTATCATGGTCGGGGCCTTCCTGACCTTCGTGCTGTGCATCGGCGACTACATCACGCCGCAGATTCTCGGCGGCAACAACGAGCTGACCGTGCCCCAGGTGATCATGGTGCAGCTGGGGCGTCGCGGTGACTTCCCGCTGGCCGCGGCGCTGTCGATCGTGCTGATGGGCCTGGTGAGCCTGGCCTATCTGGCCAGCGCGCGCTGGCTACGACTGGATCGGGTGTGACCATGCGTAGATTGCAGTGGGGCTATCTGTTCGTGGCCTTCGCCTTCATCTATCTGCCGGTGGCGTCGCTGGTGCTGTTCTCGTTCAAGGACGGCAGCCTGCCGCTGCCGCCCTTCGAGGGGCCGACGCTGCGCTGGTACGCCGAGGTGTTCGGCGACAGGCGCCTGATGGCGGCGCTGGGCCACTCGCTGATGGTGGCGGTGGGCTCGTCGCTGACCGCCTGCGTCCTGGGTTTCCTGGCCGCCTACGGCCTGGCCCGCCACGTGCTGCCGGGGTCAGTGTGGCTGCGTGGGCTGCTGATCGCCCCGATGACGGTCAGCTACCTGATCGTCGGCCTGGGCCTGCTGATCGTCTTCAATCAGCTCGGCATCGGCCTGTCGCTGTGGGCGGCGGGCATCGGCCACGTGGTGATCAACCTGCCGCTGTGCTTTGCGATCATCTACGCCTCGATGGGCGCCCAGCAGCAGAATATCGAGCGCGCCGCCCGCGATCTCGGCGCCGGCGAGGTGCGGGTGATTACCCAGGTCACGGTGCCGATGCTGGCGCCGGCGATCCTGGCGGCGTTCTTCCTGGCCATGACCCTGAGCTGGGACGAGTTCGTGATCGCCTTCCTGCTGACCCGCTTCGAGGTGACCCTGCCGGTGGAGATCTGGAGCCTGCTGCGCTCGGGGCTCTCGTCGAAGACCAACGCCATCGGCAGCATCGTGTTTCTCGGCTCCGCCGCCATCGTGCTGCTACTCGAACTGTTCATCTTCGGAAGGCGCCGCCCATGACTGCTCCCATTACCATCGAGTCGCTGTGCCACGACTTTCAGGACTTTCGTGCCCTGAGCGATATCGCGCTGGAGATCGACGCGGGGGAGTACATCGTGCTGCTCGGCCCGTCGGGCTGCGGCAAGACCACCCTGCTGTCGATCCTCGGCGGCTTCATCGTGCCCTCCCGGGGTGCGGTGAAGATCGGCGGGCGCGACATGACCGGGGTGGCGCCGGCCAAGCGGCCCACCACCACCATGTTCCAGGACTATGCGCTGTTTCCGCACATGACCCTGCGCGACAACGTCGCCTTCGGGCTGCGCATGCGCGGCATGGCCAGGCGCGAGCGCCACGCCCGCGCCGAGCGGCTGCTCGAGCTGGTCGGGCTGCACGGCGATGCCGGCAAGCGTCCCCACGAGCTGTCCGGCGGCCAGCGCCAGCGGGTGGCGCTGGCGCGGGCGCTGGCGGTGGAGCCGGATGTGCTGCTGCTCGACGAGCCACTGGGGGCGCTGGATCTCAAGCTGCGCCGCAGCATGCAGGATGAACTCAAGAGCCTGCAGCGCGAGTTCGGCACCACCTTCATCCACGTCACCCACGACCAGGAGGAGGCGATGGCCATCGCCGACCGCATCGTGGTGATGAATCGTGGCCGTATCGAGGACGTGGGGCCGCCGGAGCGGGTTTATCAGCAACCCGCCAGCCTGTTTGCCGCCAACTTCATGGGCGAGACCAACCGCCTCCCGGCCACGCGTGGGCCCCAGGGGCTGGAAACGCCGTTTGGCCCCCTCGCGGCGCCGCAGGCGCCGAGCGGCGACGGGCCCTTTACCGTCTGCCTGCGTCCCGAGCAGATTCGCAGTGGCACTGACGGCTGGTCGCTGGGCAGCGCGCGGGTCGGCGATAGCGCCTTCTTCGGCACCCATTTCCGCTGCCATCTACACTGTGAGGATGATGCCGAGACGACCCTGATCGCCCACCTGCCACCCGAGGTGCAGCCGCAGCCCGGGGCGCGGTTGACGCTGTCGGTGGATCCGGCGCGATTGAGCATCTTCGCTGCCGAGGAGGTGGCCCCATGAGCCAGCGTGCCCGCCCCCAGGAGTGGTATGCCACGCGCAGCGTGGGAGACGCCGTTACGCATATCGAAGAGCCCTTCATCCAGGCCTTCTATCGCTGCAATATCTGGCATGTGCGCGGCCGCGATCGCGACATGCTGGTCGACAGCGGCATGGGCGTGGTGTCGCTGCGCGAGTGGGTGCCGCTGGTCACCGAGCGGCCGCTGACCGCGGTGGCCAGCCATACCCACTTCGACCATATCGGCTGTCACCACGAGTTCGACGAGCGCGTGGTGCATCGCGCCGAGGCGGAGATCCTGGCCCAGCCCGGGCGTCGCGCCACCCTGGCCGACCCCTACGTCAGCGATGATATCTTCGAGCGGCTGCCCCCCGAGCCCTTCGCCGCCACCACCTACGCGGTCAAGGCGGCGCCCGCTACCCGGCTGGTGGAGGAGGGTGACGTCATCGATCTCGGCGACCGCGTCTTCGAGGTGATCCATACCCCGGGGCACTCGCCCGGCGGGATCGCGCTATGGGAGGCGCGCAGCGGCATCCTGTTCTCCGGCGACATCGTCTACGACGGGCCGCTGATCGAGGACACCTACCACGCCAACGCCACCGACTACGAGCGCTCCATGCGTCGCCTTCTTGAGCTGCCCTTGAGGGTGGTCCACGGCGGCCATTTTCCCAGCTATGGTCGCGAGCGGCATCGCCAGATCATTCGCGGTTGGCTGGATGGCAAGGCCCGCGGTAGCTGAGGGGCGCCCACCTCCCATGTAACGCAACGGGGCCTGGCGGTCGACCGCCAGGCCCCGGCCGTATTGACGGCGCGTGATTCCGCGGGGGTCAGCCCGCCGCGGAGCGGCGCTGGCCAACCACGTTGAGTGCCTTGAGCAGGTTGAGGGCTTCGTTGAGCTGGTAGTCGTCGCGCAGACGCTCGCTGGTGGCGCTGCGTTCGCGGGTCTCTTCCCGCGAGCGCAGGTGGCCCTCGAGGTCGGATTCGCGCAGCTGGCGGCTGCTCTCGGTGACTTCCAGCCGGCCGCGCACCACTTCCACGTCAGGCACGATGCCCTGGGCCTGAATCGAGCGCCCGTTGGGAGTGTAGTAGAGCGCGGTGGTCAGCTTGAGGCCGTCGCCGTTGCCCAGCGGCATGACCTGCTGCACCGAGCCCTTGCCGAAGCTCTCGGTGCCCATTACCACGGCGCGGCGCTGATCCTGCAGCGCACCGGCGACGATCTCCGCCGCCGAGGCGCTGCCGCCGTTGATCAGCACCACCAGCGGCACGTCCGGGGCGGCGGTGTCGCGGTTGGCGGAGAAGCTCAGCTCGCTGTCGGCCAGGCGGCCCTCGGTGTAGACGATCAGGCCGCTGTCGAGGAAGGCATCCGAGACCGCCACCGCGGCCTGCAGCACGCCGCCGGGGTTGTTGCGCAGGTCGAGCACCAGGCCGTCGAGGGGCGCGTCGGCCTCCATACGCGCCAGCGCCTGGCGCACCTGCTCGCCGGTGCGGTTCTGGAACTGGCTGACCCGCAGATAGCCGTAGCCGGGCTCGAGCAGCTCGCTGCGCACGCTCTCGCTGCGGATCACCTCGCGGGTCAGGGTGATGTCGCGGGGGCTGTCCTCGCCGCGCCGCTGGATGCTGATCTCGAGCTCGGTGCCGGGCTCGCCGCGCATCAGGTTGACCGCCTCCTGCAGCGACATGCGGTCGGTGGCCTGGCCCTCGACGCTCATGATCAGGTCGCGGGACTGCAGGCCGGCGCGTGAGGCCGGGGTGTCGTCGATGGGGGTGATCACCGTCAACTGGCCATCTTCCATGCCGACTTCGATGCCGATGCCGCCGAATTCGCCCTGGGTCGACTCGCGCAGGGTGCGGAACTCGTCCTGGTCGAGGTAGGCGGAGTGCGGGTCGAGCTCGCTGAGCATGCCGCGCATGGCGTTGCGTAGCAGGGTGCTGTCGTCGACTTCGTCGACGTAGGCGCGCTTGATGCGTTCGAAGATCTCGGCGAAGGTCTGGACATCCTCGACCGGCAGCTCGTTACCCGGCGTGCTGTTGGCCGCCGTGGCGTGCAGGGGCAGCGCCAGCAGCGCCAGCGAGGCGACCCCGGCGATCAGGGATTTGCAAGCAGTGTCGAGCATGATGACTCCGATCCGCAGGTAAGAGACGGCACCAGCGCACGCCGATGTGGTGCCCAGCATAGCCGCTGCGCCGTCGGTGAATCCATAGTGGCCTTATGACCACATTTTCTCAGCGTTGTGCGATCCAGCCTTGAGGATCGATCGGCTCGCCGTTGCGGCGTACCTCGAAGTACAGCGCGGCGCGGCCCTGGCCACCGCTGTTGCCCACGGCGCCTAGCTCGTCGCCGCGCGATACGGCACTGCCGACCTCGGCGCTGAAGTGCTGCAGGTGGGCGTGGAGGGTCATGACCTGGTCGCCGTGGTCGACGATCAGCAGGTTGCCGAAGCCGCGCATCCAGTCGGCGAACACCACCCGGCCGCTGTGCACCGCGGTGACCGGCGTGCCCTCGCTGGCCTGGATCAGCATGCCGTTGCGGCTGATGCCGTCGCCGCGGCCGAAGCTCGAGGCCACCGAGCCCTGTACCGGCCAAGGCAGGTCGCCCTGGGTCTCGGCGATGGCGGTGGAGGGCGGCGGCTCGGAGAGGCGCGCCATCTCCTCGCGCACCTGCTGTAGCACCCGCTCGGCGTCGTCGCGGTCGCGGTCGAGGCCGTCGAGGCGCTCCTGCTCGCTGCTGTAGCGTGCGTCCAGCGATGCCACCAGCGCCTCGCGCTCCTGCATCTGCGTGGCCAGGTCGGCGCTGCGCGCGGCCAGTTCGTCGCCGAGGGTTGCCAGTTCGCTGTCGCGCTCATCGAGCGCTGCCTGGTTATCGGCCAGGTGCTCATCGAGGACGGCGATGGCGTCGAGGCGCTCGTTGCGGGCACGGCTCAGGTGATTGAGGTAGGTCTGCAGGCGGTCGAGACGTGCCGGGTCGTCCTGGTTGAGCAGCAGCTTGAGCTGCGGGGTATGGCCCAGCCGATAGAGCGCCTCGAGCTGGGTGGCCAGCGCCTCCAGCTGGGCGTCGCGCTCGGCCTCGAGCACGCCGCGCTGGCGCTCGAGTTCGTCGATCTCGTCGGCCACCTCGCGGCGCTCGGCCTGCAGCGCATCCAGGCGGCGGTGGGTATCGGCCAGTGCGGTTTCCACCTCACGCAGCTCGCGGTCGGCGTCATCGCGGTCCTCGCGGGTCGACTCGAGGCGCCGCGACACCGCCTGGATCTCGCTGCCGATGGCGTCGAGCCGCTCCTGGGCGCGGCGTTCCCGGCCCTCGCCGGCGTGTGCCGCAAGCGACAGGCCCAGCAGCAGCCCGGCGGCGATTGCCACCAGGCCACAGCGCAGGCTGCGTCCTGCCTCAGGCCTCATGCAGGGGCGATCAGCACGCGTCCGCTCATCTCCTCGGGGGCTGCCTGGTCCATCATCGCCAGCAGCGTCGGGGCCAGGTCGCACAGGCTACCGTCGTCCTGCAGGGTGACCTGGCGCTCGCCGACGTAGACCAGCGGCACCTCGAAGGTGGTGTGGGCGGTATGCGGGTTGCCGGTCTCGGGGTCGACCATCTGCTCGGCGTTGCCGTGGTCGGCGGTGACCAGGCAGGCGCCGCCGGCGCGCTGGATCGCCTCGACCACGCGTCCCAGGCAGATGTCGACCGTTTCTATGGCCTTGACCGCGGCGTCGAAGTCGCCGGTGTGGCCGACCATGTCGCCGTTGGCGTAGTTGCAGATGATCAGGTCATGGGCGCCGGATTCGATGGCCGCCACCAGCTTGTCGGTCAGCTCATAGGCGCTCATCTCGGGCTTTTCGTCGTAGGTCTTCACGTCCCGCGGCGAGGGCACCAGGATACGGGTCTCGCCGGGGTACTCGGCTTCCTGCCCGCCGGAGAAGAAGAAGGTCACGTGGGGGTACTTCTCGGTCTCGGCAATGCGCAGCTGGGTCAGGCCGCGCTCGGCCACCACCTCGCCTAGGGTGTTGGTCAGCGCCACGGGCGGGAAGGCTGCCGGCGCCGGAATGTCGGCGGCATACTGGGTGAGCATCACCAGGCCGTCGCCGGCGAGCCGCGGGCGTGTGTGGCGGGTGAAACCGTCGAAGCCGTCCTCGACGAAGGCGCGGGTCAGCTCGCGGGCGCGGTCGGCGCGGAAGTTCATGAAGATCGCTGCGTCGCCGTCCTCGATGACCACCGCGGCATTGTCAGGGCGCACGCTGGTGGCGCTGACGAACTCGTCGGTCTCGTTGCGCTGGTAGGCCTCGCGCAGTGCGACCTCGGCACTTACCGCGTCGAATTCGCCGACACCTTCGGTGATCAGTCGATAGGCCTTCTCGACGCGGTCCCAGCGGTTGTCGCGGTCCATGGCGTAGTAGCGGCCGATCAGCGAGGCGATGAAGCCGTTATCGGCCCCGACCAGCTCGGAGAGCCGCTCGTTGACTCGCTCGATGGAGGCCAGGGCGCTCTTGGGCGGCATGTCGCGGCCGTCGAGGAAGGCGTGCAGGTAGATACGCTGGGCGCCGCGGCGTGCGGCCAGCTCGGCCATGGCGATGATGTGGTCCTCATGGCTGTGCACGCCGCCCGGCGACAGCAGGCCGAGCAGGTGCACCGCGCGCTGTGCCTCCACTGCGTCGTCGATGGGCCGGGTCAGGGCGGCGTTGTGGTCGAGGTCGCCGTCCTCGATGGCCTTGGTGATGCGGGTGAAGTCCTGGTAGACGATGCGTCCGGCGCCGAGGTTCATATGGCCGACCTCGGAGTTGCCCATCTGGCCGTCGGGCAGGCCGACATAGTTGCCGTCGGTGTGGATCAGGCTACTGGGGCAGTCGCGCTGCAGGCGGTCCATCACCGGGGTGTCGGCGGCGGCTACGGCGTTGGCCTCTAGGGCCTCGTTGTGGCCGTAGCCATCGAGGATGATCAGCGCCACGGGGCGCGGGGTGGCATCAGACATGCAATTGGCCTCATTGATAAGCGTCGTGCCCGGGGCGTCCCGGGGTCGCGACTCACGGCTCCATGAGGCATCATATCGCACAGCCGCGCCGGGCGTCAGCCTGGTGGCAGGGCGATATGATGCCGCTAAGCGAAGGACGCCGGGGACAGGCCGAAGAGGAGGTTTGCGCCATGGATGGCGCAAGGTAGCGCCCAGGGATGGGTTCACAGCGCCTCCTCGTAGGCCTGTCGACGGATCAGTTCCGAGCGTTTCTGCCTTATCTGCGATAGCCCCGAGCCTGGCGGCCGGCGCGCAGACGCGATCACGCAGCTTGTGTATACTGGGCGCCGCTCGGCGCAACCGTTACCCAACAAGAGTTATCCGGACCCATGATCGACCAGCTCTTCGAATTCGTGCAGAACCACCCGCTGCTGGTGGGGGCGTTCCTGTTGGTGCTGACCGCCTGGATCGCCTATGAGGTGAGAGGCAGCAGCAAGAGCGGTGTCTCGGCCAGCGAGGCGACCCAGCTGATCAACCGCGAAGACGCCGTGGTGGTCGATATTCGCGAGGCCAACGACTTCAAGGTTGGCCATATCGCCGGGGCGCGCAATATTCCCCAGAGCAAGCTCGACAACCGCATCAGCGAGTTGGAAAAGTCGAAGGACAAGCCGATCATCGTGGTCTGCAAGCACGGCCAGTCATCCGGTGCCGCCCAGGCCAAACTGGAGAAGGCCGGCTTCGAGCGCGCCTTCAAGCTCAAGGGTGGCATGACCCAGTGGCAGGCCGACGGCATGCCGGTGGTCAAGAAGTAACCAGCGCTACTCACTTATCACACGCAACAGACGTCAAGGACCCTTCTCATGGCGGAAGACAACAATCAGCCTGCGGCCAGCAACGCCCAAGGTGGCGCTGCCGGCGACCAGGAAAAGCCCCAACTGAAATTCTCGCTGCAGCGCATCTACGTCAAGGACATCTCCTTCGAGTCGCCCAACGCGCCGGCGGTGTTCCAGCAGCCGTTCAAGCCCAAGGTCGGCCTCGATCTCAACACCTCGAGCAGCCAGATCAGCGAAGATCTCTTCGAGGTAGTGGTCAAGGTCACCGCCGAGGTCAAGCACAGCGAGACCGGCAACACCTCGTTCCTGGCCGAGATCGAGCAGGCCGGCCTGTTCCGTATCGCCGGCATCGAGGGGCAGCAGCTCGAGCACACCCTGGGCGCCTTCTGCCCCAACGTGCTGTTCCCCTATGCCCGCGAGTGCATCGACAACCTGGTCAACCGCGGTGGCTTCCCGCCGCTGATGCTGGCGCCGGTCAACTTCGAGGCGATCTACGCCCAGAAGAAGAAGCGCGAGGCCCAGCAGGCCAGCGAAACCACGCAGTAAGGGCCCGTGCACCTGCTCGTGACTCGCGGAGCGGCTCGTTGAGCGGGCCGCGCATCCACGTCGCCGCCGACTTCACCGTTGGCGGCGACGTCGTTCTGCCCGAGGGGCCGGCGCGCCACGTCGGCAGGGTGCTGCGCATGCGCCCCGGCGAGCGCCTGGCGCTGTTCGACGGACGCGGCCAGGAAGCCGATGCGGTACTGGTCGAAGCCGAGCGCAAGCGGGTAGTGGCGCGAGTCGAGGCCATCGCCCCCGGGCGCGGTGAATCGCCACTGGCGGTGCATCTGGGCCAGGCGATCTCCAAGGGCGACCGCATGGACTACGCCATCCAGAAGGCCGTCGAGCTGGGCGTGGCCGCGATTACGCCGCTCTACACCGAGCACGGCGACGTGCGCCTCAAGGGCGAGCGCGAGGCCAAGAAGATCGCCCACTGGCAGGCGGTGGCGGCCAGCGCCTGCGAGCAGTGCGGCCGCGCCACGCTGCCGCCGGTGCATCCGCCGCAGCCGCTCGGCGACTGGCTGGCGGCCCGCGACGAAACGCTGCGCCTGGTGCTGCACCCGGCCACCGACGGCACCTTTGCCGAGTCCCGCGGCGTGACCCGCGCGGCGCTGCTGATCGGCCCCGAAGGCGGCCTGTCAACGGCCGAGGTCGACGCCGCCCGACGGGCCGACTTTTCTCCCCTCACCCTCGGCCCGCGTATCCTGCGCACCGAGACCGCCCCGGTGGTGGCGCTCTCGCTGCTGCAGTATCGGTTCGGGGATCTAGCCTGAGCTAGGCCTGTTAGTTGGAAGCAAGTTTGTCTTTGGTGGTTCGGTAGACGCTATCGAGGTGGGCGAGCATGGCGCGCTCGGCGGCGTCAGGGTCTTGGCGGCGCAAGGCGTCGACGATGTGCGCGTGCTCCCGGTAGCTGCGCTCGATCGCCCCCTCTTCCACCATCACCTGGCGACGAATGTTGAGGCCGTAATCGTACAGCTCCCCGGCGTAACGCAGCAGCAGGGCGTTATTCGCGTACTCGGAGATCAGCTTGTGGAAGCTCTGGTCCGAGAGCTGGAAGTACACCGGTGAGTTGAACAACTTGCTCTGGGCATCGAGCATTCGCTCCAGCTTTTGAATCCCCTCGGCGTCGATCCTGATCGCCGCTCGCCGGGCGATAGCGGCCTCGACCACGATGCGGCTCTCGAATACGCAGTCCACGTCGTAGTGTTCGAGCTGGCTTGTCTTGGCTGCTCCCTCGCGTGTTTCCTCGAATCGCGATAGTGCTCGCTCGTCAGCACTGATGCGGGTCTTGCTGCCATGAGAGACGCTGATCAGCCCATAGGCCGTCAGCTGGGCAAGGGCGCCGCGCACGGTTTCCCTGCTCACCTCGAAGAGCTGTGCGAGCTCGCGCTCGCTGGGCAGCACATCGCCTTGCCGCAGCAGCCCTGTCAGCATCATATCGACCAGCTTCTCGGCCAGGATGTCCTTCTTAGTCTTGTTCTTGAGCGCCTTCTCGAAGGCGAAAGCGGGATTGTCCATTAATTTGTCTCCTGCCAACTGGTCTATATGTTAGACCAAAGTGCCTCCCTTACGCTACCAACCTGACACGACTAGACAAAAGTCTATATTCAAATGTACAAACTTGACGGCTGTCTATGCGGGATCTAAATTGCTTATCAACTGGTCTGGTAAGCCAACCAGCAGACCAGAGGAAAGCCGTGATGCATTCCTTGACCTATAAGAGATGTTGAGCTAACCCTTTATGGTATGGCTGTATGACAGCTATGCAGTCAGCCTACAGGCAGGCGCCGTTACGCCTGACATGGACACGACTAGTGTATGACAACAACAAATGGAGCTCGCCCATGAAGACATTTGCTCGAAACAAGATCAGTAAAGCCATCGCATTCGGCATAGGTGCAGCAGCTCTCGGGGCCTTACAGGCCCAGGCAATGGCTGCGAATGAGCGCATCGTGATGGCGGTCGACCCACCTGCCAGTGAAACGAATCTGTACTGGGGTACAACTGTAGATGTTTCCCTATTTCCCATGTTACTGCCGCTGGTGGGTAACCATCATGAGACGGGGGAGTATGACAATAGTGGTCTCGCTCGCGAATGGGAGGCGAACGATGATTTCACCACCTGGACTTTTCATCTCCATGAGGGTGCCGAATGGCATTTTGATTGGGGAGACGTGACAGCCGAGGATGTCGCACATAGTTATGAGCTGCATACTTCTCCGGACTCGGTGCAGACAGGGGTCTCACTATTGCGAGGCGCTGACATAGAAGTGGTTGATGACTACACTATAAAATTCCACTTCGACGCCCCCCGGCCTGGCTTCCTGTTTGCGCTCGCTCTCCGTGGTTCCATGATCATCTATAGCAAGGCGCAATACGATGAAGAAGGCCTCGACGGCTATAGAGAGCGTCCTGCCGGCACTGGACCTTTCCGCTTCGTAGAGCGCCGCGACGGCGATCGGCTGGTAATGGAGCGTGTCGACAACCACTGGCAGGGCCAAGATGCTCTAGTTGAGGAGTTAGAGTTCCGGTGGGCTGCAGAACCATCTACAAAACTAGCTCTACTTCAGTCCGGTGAAGCTCAGATCGCCGATCTACCTCGCGAGCTGCAGCCCGAGGCCGAGGCAACGGGTAAGCAAGTTATCGGCTCTCTCAACCCAGCGGTACAAGTCACGCTGATGTTCAACGGACTGTACATGCAGTCCGGGGATGAGGCCTATAACCCTGACCTGCCGTGGGCAGATGTGAAAGTCCGCGAAGCCATGAATCGCGCGCTGGACAGAGATCAGCTCATTGAAATTCTTTACAACGGACGCGCTGATCATCTGGTTCGTTATGGTATGCATGAGCCTCATGAGGGCTTTGTTCCTGAACTCGTGGAGCGCTTCGACGATGACTATGGCTACGACCCTGAGCGTGCTCGGGAGCTGCTAGAAGAAGCGGGCTATCCGGATGCCTTCGAGGATCCTGTTATCCCAATCACCGTTAGCGTGGTCTCTGGTAATCCGGAATTCCCAATATTAGCCGAATTAGCACAAGTCTTCTTCGAGGAGGTTGGTCTGCAAACGGAGTTGCGCGAAGTAGATTGGTCGTCCATCGCGTCAGCTGGTCGTGGGCGGCAAGCCTACTTTATCAACCCCATCCGCAACGCGCCCATCCGGCCTAGCGATGTGGCCTTGAGCAATACCTTCACCCCGGGTGGCTCTCCATATCACGGCTACGAGGATGATCATATTCAGGAGTTAATTGATCAGATCGAAAGCACATTCGATGCCGAAGCTCGAGAATCCCTGATTCAAGAGGCTTTTATTTATACCTACGAGCAGTATACCGATATGCCTATTGCGGCTCTCGATGTCGAGATGACAATCGACCCAAGTTCCGTATCAGAGTGGCGATATCCGGGGGTGACTACCGCCGGCATGAGCCACTGGCATCTGATTACCCCCGCTGACTGACAACTGAGACGGGAGGATGCAGATGGGGCCGACGTGAGTCGGCGACGTCTGCACTCCTTCCTCGGTGAAAATGATCCCCCATGAGAGGGGAACTTGCGGAATCAAGCGGGTATAATGATGAAAAAGTTTATTGCCATACGTTTCTTGCAATCGATTTTTGCACTTTGGGCGATCAGCCTAATAGTGTTCATGCTGACTCGCCTAACCGGGAGTCCCATCGACTCCTTACTACCAGATGATGCATCCCAGGAGCAAATCCTGGCGGTGATGCAGCACTGGAACTTGGACAAGCCACTCCATCACCAATATTTCTCCTTCCTCTTTAATGCTGTTCAGGGGGATTTCGGCGAGGCTTTGAGTCGCCGAGGCTATTCCGCCATGGAGGTGGTGATGGCCAGGCTGCCTGCCACATTGGAGCTTTCCGGTGTCGCGATACTGATGAGTATC
This sequence comes from Halomonas sp. 1513, assembly GCA_001971685.1. Classification (NCBI taxonomy): domain Bacteria; kingdom Pseudomonadati; phylum Pseudomonadota; class Gammaproteobacteria; order Oceanospirillales; family Halomonadaceae; genus Halomonas; species Halomonas sp. 1513. Next base: position 46,402 of record CP019326.1, read on the forward strand.
GTGATCGCCATACCGCTGGGCGTGCTCTCTGCGGTCAAGAAGGGCACGGCCGCCGACAGCATGGCCAATGTGGTGGCACTGTTTGGCCAGTCGCTTCCCCAGTTCTGGCTGGGCATCATCCTGATCTGGTTCTTTGCCGTTACCTTGGGCTGGTTGCCTACCTCGGGAAGGGGAGGACCGCAGCATATCATCCTGCCGGCACTGGCCATGGCGCTGTTCCAGATCGCCGCCCTGACCCGATTGACTCGTTCGGGGATGCTGGAGGTGCTCGACTCCGAATACATCAAACTGGCCCGGGTGAAGGGCGTGCCTGAGTGGAAGGTGATCTGGAAACACGCGTTCCGCAATGCCGTGATCATCCCGCTGACCTACTTCGGCATCCTGCTGGGTTCGATCCTCACGGGATCGATCGTCATCGAGACTGTCTTCGCGTGGCCAGGTATCGGCTATCTGGCGATGGATGCCATTAGGGGGCGAGACTTCCCGCTGGTCCAGGCAGTGGTGATCTTCTTTGCCATGGTGTTCATCGCGGCCAACTTTGTGGTCGATATCCTCTATGCCTATATCGACCCACGGATTCGCTACAAGTGACGGCGGCAATGGCATAGCCCAATCCCTCGGTATTCCACAATAATTTCTAGGTGTGACAGTCATGGCCATTACCAGAGATTCTCAATCTCCCTTCGGCAAGGGCAGGCGCGAGACCCCATGGAAACGCTTGTCCCGCTATCCTTTGATACCCATCGGGGTACTGTTGATAGTGCTGGTCATACCGGCACTCTTCGCCAGCTATATTGCACCCCATGACCCCTACCAGAGCTATCTGACTAATCGTCTCGCACCACCGGTCTGGGCGGGAGGCTCTTGGGAGTTCATTCTGGGTACCGATCGACTCGGGCGCTGTGTCTTGAGCCGTACTCTGCACGGTGCCTGGTATGCACTCTCCGTCTCAATGGTCGGTATCTTCTTAGGAACCGTCATCGGCACGATTCTCGGCTTAATCGCCGGCTTCAAGCGCGGGTGGGCAGATATCGTCATTATGCGGCTGGTGGATGTCTCCCTGGCTCTGCCCAGTGTCCTGCTGGCCCTGGCACTGGCGACCATCTGGGGGCCCAGCTTTCAGTCGGTGCTGCTGGTAGTGGCCTTCGTGCTCTGGTCTTATTTCGCTCGTCAGATCCGCGGCGAGGTGTTGTCCCTGCGGGAGCGCGACTTTGTGGCCCGCTCTCGGGTCTCGGGGGCATCCGATTCGCGGATTCTGGCGCGTCACATCTTTCCCAATGTGGTCAATACCATCGTCGTCATGGCGACCCTGCAGATCGGGGTAGTCATCGTCCTCGAAGCCACGCTCAGCTTCCTGGGAATTGGAATACCGCGTCCCACCCCGGCCTGGGGGCTGCTGGTCGCCGATGGTCGCCAACTCGTGGTGAGTGCCTGGTGGATATCCTTCTTTCCGGGACTGGCCATTCTGCTGACCGTGCTGTCCGTGAATCTGCTGGGCGACTGGCTGCGCGACCGATTGGACCCGAAGCTCATATAAGGGGGCGATATGACGATTATGGCTCATGAGAAGCGCACTCAGGAGGACATCGCTCAGGATAACGTCCTGTCGGTCGAGAACCTGCATACTCAGCTGGAAACTAAGAACGGCATTGTTCATGCGGTAGATGGCGTGAGCTTCGAGTTGCGCCGGGGGGAAATACTCGGCGTGGTCGGCGAGTCGGGTAGCGGCAAATCCATGACCGCCTTGTCGTTGCTGCGCCTGCTGCCGCGCCCAGCCGGACGCATTGTGGAGGGCCGGGTCACCCTGGAGGGTGAGGAGCTGCTGGACAAGAGCGAACGGGAGATGCGCAAGATACGCGGCAAGCAGATCTCCATGATCCTCCAGGATCCACAGACCTCGCTGAATCCTGTTTTCACCGTCGGCAGCCAGTTGCGCGAAGCCCTGAGGGTCCATACTCGCGATACCCGCAAGAACTTCATGAGCAAGGCGGTCGAGGGGCTGAGGCGAGTGGGGGTAGCGGCACCGGAGAGCCGTGTCGATGATTACCCCCATCAGATGAGTGGGGGCATGAAGCAGCGGGTCGTGGGCGCCATCGCGCTATCCTGTAATCCCAAGGTGATCATCGCCGATGAGCCCACCACCTCGCTGGACGTCACCATCCAGGCGCAATATCTGCGGTTGTTGCAGGACATCCGCGAGAAGCAGGATGTTTCCATAATCTTCATCACCCATGACCTGGGCATCGTGTCCAAGATGTGTGATCGGCTGTTGGTGATGTACGCCGGACGTGTCGTCGAGTCGGGCAATGTCCGCGACATCTTTAATCATCCCAGCCACCCCTATACCCAGGCCCTGCTGAAATCCGTTCCCTCCATGCGTCACAAGGCCGAGAGACTCTACTCGATAGACGGTCAGCCGCCCCCCCTGTGGAACATGCCCGAGGGCTGTCGCTTTGCGGCGCGCTGTCCCCACGCCGATGAACGCTGCCGGAGAGAGTACCCCCCCGAATTCCAAGCCAGCAGTGACGTCGGTGCTCCCCACTCTGCAAACTGCTGGAAACTAGAGGCCGAAGATGAGTGATACCCAAGCGCTTCTCGACGTTCAAGACTTGACCAAGCACTACGAGGTCGTAAGCGGCAGCTTCTTCAAAAGGAAGCAGAGTATCGTGAAGGCCGTGGAGAAGGTGAGTTTCAGCCTGGCGCCGGGTGAAACCATGGCACTGGTCGGCGAGTCGGGGTGTGGCAAGACCACGACCACTAAGATGCTGCTGCGACTGGAGCAGCCCACCGGCGGGGTGGTGCGCTTCGAGGGCAAGGATGTCCAGAGTCTCGACCGCCTTGGCCTGCGCCATTACCGCAATTCGGTACAGGCTGTCTTTCAGGACCCTTGGTCCTCCCTGAATCCGCGAATGCGGGTCTACGACATCATCGCTGAGGCACTGTACATCAACCAGAAGCACTTGACCCGCGACGATATCGATAAGCGCATCGCGAAGGTGATGGAGGATGTCGGGTTGCGTGCCGAGCAGGCGCGAAACTTCCCCCACGAATTCTCGGGCGGCCAGCGGCAAAGGGTTGCGGTGGCAGCCGCCCTGGTGTCGGACCCCAAGCTGATCGTCCTTGATGAGCCGGTGTCGGCCCTGGATGTCTCGGTGCGGGCGCAGATCATGAACCTGTTTAAGGATCTGCAGAAGGAATATGGCATGAGCTATGTATTGGTCGCCCACGACCTGGGCACCACGCGCTTCATGGCTGACAAGATTGCGGTGATGTACCTGGGGAAAATCGTCGAGATTGCTGACACCGAGGAAATCTTCAATAACCCTAGCCACCCCTACACCAAGGCCCTGTTCTCCGCTGCCCTGCCGGCGCATCCCGATGAGCAGACCGAGGAGATTATCCTGCATGGCGAAGTGCCCTCTCCCCTGGACCCGCCCTCCGGGTGTGCCTTCCATCCGCGCTGCCCGGAGAAGATCGGCAAGGTCTGCGAAGAGGAGGCACCCGAGCTCATCGAGGATCCAGCGACCTTGCATCGCACCGCCTGCCATCTGTGCACGCGGGAGGCGAAGGACGCGGGCGCGGCGGCGTCGGTATTTCACAGGCAGGGCGAGGCAGAGCCACCGAAACCCGCGGTGGGATCCTCGTGATGTCTTCGAGTCGCTTCACGCCGAACAACGAACACCAAGGAGAACAATCCATGAGCCAGCATTACGACGTTCACGAGATGACCCGCTTCAGCACCGAGCTGCTCGCCGCTGCCGGACTCGATGACGACAAGGCGAGGGTAGTGGCTGAGATCCTCGTCGGAGGCGACCTGATGGGGCACACCACCCACGGCCTCCAACTGTTGGCCCCTTATCTTGGGGAGATCCAGTCCGGGCGGATGCCAGTGACCGGGGGACCGGAAGTGATCTCTCAGCGTGCCGCCGTGGAGACATGGGATGGCTGCTATCTGCCGGGCCCCTGGTTAATCATCAGGGCGCTTGAGTCGGCCGAGGCGATGGCGAAGACCTGCGGTACCGGAACCGTGGTGATTCGCCGCTCCAATCACATCGCCTGTCTGGCCGCCTACCTCAAGTGGGCCACCGACCGCGACTTAGTGGTGGTGATCGAGTCCTCCGATCCGGCGACAAAATCAGTGGCGCCCTATGGTGGTTTGGAAGCGACACATACCCCCAACCCCATTGCCGTGGGCTATCCCACAAGCTCAGGGCCAGTGCTACTGGATGTCAGCACCTCCATCACCACCAATGGCATGGTCGGGCGGCTTAACAAGCAGAACAAGCAGCTGCCCCATCCTTGGCTCAAGGATCATCAAGGACATGCGACCGTCGATCCCGGCGTCCTGTTCAACGACCCCAAGGGCAGCATCATGCCTATTGGCGGCCTTGATCATGGGCACAAGGGCTATGCGTTAGGACTGATGGTGGAGGCACTGACTTCGGGCCTGGGGGGCTTCGGTCGCGTTCAGGCCCCGGACCAGTGGGGCGCCTCGGTGATGGTCCAGGTGCTGGATCCGGATGCCTTCGGCGGTCTGGAGGCTTTCAAACGCGAGACAGGGGCGCTGGTAGATGCATGCCGCTCCAACCCCGTGGCCGACGGCGATCCCGCGGTGAGGATCCCAGGGGAGCGGGGCCTTGCGCTCCACGAGACCTATCTCCAGGAGGGGGTCCCCCTGCCGGAAGGCGTTCCGGAGGCGCTTGGTGAATGGGCCGAACGACTGGGGGTAGCTTTCCCTCGGGCGCTGTGAAAAGGCTTGGGAAGCACGGCAGTGAAGCTAGGCCGCACGCGAATAACGATTCAGGGGCAAGTATGAACAAAACAGCACGTATAGGATTCATTGGCCTGGGCCTGATGGGCAGGGAGATGGCCGGGCACATAGTACGCAAAGGCTATCCGCTGGCTGTAATGGCCCATCGCAACCGGGCCCCGTTGGAGTCGCTTTGTCGTGAAGGCGCGGTGGAGGTTGCCACCCCCGCGGAGATGGCGAGGCAAAGCGATATCGTCTTTATCTGCGTTCCGACATCTGAGCAAGTCGGCGACATCGTTGCTGGTGAGCAGGGACTACTGGCCGGAGAGCAAGATGGGCTGATTATCGTTGATTGCTCGACGGTACATCCCGAGTCTACAGAGCGTCTCGCCAAAATCGCATCGCGCCATAGTGCGATTTTGGTTGATGCGCCCTTGGCCAGGACACCCAGGGAGGCTCGAGAGGGGCGCTTGAATGTCATGGTGGGCGGTGAAGAGCTTACGGTGGCTCGCATCAGGCCAGTGATCGAATGCTTCGCTGAGAATATTTTTCATGTTGGCAAGCTCGGCTCGGCACACAAACTGAAACTGATTAACAACTTCCTTTCACTGGGGTCAGCCGCCTTAGTAGCTGAGGCCGCTACCATGGCGGCACGCATGGAAGTCGATCAGCATAAATTGCTGGAGATTTGCTCTCAGGGAGGAGCGAATAGCGCCATGCTGGCGCCGATCATGGAGTGGGTCCTGGAGGGGGAGTGCACCCGGCTGCAGTTCAGTATTGGTAATGCTGAGAAGGATATGCGCTATCTTGCCGAGACTCTAGTCACCTATCAAGCGAAGTCCAGCATGCTCCCTGCTCTGTGCGAGTACCTGAATCTTGCCAGAGGCGACTTAGGACCCGATGCTTTCGTTCCCCAGTCCTATGATGCAACTGCACGCCGCAACGGCATTGATTTGCCACGGCCTCCACAACCATGAATAACTCACAGGCAGGCTTCGCCATAGTTGGGAGAGTATGATGGAACTGATCAATGACTATCCGGTGGTTATCCGCCTAGATCCGAGTGATAACGTGGGCGTGGCCACCCGCAACATCCCTGAAGGAATGTCCCTGGGTGCAGGATTTTCCAGCGCTCGGGAGAATGTAATGGCGGGACATAAGCTCGCACTGGTCGAAATCGCGGCAAATGATACCGTGGTTAAATATGGCCAAGTGATCGGTTTGGCTAGTCGCGATATCTGCGTCGGCGAACATGTACATACTCATAACCTGTCCATGCTTGAGCGCGACACCTCCCTCGAGAGTTTTTCTCCGGCAAAGCCGACCCCGGTGGAGGTAAGTGAGCTAACCTTCGATGGATTTTACCGCCATGATGGCCGAGTTGGCACACGAAATTATATTGGGATTGTTGCGACGGTCAATTGCTCCGCTACTGTAGTCAAGGCCGCAGCGGATAGCCTCAATGCCACGGCTGGGCTGGAAGAGCTCGGCTTCGATGGTGTGGTGCCAGTTACCCATGGCTCAGGCTGCGCGATGAATACTGAGTCAGAGGGCTTCGCCTTCTTGGAGCGTGTTATCACCGGCTATGCGGTAAACCCGAATTTCGCCTTCGTGCTCGTTATAGGTCTGGGCTGTGAGACCAACCAGGTCAAGACCTTGGTGGATAAATATGGACTCTCACAGAGTGGGCGGATCGATTATTTCAATATCCAAGGAGCGGGTGGCACACGTGCCAGCATCCAGCGCGCCAGTGATCGGGTGCTCGATATGGCCAACGTCCATGCTCATGCGCGGCGCCAACCGGCTTCGCTTAGCCACCTCACCGTCGCCCTGCAGTGCGGCGGCTCTGATGGTTACTCGGGAATCACAGCTAACCCCGCCCTAGGCTATGCGGCGGATCTTATCGTCCGCCACGGAGGTAGCGTCATTCTGGCCGAGACGCCAGAAATCTATGGTGCTGAGCACCTGCTTCTCAATCGTGCCGTGGATGTCAGTGTCGCTCGCAAGTTGTTGGAGCGTATCGCCTGGTGGAAGAACTACACCCGCATAAATGGGGCGGAGCTGAATAACAACCCTTCGCCGGGTAATAAGGCCGGTGGGCTCTCGACAATACTTGAAAAATCGCTTGGGGCAGTATCGAAAAGTGGCTCTTCAAGTCTAAACGATGTTCTCGAATATGCAGAGATTCTCAAGACACAGGGGTTTAATTTCATGGACAGCCCCGGGTATGACCCCGTTTCAGTGACGGGCCAGATCGCCTCGGGATCGACGATCGTCTGCTTTACTACTGGGCGTGGCTCGGTCTCAGGATATAAGCCGGCCCCCTGCATTAAGCTTGCCACCAATACACCCATGTATGAAGCTATGTCTGAAGACATGGATATTAATTGTGGTGGAATCCTTGATGGTGACGTAACAGTAAGAAGCTGTGGTGAAGATATATTTGAAAAGATCATTGCGATTGCTTCTGGTGAGAAGACAGCTAGTGAATCCTTGGGATACGGTAGCAACGAATTCGTTCCGTGGATGGTGGGAGCCGTTACCTAACGAATGTAGAGCATCTCAATTAATCGCGATGTGGTCTGAGCGATTCGTTAGCCATGCTTTCATAGCGGCACAATTAAGTGAAAGGAATGATTAGAGGAAACAGTATGAAGCCTTCCCCCGCTATCGGCTTTATCGGCACAGGTATCATGGGTGCCCCGATGGCAGGCCGCTTAGCCAAAGCTGGCTATCGCGTGCGTGCCTGGAACCGAACACAGCGCAAGGCCGAGGTCCTTCAGGCGCTGGGGGTCGATATGATGGAGACACCCCAGGCGATGGTTGCGGACTGTGATGTCGTCATCATTATGCTCAGTTCAGGCCCTGTCTGTGATGAGATCCTGCTGGGCCCAGAAGGTTTAATCAGCAACATGAAGCGCGATGCAACGCTGATCGTCATGAGTTCGATACCAGTGGAAACGGCTCGTCGCCAAGCTGAGGCGGCAGCCTTACGGCAGGTGCACTATCTGGATGCGCCGGTATCCGGGGGCGAAAAAGGCGCCATCGATGGCACCCTGGCGATCATGGTGGGAGGTGCTATCGAGAGCTTCGCAGCCGTCGAGCCCGTCCTGGCCGTTCTTGGTACGCCCGTGCATGTGGGCCCTGCGGGTAGCGGGGAGCTAGCCAAGCTTACCAATCAGCTGATCGTCGCTAACACTATCACCACGGTTGCTGAGGCCTTGTTAATGGCGGAGCGCGGCGGTGCCAATCCCGCTAGTGTTTTAGCCGCCATGCAGGGTGGTTTTGCGGACTCGACTATTCTACGCGTCCATGGGCAGCGCATGATTGCTCAAGACTTTACACCGGGAGGCCCCGCCAAATGGCAGTTAAAAGATACGCAGACGGCTCTGTCATTTGCTGGAGAGCTTGGCCTGAAACTGCCAGTTTCATCACTTGTCAATGACCTCTTCGCAAGCCTCGTAGATAATGGTCATGGTGAGTTGGACCACAGCGCCATAATACAAGAAATCAAACGAATAAACAGTACTCCTGAGCCTTAGTTAAGGGGTTGATCATGCTCTTTGTATGATTGTGAAGCGTTTGGCGAGCCCCCCTTAGACAAGGTGATTAGCCAGGTACGTCGTATGAAAACAAGAACAAACACTCTCATCAATGCCACGGGGCACTAGGAGTCTTATTATGCTACACACCATCAATTATTTAACCAAGATTGTTTTTGGCTCAGGGGCGGCTGCCTCGATGGCCACAGAGCTTGATGGTCTTAACGTAAAGCAACCGCTTCTGATAACCGACCCAGGGTTAATTGAAAGTGGCGTCTTCCAACTCTTTCTGGAAAAGGCAGGATTCACCGCCGCGACCCCTGTTTTCGCGGAGACGCCTTCCAACCCGACGGAACACGCTGTGCATGAAGCACTCGCCATGCTCCGACAGCATGACTGCGATGGCCTTGTCGCCGTGGGCGGCGGCTCGAGCATTGACTTAGCCAAGGGGGTGGCGCTGCTGGCGACGCATGCGCCGCCACTCCGCCAATACGCGGTGATCGACGGTGGGGCTTCCCGGATCACCGCTCAGGTATTACCTCTGATTGCCGTACCCACGACGGCAGGCACCGGGAGTGAAGTAGGACGAGGCTCGTTAATCTGCATGGATGACGAACACAAACTGGGCTTCATTTCTCCCTACCTGATCCCTTCGGTGGCGGTTTGCGACCCCGAAATGACCGCCTCGCTTCCCCAGTACCTCACAGCGGCAACGGGGATGGATGCCATAGCGCACTGCATCGAGACATACCTGAGCCCTCGTTTCAATCCGCCGGCCGAGGCCATCGCACTCGATGGGCTACAGCGTGCCATTCATCACATTGAGGAGGCCTCGGGACCTACACCGAGCATGGCCGCGCGCAGTGAGATGATGATGGCCGCTGTGGAGGGCGCCTTGGCGTTCCAGAAGGGGCTTGGGGCCGTGCACTCCCTGTCCCATGCCTTGGGTGGTTTCCAAGAGCTGCCCTTGCACCATGGCACCCTCAATGCCGTCCTGCTACCTACGGTATTGCGCTTCAATCAGTCTCATTGCGAAGAGAAATTCGCCACCCTGCGCACGGTCATGGGACTCCCTGCGGGTGACGACCTCGCGGTGTTTTTCGAAGGGCTGAATGAGAGACTCCATCTTCCCACACGCCTCTCGGCGCTTGGCGTGACGGCCGATCTGTTCGATCGGGTCTCTGCATGGGCCTGTGAAGATCACTCCACACCGACCAACCCGCGGCCAGCGACGTTACAAGATTTTCGCGCGATGCTCGAAGAGGCGCTCTGATCCGACAGTGTTTTACCTAGCAGTTAAAGTTTCTAGTACAACTTGGTGAGATTACCATGCGACTGATCCAATACCTCGACGAGGACCAACTGCGGGTGGCCTTGGTGGAAAACTCCGGCGCGGTGCGCCCCATCGATATCGACGGCGGCACCTATGCCCTGGCGCAAATCGCCATTGACTCCGGCCAGCCGCTCACCCGGGTCATCGAAGCGCGCCTCGGCGGGACGCTGGTCGACTACCGGACGCTGGTCGACGAGCGGCGCCTGCTGCCGCCGCTGACCCATCCCGACCCGGCCCACTGCCTAGTCACCGGCACCGGCCTCACCCACCTGGGCAGCGCCGATACCCGCTCGGCGATGCACACCAAGACGCAAGTGAAGGAGGAGGAGCTGACCGACTCCATGCGCATGTTCAAGCTCGGCGTGGAGGGCGGCAAGCCCGCCCCCGGCGAGCCCGGTGCTCAGCCGGAGTGGTTCTACAAGGGCGACGGCGACTGCATCGTGGCCCCCGAAGCCGCGTTGCCGGTGCCTGCCTTCGCCGAGGACGCCGGCGAGGAGCCGGAGCTGGCCGGGCTCTACCTGGTCGGCGCCGACGGCACACCGTGGCGGGTCGGTTACGCCATTGGAAACGAATTCTCCGATCACGTCACCGAGCGCTTCAACTACCTGTGGCTGGCCCACTCCAAGTTGCGCGCCTGCAGTTTTGGCCCGGAGCTGTTGGTCGGCGAGCTGCCCGAGCACCTGGAGGGCGTCAGCCGTATCGTACGCGACGGCCAGACGCTGTGGCAGAAGCCGTTCCTCACCGGCGAGGCCAACATGGCGCACAGCCTGGCCAACCTTGAGCACCACCACTTCAAGTACCCCAACTTCCGCCGCCCCGGCGACGTCCACGTGCACTTCTTCGGCACCGCGACGCTGAGCTTTGCCGACGGCATCAAGACCCGCGATGGCGATCGCTTCGAGGTCGAGCTGCCCGCCTTCGGACGGCCGCTGCGCAATCCGCTGCGCTTCGAGACCGACTCCGTAGATGGCCAAGTTTCCCCCCTCTGACAGGAGAGCCCTATGAGCTTATCTGGACAACTCATCATCGGCCAGCAGGCCGTCAGCGGCGATCGCGCCGAGATCCGCGCCACCAATCCCGCCACCGGCGAGGCCCTCGAGCCGGTCTATCGCGGTGGCGGCCAGGTCGAGGTCGCGCAGGCCTGCGAACTCGCCGAGGCGGCCTTCGACGCCTACCGCGAGACCACGCTCGAGGAACGCGCGACCTTTCTCGAGACCATTGCCAGCGAGATCGAGGCGATCGGCGATGAGCTGACCCAGCGCGGCATGGCCGAGACCGGCCTGCCCCAGGCACGCCTCGAGGGCGAGCGCGGCCGCACCTGCGGTCAGCTGCGCCTGTTCGCCTCGGTGGTGCGCGCCGGCGAGTGGCTCGACGTACGTCACGACCCGGCGCTGCCCGAGCGCGCGCCGATGCCCCGCGTCGACCTGCGCCAGCGGCATATCGCCCTGGGCCCGGTCGCCGTGTTCGGTGCCTCCAACTTCCCGCTGGCGTTCTCGGTGGCCGGCGGCGACACCGCCTCGGCACTGGCCGCCGGCTGCCCGGTGGTGGTCAAGGGCCACTCCGCCCACCCCGGCACCTCGGAGCTGGTGGGCCGTGCCATCCAGCGCGCTGTCGCCAAGTGCCGCCTGCCCGAGGGCACCTTCTCGCTGCTGTTCGGCTCGGGGCGTGAGATCGGCCAGGCGCTGGTCAGCGACCCACGCATCCAGGCAGTGGGCTTTACCGGCTCGCGCAGCGGCGGTACCGCCTTGATGCAGACCGCCCAGGCTCGGCCACAGCCGATCCCGGTCTACGCCGAGATGAGCTCGATCAATCCGGTGTTCCTGCTGCCGGAAGCGCTCGCGGCGCGCGGTGTCGAGATCGCTGACGGCTTCGTGGGTTCCTTGAACATGGGCGCCGGCCAGTTCTGCACCAACCCCGGCCTGGTGCTGGGCGTCAAGGGCGAGGCGCTGGACGCCTTTATCCGTGCCGCCGGCGCAGCGGTCACGGCAAGCGCCGCCCAGACCATGCTCACCCCCGGCATTCACGGCGCCTATGCCGACGGCCTGGGCGCGCTTGCCGGTAACGCCAAGGTGCGTGAAATCGCCCGCGGCGCATCGGGTGATGGCCCGCATCAGTGCCAGACCGGGCTGTTCGTGGCTAGCGCCGCGGACTTCCTCGCCGACGAGGCGCTACAGGCCGAGGTCTTCGGTGCCACCTCGCTGGTGATCGAGTGCGCCGACCAGGCCGAGATGCAGCGCGTGGCCAAGGGCCTGGAGGGGCAGCTGACCGTCACCCTACAGATGGACGATGGCGACCTGGCCGCCGCCAAGGCGCTGCTGCCGATCCTCGAACGCAAGGCCGGGCGGATCCTCGCCAACGGCTGGCCCACCGGGGTCGAGGTATGCCACGCCATGGTCCACGGCGGCCCTTATCCGGCGACGTCGGATGCCCGCACCACCTCGGTGGGCAGCGCCGCGATCCAGCGCTTCCTGCGCCCGGTGTGCTACCAGGCGCTGCCGGAAGGGCTACTGCCCGAGGCGCTCAAGGACGGCAACCCACTGGGCGTGTCACGGCTGGTGGACGGCAAGCGCGAAGCGTGATGCAAGACGCAACAGTGTAAGAACCTGGGCGATGCGCCCGTGTGAGGCAAGCAAGTGAGACCTTTATAGCGGCCTGCGGGCCGCTTTTTTTGATCGCTCTTTGCCGCCCGCGGCATTGCCACGACATAATGGCGACCACTTTGCTGTTTACTTGGATATACCCCTATGCCACGCCCGCCTCGGGAGCCCCCCATGTCGTCCGCTGCTGTTTCTCCTACACCCCTGGCCCGCGTTGGCGAGGTGGCTTACCTGGAGGTGGTCACGGTCAATGCCACCGGGGCCTTCCTGGCCTGGGGCCAGCCGAAGGACCTGCTGTTGCCGTTCGGTGAGCAGCGTTTCCGCCCCGACGTCGGCAAGCGGGTGCTGGTGGTGATCTATCAGGATCAGCAGGGACGGCCGGTGGCCTCGCAGCGCCTCGACCGCTTTATCGTCGACGCTGCCGAGGGCCTGGCCGCGGGGGACGAGGTGACGCTGATCACCGAGGATCGCACCGACCTGGGCGTCAAGGCGGTGGTCAATCACCGCTACTGGGGGCTGCTCTACCACGACGACCTGCCGCGCGCGCTGCGCCGCGGCCAGCGGCTGACCGGCTACGTCAAGCGGGTGCGCGACGACGGCCGCCTCGATCTGTCGCTGCTGCCGCCCGGTGCAGCCAAGCTTGACGTGGTCGGCGAGGCGGTGCTCAAGGCGCTACGCGAGAGCGGTGGCTACCTGGCGCTGGCCGACAAGAGCCCGGCTGCGGAGATCAAGGCGCGCCTCGGGGTCAGCAAGAGCGCCTTCAAGCAGGCCATCGGGCGGCTCTACAAGCGTCGCTTGATCGTCATCGAGGAGGGCGGTATTCGCCTGGTGCCGGGCAGTCACGAGGGCCGCTGACGCCAGGCTGACGGCTAGCGCCGTGGCGTGGCCATTGGCGATAGGCTGGGTCATACTGCGCGCATCGTTAGTCGAACCGATGGATACTGTCTCGATGAGCAAACGCGCACTCAGGATTGGCGTGGTGATGGACCCCATCGCCGATATCGCCTACAAGAAAGACACCACCATGGCCATGCTGTGGGCGATCCAGGATCGCGGCTGGTCGCTGTCTTACATGCAGCAGGAGGACCTGTTCCTGCAGGATGGCCGCGCCTATGCCCGGCAGTCCGAGCTCGAGGTGCACCGCGACCCCCAGCACTGGTATGACCTGGGCGCGCCAGCCGCGCGGCCGCTGGCCGAGCTCGACGTGATCCTGATGCGCAAGGACCCGCCGGTGGACGCGCACTTCCTCAATGCCGTACACCTGCTGGGCTTCGCCGAGCGCGAGGGCGTGCTGGTGGTCAATCCGACCCGCGCGCTGCTGGAGTGCAACGAAAAGCTGTTCGCCCAGCAGTTCCCGCAGTGCTGCACGCCGACCCTGGTGTCGTGCAGCGAGCCGGTGCTGCGCGCCTTCCACGCCGAGCATGGCGATGTGATCTTCAAGCCCCTCGACGGCATGGGCGGCAGCGGCATCTTCCACGTGCAGTCCGAGGGCCGCAATCTCGGCGCCATCATCGAAACCCTCACCGAGCGCGGCCAGCGCCAGATCATGGCCCAGCGCTATATCCCCGAGATCCGCGACGGCGACACCCGCATCCTGCTGGTCGACGGCGAGCCGGTACCCTTCGGGCTGGCGCGGGTGCCGATGGCCGGCGAGACCCGCGGCAACCTGGCCGCCGGCGGCACCGGCATCAGCCGCGAGCTGACCGCACGCGATCACTGGTTGATCGAGCAGGTTCAGCCCATGATTCGCGACAAGGGGCTGCTGTTCGTCGGCCTCGATGTGATCGGCGACTACATCACCGAGATCAACGTCACCAGCCCGACCTGCGTGCGCGAGATCGACGACCAGCGCGGCACCGATATCGCCGGGATGCTGCTGGACGCCATCGCGCGGCGGCTCGGCTGAGGCGGCCCACATGGCCAGCGTCGGCGATGCCATCGACTACGCGCCGGTCACCCGCGGCTACCGGCGCTGGCTGGCCTGGGCGCTGGCGATCGTGCTGCACCTGGCGATCCTGGGAGTGGTGGCGAGCTGGACGCTGAGTCCTCAGGTGGCGCCGCGGGCGAGTATCGACGTGGTGCTGGTCAGCCAGCCCGCTCAGCAAGCGGTGGACAGCGACAGCATCGCCGAGGCCGACCAGCAGGCGCGCGGCGACAGCGAGGCCAGTGCGGCGGCGGCCCGCCTGTCTGCCGCCGACCAGGCCCTGACCGCGCCCGCCGCCGAGGCCGGAGAGCTGACCCCCGACCTGTCTGCCGCGCCGACGGCGCCGCTGGCGGCGGTGGTCAGCGCCAGCCAGGGCGAGCCGAGCCCGACCCGCGTCGACCCGGCGCTGGCGCAAGTGCCGGCCCTGGCCGACCCGCGCCCTGAGGCGCAAGCCGGGGCGCGCGACAGCCGTGACCCGCTCGGCCAGGCGGCGCTCAGCCTGCGGCAGCAGGGCGAGGCCGCTACGCTGGCCGCCGAGCAGCCCGGAGAGGCACGCCAGGCTGCCCGCGCGGCCGCCGAGGCGCGCTATATCGAGGCCTGGACGCGGCGTATCGAGACCTACGGCAACCGTGACTATCCGGCCCCGCCACACCTCGACGGTGAGCTGCGCATCCGCGTGGTGATCGGCCGCGACGGTCAGCTCCGCCAGGCAGAGGTGGTACAATCATCGTCACATCCCGAACTCGACCGGGTGGCGCTGGCCACCGTGCACGGTGCGGCCCCCTACCCGCCCTTCGAAGAGGCACTGGGGGAGCTCGATAGCCTGTCGATCACCCGCGTCTGGCGTTTCGGGAAAGGCAATCATATCGGCGTGCAATGAGGGCAGGACCGCCCCGCGCCCGGGAGGCCCATGCAAAGCTTGAAACACCATTTTTTGCTGGCGATGCCTCATCTCGAGGACGCCAATTTCGCCGGTAGCCTGAGTTACCTGTGCGACCACGATGACAACGGCACCATGGGGGTGATCGTCAATCGCCCCCTCGACCTGACCCTCGACGCCCTGTTCGAGCAGCTCGACCTGGGCGGCGATGACAGCCCGCACTGCGATGCGCCGGTCTACTACGGCGGCCCGGTGCACAAGGATCGCGGCTTCATCCTGCACCGCGGCACGGCCGCTGCCTGGGACTCCAGCATCCAGGTTGCCGAGGATATCGCCCTTACCACCTCCATGGACATGCTCCAGGCGCTGGCCGCTGGCCGCGGCCCCGAGCAGTTCCTGGTCTGCCTGGGGTGTGCCGGCTGGGAGGCCGGCCAGCTCGAGGGCGAGCTCATGGAGAACGCCTGGCTGACCGTGGAGGGCAGCGCACAGATTCTCTTCGACACCCCGCCCGAGCAGCGCCTTCAGGCCGCCGCCGGCAGCCTCGGCGTGGATCTCAACCTGATGAGTCGCGAGGCGGGTCACTCATGAGACTCGGGCGCGGCTGATGGGCAAGGCCGGTGAACGCCTGATCCTGGCCTTCGACTTCGGCACTCGGCGGATCGGCGTGGCGGTGGGCAACGAGCTGCTGGCCAGCGCGCGCCAGCTCGAGCCGCTGAGTGCCCGCGACGGTATTCCCGACTGGGCGGTCGTCTCGCGGCTGGTCGACGAGTGGCGCCCCGACCTGTTCGTGGTCGGGCTGCCGCTGACCCGCGACGGCGACGAGCAGGAGATGAGCGTGCGGGCGCGCAAATTCGGCAAGCGCCTGTTCGGTCGCTACGGGGTTCCCTGCGAGATGGTCGACGAGCGTGGCTCGACCCGGGAGGCCAAGGCCATTGCCAAGGAGGCGGGGCACCGCGGCAATTACCGTGACGACAGCGTCGATGGGATTGCCGCGGTGCTGATCCTGGAGGGCTGGTTCGCCCGCCAGGAAGGATTACTCGGCTAGTCGCTGCCGACGCCGGTGTTCTGCTTGGCGATATCGTCGGCGGTGATGCAGGTGTACTTCTCGATGAAGAACGCCAGGGTCGCCGGATGGCTGAAGCGCTCCTCGAACTGCTCGACCTCGCCGCCGTGCTCGCGGCGCACCCGCACGCTGTAGTGGTTGCCCTCACGGCCCACGGTGACGCTGGCCTTGCGCTTGTCGTTGACGTTCTCCGCGCTCAGCGGTGACTGGCGCTTGAGCAGCGTCTCGAGCGTCTTGCCGCCCTCGACGTCCTCCTCGGAGGCCCACAGCGCCTGGTCACGGTTGCCGTAGTGGAACAGGATCACCACCAGCAGGGCCGAGAATACCGCGCTGATCAGCATCCAGGTGATGTCGGTCTTCGACAGGCCCGCGGTCAGTACCATGACCACCTGCAGCACCACGGCAATCGCCAGTATTCCCGCCAGCGGCCGCCAGATCCGCGGGTTCATGAAACCGCGTCCCAGGGTATAGCCCCACAGGCCGACCACGGCCAGTGCGCCAATGCCAAGCTGTACGATCGACACGGCCGAGCCGCCGCCCATCAGCAGCGCCAAGGCGCCGATGGCAATCAGCAGGCTATAGAAGGCTCCCAGTGAGAGGTAGGCGGTGTGCATGTTCATGGGCGATATGACTCCTCGACAGTACGCATGATTGTTGTTGGTGGACGATGCCAGGCCGATATTCGCAGTCTCGCACATTCCACGGCGTTCGGCAGCCTATCCCATCGGCTAGGATACGGCGTCGTCGACCCCCACCCGTTCAGGCACGAACCAGCGCACCGGGCGCAGGTCCTGCTCGATCAGGTCCTCGACCTGCAGCAGGGTGGCGAAGATTGCCATGCGTACCGGTATGCCGTTGTCGGTCTGGCGGAAGATCGCCAGACGCGGGTCGCCGTTGAGGTCAACGTCCAGGTCGTTGGCCTCGGCACGACTGTCGCGGGGCAGCGGGTGCATGACGATGGTGTCGCGGCCACAGCGCGTGTCCATGAAGGTACGGTCGACGCTGAAGTCCCGCGACAGGCTGAAGCCCTCGCTCATCTCGGCGGTGAAGCGCTCCTTCTGAATCCGCGTGGTGTAGACCACGTCCACGTCGGCATAGTCGTCGGCCAGGCTCTCGCGCTGCTCGACCCGGTGCCCGCGGGAGGTGACCAGGTCGATCAGGTGACTCGGCATCTCCAGTCCCGGCGGCGCCACCAGGGTGATGCGCATGGGGTCGTAGAGCGACAGCAGCTTGATCAGCGAGTGCACGGTGCGGCCGTACTTGAGGTCGCCGGTCAGCAGCACATGGGCACCGGCCAGCGGCTTGCCGAGGCGCGCGAACTCCTTGTCGATGGTATAGAAGTCGAGCAGCGCCTGGCTGGGGTGCTCGCCGGGGCCGTCGCCACCGTTGATCACCGGCACATGGGTGGCGGCGGCGAACTCGGCCACCGAGCCCTGGTCGGGGTGGCGCATGACGATGGCGTCGCAGTAGCCGCTCATCACTCGGCTGGTGTCGTAGAGCGACTCGCCCTTGGCCATCGACGAGAAGGTGAAGCCGGTGGTGTCGCAGACGCTACCCCCCAGGCGGCAGAAGGCGGCATTGAAGCTGACCCGGGTACGGGTGCTGGCCTCGAAGAACAGGTTGCCGAGCACCGCGCCCTCCAGTACCCGAGTGACCTGGCGGCGCTGGGCAATGGGTTCCATGCGCGCGGCGACCCGCAGCAGGTGATCGACGCGGTCACGGGAGAGAGAATCGACGGACAGCAGGTGGGGACTCATCGCGGGCCTCGCAGTGCGGCAGAAAACTGGTGCTCAGTGTACCCGCGAACGCGTGGTACGGCACGAGCCCGCGGCGATCAATACTCGTCGGCGCTGGGCAGGCGGCCGCCCAGCTGGGTGGTGATCTCGCGGGCGGCGCGGCTGACCAGGCCGCCGAGCTCGGCGAGCCGCGATTCGGGAATCCGCGCCACCGGCCCCGAGACCGAGATGGCGCCCAGCGGATTGCCCTGCTCGTCGTGGATCGAGGCGGCCACGCAGTGCAGGCCCACGGCGTGCTCCTCGCGGTCGCAGGCGTAGCCCTGGCGGCGAATCTCGGCCATGCCCTGGCGCAGCCGTGCGGGGGTGTCGATGGTGTTGTCGGTGACCTTGGGCAGCCCGCGGGCCTGCAGGATACGCTCGACCTCCTTCTCCGGCAGCCAGGCCAGCAGCGCCTTGCCGACGCCCGAGGCGTGCAGCGGCGCCCGCGAGCCGAGGCGGGTGATCATGCGCATCATCTGCGGCGACTCGCTCTGGGCCAGGAACACCGCCATGCCGTCGTCGCGGATGCCGAGGTTGGCCGATTCGCCGCTCTCGTCGGTGAGCCGCCGCAGATAGGGGCGGGCGGTGGCAACGAAGTCGCGGGACTCGAGGAAGGTGTTGCCGATCTGGAAGGTCTTGACGCCGATCTTCCATAGCCCCAGCTCGGCATCCTGGGTGATGAAGCCCTGCTTGTGCAGCGCCTGAAGCAGGCGATGAGTGGTGGAGGGCGCCAGGCCGACGATCTGGGCAATGTCGGACAGCGCCAGGCCCACCGGCGCCGCGGCCAGCCCCTCGAGGATATTCAGCCCGCGCACCAGCGACTGGCTGTGCCCGCCGCTGCTCTTGCCCGACCCGGCCGGCCGGCCTACCGCCTTGCGTTTGGTCTCGCTCACGCCTTGCTCCCCATCCCCGTGCACCAGTAATCGCTGGTGCATAGGATACACGCTCGCTGTCGAGCTGTCGTGTCGGCGGAAATCGATTCCATTCCGCTGCGGCAGCTAGTCCACGCGGCTCTCGAGCCTCAGCAGGGCAATGCGATTGATCTGCTCGACGGCGGTGCGCCGCTCCTTGGCGGGGTCGTTGTCGAGGCGGGTCTCGAAGGCGGCCAGGATATCGTGCCGGTCGTTGCCCTTGACCGCCATCACGAACGGGAAGCCGAACTTGGTCTTGTAGGCGTCGTTGAGGCGCTCGAAGCGTGCCAACTCCTCCGGGCTGCACTGGTCGAGCCCAGCGCCGGCCTGCTCACGGGTCGAGTCGTCGGTCAGCTCGCCGGCCAGCGCCGCCTTGCCGGCCAGGTCGGGGTGGGCGCGGATCACCTCGAGCTGACGCTCGGCGCTGGCGCGGCTAAGTACCTCGCCCATCGCCGCGGCGAGGCCGGCGGGGCTGTCCTGTGCAGCGCTGAGGCCATCCTCCCAGGCCAGCTCGGCGACCCACGGCGAGTGCTCGTAGATGTCGCCATAGCTTGCCACGAAGGCGTGGCGGTCGAGTTGGCTGGGGCGAGGGGTCAGCAGGGAAATGCTCATGATGGCGGCCTCCTTGGGCGTGCTCGTCGGGTCAGGAATAATGCAATACACTTACTGTATACAAAAAAACTTTGAAATGTACTCTATTAACGGCTAAAACTGTCTTCATAGGATAGGGTCTAGCCACCTCACCAACAACAGGAGATCCCCATGGGACGCTTGACGACGCATGTATTGGACACCTCTCTGGGTCGCCCCGGGCACGGCATTCGTATCGAGGTGTTTCGCCTCGAGGGCGAGCAGCGCACCCGCCTCGGTGAGGTGGTGACCAACGACGACGGCCGCTGCGATGCGCCGATCCTCGAGGGCGACGCCTTCAGCGTGGGCGAATATGAACTGCTGTTCCACGCCGGCGAGTACCTGACCCGCCAGGGCGTGGCCGGCCGCGAACCGCGCTTTCTCGATCGCATCCCGCTGCGCTTCGGCGTCGCCGATGCCGGCGAGCACTACCACGTGCCGCTGCTGCTGTCGCCCTACAGCTACTCGACCTACCGCGGCAGCTGAGCGGCGATACCCTGACCCAGAGACGACACAACAACCACCGCGAGAGCTAGCGTATGCAATCCTTTCTCCTGGAGTTCGCCAACTTGCTGCTGCGATGGCTACACGTCATCGCCGCGATTGCCTGGATCGGCGAATCGATCTACTTCGTGATGCTGGACAACGGCCTGAAGAAGCCCAAGGCCGCCGAGGACCGCGACAAGGGCGTGTTCGGCGAGATGTGGGCGGTCCACGGCGGCGGCTTCTATCACAACCAGAAGTACGCCACGGCGCCGGCCAAGCTGCCCGATGACCTGCACTGGTCGTTCTGGAAGTCCTACGCCACCTGGCTGTCGGGCTTTGCGCTGTTCGTGCTGCTATATATGGCCAACCCAAGTTTCTACCTGGTCAATCCCGGCAGCAGCTGGGAGTGGGCCGCCAACCTCAGCGGTACGCAAGCCAATATCCTGGCGCTGGCCTTCCTGCTCGGCGGCTGGGTGGTCTACAACGAGATGTGCAAGCGCATCAGCCCCAACATGGAGCGCGATGGCCTGCTCAGCCTGGCCGTGGCGTTACTGATGGTGGTGGTGGCCTACCTGAGTACCCAGATGTTCTCGGGCCGTGCGGCCTTCCTGCTCACCGGTGCGGTAATGGCCACGGCGATGTCGGCCAACGTGTTCTTCTGGATCATCCCCGGTCAGCGGCGCATGGTCGCGGCGATGAAGGCCGGCGAGACCCCCAACCCGCTGGACGGCAAGCGCGGCAAGCAGCGCTCGGTGCACAACACCTACTTCACCCTGCCGGTGGTGCTGCTGATGATCAGCAACCACTACTCGTTCGCCTATAACCATGATCAGGCCTGGGTGATCATGTCGCTGTTCATCTTCGCCGGGGCGCTGATCCGTCAGTTCTTCGTGCTGATGCACTCGGGCAAGATCCAGCCGGCCTACCCGGCCGCGGGTACCGCGCTGATCGCCTTGGCGATGTGGGTGGCCATGCCGGCCGGCCCCGGCGCGCCGGCCGCCGACGGTGACGAGGGCACCTCGATGGAAGAGGTCACCACCATCATCGAGCAGCACTGCGTGCAGTGCCATGCGCGGAGCCCCAGCCATGCCAGCTTCTCCTCGGCGCCGGCCGGTGTCACCTACGACTCCGAGGACGAGATTCGTCGCCAGAGGAGTCAGATCCAGCAGGTGGTCGAGAGCGGCTACATGCCGCTCGGCAACATGACCAATATGACCGACGAGGAGCGTGAGGCGATCGCCGCCTGGCGCGACTGACCGGCCAAGCCCCGCCCTTCATGCCTGCGGCCCGCCACCTCGGCGGGCCGCAGTCGTATCCGCTGTCGCGATGTGTATACAATGAACGCATGACCCGTGCAGC
Organism: Halomonas sp. 1513; assembly: GCA_001971685.1. Lineage (NCBI taxonomy): Bacteria > Pseudomonadati > Pseudomonadota > Gammaproteobacteria > Oceanospirillales > Halomonadaceae > Halomonas > Halomonas sp. 1513. The sequence continues at coordinate 67,652 of CP019326.1, forward strand.
TGCCCCCGCTTCACGGCCCTGCGTCGACGACGAGGAGAGATGCCTATCATGACCCAGCGACAGCCCGCCTCCACGGCGGCGCCCAGCGATGCCAAGCCACGCAAGCGCCTGGGCAAGAACGGCGACGGCGCCGAACGTCACGATGCGATCTACCGTTCGATCAGCGATGCCATCATCGAGCACCGCCTGAAACCCGGTGCGCGGCTGCGCGAGGACGCCCTGTCGGAGGTGTTCGGGGTCAGCCGTACCGGCATCCGCAAGATCCTGCAGCGCCTGGCATTGGAGCAGCTGGTAACCCTGACCCCGCGTCGCGGGGCCAGCGTGACCCGCCCCACCGCCGAGGAAGCCAAGGACGTCTTCGATGCCCGCCAGATGGTCGAATGCGGTCTGATGTCGGATGTCGCCCGGGGCATCACGCCAGCAGATGTCGGCGAGCTGCGTGACATGGCGTGTCGCGAGCGCGAGGCACTGCGCGCCGGTGAACAGAGCACCGCGATCAAGCTCTCAGCGGCCTTCCACGAGCGTCTGGCGCAACTCTCGGGTAATGCCACCCTGGCCGAGTTCGTGGGCAGGCTGTGCTCGCGCTCGTCGCTGATCCTCGCCGTTTACGGCAACCCCGGCCACCTGGGCTGCGAGTCCCACGACCATGACGAGCTGATCCGCTTCCTCGAGGCGGGTGACGGCGAGCGTGCCGCGGCCTTTATGAGCCGCCACCTCAAGGCCATCGAGGCCTCGCTGTCGATCGTCGAGGAGGTCGAAGAGGTGCCTGACCTGCAGCGCATCTTTGGCGGTTGAAGTGCTGTGTGGTTTTATTTGTGTGAACAGGCCGCAGGCACTAGCTGACTTATTGGCTTGGTTTTGTTACGGGCTCAGCAGACCATTCGGCGGCGCTCATGACAGTGATAGGGGAGCTGGATATCGTATAGACCCTCCCAAAGCATTATAAATGCAGTATATCTACATAAGATAAAGACGATACGTGTTGATTTACGAGCATTGATGCTCTCTCCTCTCTCTTCTTTCCTCTCTACTCACAGCCTAGTTATGTACTCAATAAATCAATAAAATTGTATACATGAAAAGTGTGCTGCTGATTCCCGCGGCGCGCATAATGGCTCGCGATCTCTCATGCCAGCGTTGAAGAACGAGTAAAAGTGCCTGATATCATGGGGTTACCTCTGCGATGGGCTCGGAAGAGGTTGCGAGGTGGTGCATCGCCCTCCTTTTTTTGTATACGAAAAATTGATTTTTGGTATTTTGGTGACTACCTTCAGGTATACGGGATGGGGCTTAAGCTCCAATCGTGTCGCACTTACAACAATCACTCCAATGGCTAGGAGAATTATCATGCGCCATTATTATCTACCCGTAGCCGCCACACTCATGGCTTCGCTTGTCGCAGTTTCGGCAGTAGCAGGGCCCACTTCTATTAGAGTACTAGGCCAACCGGTGGGCTCAGGGGCTATTCAGAATGATCTTGAACAGCCATTCTTTGAGAGCTTCTCTGATCGCACAGGGCTGAGTACTCAGATCAGTTACAGCCCGGTAGATACTGCTGGTGTCAGCGATTCTGAGGGATTGCGCGTCCTACGTAACAACCTGTTTGGGATCGTATCGCTTCGCTTGTCGCAGATAAGTGGTGATGAGCCGACATTGCTGGGTTTCGATCTCGTTGGCCAAAATCCCACCTATGAAATAGCGCGTGAGAATGTTGATGCTTATATGCCGGTTGCTGATGAGCGACTGCAGGAGCGTTTCAACTCCAAGCTACTAGGCGTCTGGCCAGCGGGGCCTCAGGTGCTGTTCTGTGAGCCGGAAATCAGCAGCCTGGATGACCTGCAAGGCAAGCGTGTGCGGGTCTATGACAATATCCTAGGCAACTTCATCTCCAACCTCGGCGCGTCTGCAGTGCCGCTCTCATTCCCCGAGACCCAGCAGGGCATTGCCCGGGGGGTGGTCGACTGTGGGGTAACTGGCCCAAGTTCTGCCAATGCCGCCGGCTGGCCCGAGGTTACCAGCTATGTCTACCCACTTGCGGTTCAGATGGCCATGAATGGCTATGCTATCAACTTGGATACCTGGAATCAGTTCTCTGAAGAGGAACAGGTTCAACTGAAGTCGGCTATTGAGGAGTTAGTGGACGAGATCTGGGCCTATTCCGAAGAACTGTACGAGGATGCATCGCGGTGCAATACCGGGGGCGAACCCTGCGAGAATGGCCGGTCCTATTCGCTGACCAGTATCGAGGTAACCGAGCAAGATTTGCAGCGTGTCAGCGAGGCCGTTGAGGCAATGTCGCTGCCTAATTTCACTGAGCTTTGTGATAATACCAATCCGAGCTGCTCGGAGGACTGGAAAGCCACCGTGGGTCGTAACCTTGGCCTGTGAGCCACACGGTCGGCAGCCTAACTGCCGGCCCTGCTCCCTTGGAGGTGACTATGGGTAGTGTCGTCAGAGTCTTCAGTATCGTGTTTGGGGTGATCTTTTTCGCCCTTTCATTCCTAGTCAGTATAGAGACGCTTACCAGAAGGTTATTCAATATTTCTCTGGGAGGCGTTGACGAGATCTCTGGCTATGCGGTAGCAGTTGCCGCCGGCCTGGCTTTCTCGGTAACCCTGATCCAGCGTGCGCATATACGTATCGATATCGTTACGTCGCGATTATCCCCACAGAAACAGGCGTTTCTGAACTGGCTCGCTAGTGTCTCCCTAGCCGTGCTGTGTCTGTTTTGCGTCTGGCTAGCTTACGGCGTTATTAGCGACACCCTCGCCTACGGCAGTCGCGCGCCTACTGTATGGGCCACTCCGCTGATTTATCCCCAGGCTCCCTGGTTCATAGCACTGCTGCTGTTCTGCGCTCTGGCGCTGCTTCTCGCTGGTCATGCAACCCTGCTGCTGGCTCGCCGCGACACCCGACGGCTGCTCAAGGACTTCGGCCCGCGTAGTGCCAAGGATGAGCTCCAAGAGGAAATGGAAGATATTAAACAGCGTGAGCAGGAGGGCATTTCACCATGACTCTGTTCTATGTATTTATCGCCTTTCTAGTCATGCTGGGCATGATGCTGATGGGCATCCCAATTGCTGTTTCCATGGTGGCCATCGGGGTAGTAGGCGGTCTTATCACTTTCGGTATGCCATTGGTCGAGTCTATGGGGTCGGTGATCTGGGCATCCCTCAATCAGAGCCTGCTCACGGCCATCCCGCTGTTCATCCTGCTAGGGGAACTCTTGCTGCGCGGTGGCATTGCCGACCGCATGTTCTATGCCCTGTCGATCTGGATGAACCGTCTGCCGGGGGGACTGCTGCATACCAATATCGCTTCCTCGTCGCTGTTCGCGGCGACCTCCGGTTCCTCGGTGGCCACCGCGGCGACCATCGGCACCCTGGCCCTGCCCACCCTGGAGAAGCGCGGCTATCCCATGGGGCCGGCGCTGGGCTCGCTGGCGGCCGGTGGTACGCTGGGAATCCTGATCCCGCCTAGCGTCAATTTGCTAGTTTTCGGTTCTCTGGCCAATGTCTCGGTAGGGCAGTTGTTCCTGGCCGGAGTGATCCCTGGCATTGCCCTAACCATGCTGTTCAGCCTTTATTTGTTGATCAGCCAGTGGGGCAAGCAGTATGGCGATGAGGAGGCACGCATCCCGCTCAGCGAGAAGCTCAAGGCCTCGAAGAGCCTGGTGCCGCCGCTGGTGATCTTCTTTATCGTCATGGGCTCGATCTATGCTGGCCTGGCCACGCCCACAGAGTCGGCAGCACTCGGAGTGGTCACAGCGATCTTCTTCGTCTGGCACGGCGGGCGCCTGAATTTGGAACTGCTGGAGTCGGTGTGCATCAACTCGGCGCGTACCACCGGCATGGTGCTGCTGGTGATCATCTGTGCGCTGATGCTTAATGTGACGGTGTCGCTGACGGGAGTTGCCCAGACCCTGACCCAGTGGGTGGTGGCTTTCGATCTCTCGGTACTGGCGCTGCTTCTAATTCTGATCGTCTTCTACATCCTGCTGGGCATGTTCATGGACGTGATGTCGATGTTGGTGCTCACCGTGCCGGTGGCTATGCCCATCGTCATTGCGGCAGGCATCGACCCGATCTGGTTCGGCATCTTCATCATCCTAATGTGCGAGATCGGCTTGATCACGCCCCCGGTGGGGATGAACCTCTATGTGGTGCACGGCGTGCGTCCAAGTGGCGGTGATTTTCGCGAAGTGATGTGGGGCGCCTTCCCGTTCGTGATCATCCTGTTGCTGTTCACCTTCCTGTTGATCGCCTTCCCTGATATCGCTCTCTGGCTACCTCGCAACATGATGGGATAGCCGCGCGACCCGAACAGATCTTGTTTTTCCGCAGAACTGTAGACCCCACCCTTGGCCCTTAGGGCCAGAGGTGGGGGAGGAGTCATGTATGCGTTTATTACTGCTGAATGGCAATGCCAATGCTGCGATGACCGAGCAGATGGCTCAGCGAGCCCGTGAGCGACTAGGCGAACGGGTCGAGGTGGTGGCTGACACGCCGACCGACAGCGTGGCCTACATCGGCTCGCGTCGTGAGTGCGCCTTGGCCGGCGCCGTCCTGGTGACGCTGGTGGAGCGCCACCTCGCGGCCGAGGGAAAACCCTTCGATGCCATCCTGCTGGCCTGCTTCGGCGAACCGGGTATGGCCGCGGTACGCGAGATCAGCCCGGTGCCGGTGATCGGTATGCTTGAGGCCTCGCTGCTAACGGCGGTGCAGTTGGGAAGCCGATTCTCAATCATTACCCCAGGGGCGCGCTGGCCGCGAATGATCGAGGATGTGCTACATGACCTTGGGTTGGCCCGACGCTGCCTGGGTGTCGATGCCATCGTGATCGATGACTTGGCGCTACCGCAGCAGCGTGATGAGGCGAAACGGCGGCTGTTTGACACCCTCAGCGCTCAGCAGGTACGGCTGTCCCCTGAAGTCATCATCATCGGCGGGGCAGCGTTTGCCGGGCTGGCCGAAAGCCGCATGTCGCTAGGGGCGTGCCGGCTGCTGGACTGCTTCGATGCTGCCGTCTTGCAGTGCCAGGCGCTGATGCAGCTGACCCAGCGTGGGTCGAGTTGAGGAGGCCACAGGGGCTTGCAAGATCATTGAGTACAGTTTAACTTACTATTGTATACACTTTGTGTTGCCATTTATGGGCGCCAAGCGCCTCCAGGCAGCACTCATCCACAGAACAACAAGGAGAGGTGCAATGCGCTCTGCTAGTACCCACGACTACCCACGCGACCTGATCGGCTATAGCCGTAACCCGCCCCAGGCCAACTGGCCGGGCAAGGCCAAAATTGCGGTGCAGTTCGTGCTCAACTACGAAGAGGGTGGTGAGAGCTGTGTGCTGCATGGCGACAGTCACTCCGAGAAGTTTCTCTCCGAGATCGTCGGCGCCGAGGCTTACCCTGAGCGCCACCTGAGCATGGAGTCGATCTATGAATACGGCTCACGGGCCGGGGTATGGCGAGTGCTCAACGAGTTCGACAAGCGCGGCCTGCCGCTGACCGTATTCGGCGTGGCCATGGCGCTGGAGCGCCACCCCGAGGTGGCCCATGCCTTTCAGGAGCTGGGCCACGAGATCGCCTGCCACGGTTATCGCTGGCTGCACTACCAGGGCATGCCCGAGAGCCTCGAGCGCGAGCACATGCAGCGCGCCATCGAGATATTCCAGACGCTCTACGGCGAAAAGCCACTGGGCTGGTACACCGGCCGCGACAGCGTCAATACGCGCCGGCTGGTGCTCGATGAGGGCTCGTTCCTCTACGACAGCGACTACTACGGCGACGACCTGCCGTTCTGGACCCGCGAGCAGGACAGCCAGGGCGATACCCATGACCACCTGGTAGTACCCTATACGCTGGATACCAACGATATGCGCTTCGCCACGCCTCAGGGCTTCAACACCGGTGAGCACTTCTTCAGCTACCTGCGTGACGCCTTCGATGTGCTCTACGCCGAGGGCGAGGACGCGCCGAAGATGATGTCGGTCGGCCTGCACTGTCGCCTGATCGGCCGCCCCGGGCGCTTCCGTGCCCTGCAGCGCTTCCTCGATCACATCGAAGCGCATGACCGGGTCTGGGTGACACGGCGGGTGGATATCGCCCGCCACTGGGCCGAGCAGCATCCGGCAGCGGCGCGCTGAGCAGGCATGCTGGGGATTCTGCAGGCTTCGTCCGCGGCCTCCCCCCGGCCGATCAGGCCAGGGGGAAGACGCACTGGGGCAGCGGCTAGCCGCTCAGCCGACCCACTGGGTCGCCTGGGCAAAGGCCAGGAAGGCCAGCGCGATCAGCACCCATACGCAGAACAGCGGGAAGAAGAACTTGACCCACTTCTGCCAGGGCACGCCGGCGATGGCCAGGGTGGCCATGAAGTAGCCGGAGGTCGGGTAGAGGATATTTCCCATGCCGTCGCCGAGTTGGAAGGCGAGTACGGCGGTCTGGCGAGTGACGCCGATGATGTCGGAGAGAGGCGCCATGATCGGCATGGTGACCAGCGCCTGGCCGCTGCCGGACGGCACCACGAAGTTGAAGGCCAGTTGCGCGAAGTACATGCCGATCGCCGAGAGCATGGTGGGCAGCTCACCGACCAGATTGCCGAGGCCGAATACCAGGGTATCCATGATCTGGCCGTCCTCGAGCACCACGGCCACGCCGCGCGCTACACCGGCGATCATGGCGCCCACCAGCACGTCGCGAAAGCCCTTGTTGAAGCCTTCGCAGATGGCCTCGGTGGAGAGCCCGGCAATCAGGCCGACGACGATGCCCATGACGATGAACAGGCCGGCCATCTCCATCATGAACCAGCCCTGCTGCAGTACGCCGTAGACCAGGATGCCAAAGAAGGCGAAGGTCGCCAGGGCCGCCAGTTTCTGGCGGGTATTGGCGATCAGCGCGCCCTCATCACCAGCATGCTGGTAGGTGGCACGCTTTTCCGCCTCGCTGGCGTCGCCGGCCATCAGGCTCAGTTCCGGGTTATCGCGCACCTTGCGTGCGTAGCGCATCACGAAGTAGATGCCGGCCGCGAGCACGATGACGAAGGCAACGGCGCGCAGACCGAAGCCGGAATAGAGCGGCAGATCGGACAGCTGCTGACCGAGTCCGGTATTGATCGGGTTGAGTACCCCGGTGGCAAAGCCGGCGGTGGTGGCACACAGCGCCACGGCCGCGGCGGTCACCGAGTCGAAGCGCAGCGCGATCATCAGCGGCAGGATCACCGGCACATAGACTAGCGCCAGTTCTTGAGTGCCGATGACGGTCGCGACCAGGGCAAACACCGTCATCAATACCGGGATCATCATCAGGCTCTGGTTGGCGAAGCGCCGGGTCAGCTTGTCGACGCCGATCTCGATGATGCCTGTGCGCCGCAGCACCATGAACATGCCGCCGATCATGAAGGTAAAGAACACTACCTCCCCGGCGCTCATCAGCCCGCTGGGGATGGCCAGCATGAAGTCGACCACGCCCACCGGCGACGGCTCGACGTGTTGAAACGACTCGGGGTCGATGGTGATGCGCCCCTCGGGGCCGGGGATGCGCTCGAACTCGCCGGCGGGAACGAAGTGTGTGGCCACCGCGGCGATGGCGATGAACACGAACAGGATCACGTAGATATGGGGGATCCTGAGCCATCCCTCTTGGCTTTCATTGGTGTCGCCGGGGGTGTTGGACGAAGAGTGGGAGTTGGTCATGATATACCTCGCGTTGTTGTTGGGAGAGTCGACATCGATGGTGTCGGGGTTGGGGGTGTCGTTATAGTGTGGTGGCGCCGTGGCGACTGCCCATGGCAGCAGGGCTTTTTTATGGAAATCATTTCTATAATTTTATCGAGTGAATTTAATGACGCCTTCTGGCGCAGCTCGGCAGTTTTGAATCGCGCGTGAAGGAGTTGCACTTGAGGACGCCACAGATGGCCATGACGCCACATATCGGCCAGCGGATATCGGCTCAGTATGCTGACTTGAGCGCCCAGGAGCAGAGGGTGGCCAGCTTCATTCTGGATCATTTCGATGACCTGGCCGTCTATAGTGCGGCTGACCTGGCCCGGCTGACGGGCGTCTCCAAGTCGACGGTCAGTCGCCTCTTCAAGCGCCTCGGTTTTGAAAACTTTCAGTCGGTGAAACAGCATGCTCGGCAACTGCGCAGCTTGGGCATGCCGCTGGTCACTGATGCCAGCACGGCGAGTGGCAACGGCGAGCGCTTCAAGCGCCACATGGCTCGCGAGCAGGACAACCTGCAGCGCGTTCTGTCCAGCATTGAGCCAGCGACGTTCGAGGCCATTGTCGAGGCAATGGATCGGGCGCGACGCCTGTTGCTGGTAGGCTTCCGCAACAGTTATCCGCTGGCCATGCATTGCCGCCAACAGCTGGTTCAAATTCGTGGTGATGTCGGACTGGCGCCACAGCCCAACCAGTCGCTGGCCGAGGAGCTGGCGGGTTTGGCAGAAGATGATGTGGTCGTGGTGTTCGGGTTTCGGCGCCGCCCGCGGCTGTTTGAGGCCTTGATGGATACCCTGGCCGAGATGCCTGTTCGAGTGCTGCTGATCGGCGATGCGACGGCGGCGGGATATGCGGCCCGGGCTGACTGGTGGCTGGAGTGTCCGCTGGATAGCATTTCTGCCTTCGACAGTTATGCCAGTGCCATGAGCTTGGTAAGTCTCTTGGCCAATGGATTGTTGCACCAGCGGCTGGCGCAGGGCCGGGCGCGCATCGATAGCGTCAGCGAGCTCTATTCGAGCCTGGACGAACTCTCCCCCTGACGCCTGGGCGTGGCGGCGAGGCGGGTAGGGAGGTTGCGGTGAGACGATGGTGTGATCCAGCGGCATGGACACCCTTTCGTTTGTCGACGCATGAAACAAAAGTTTCTGGACACGTTAACTCTGGGAATATAGTTTCACAAGTCACAAGAGATAGGTTTTTCGGCCTATGCAAAGGCCGCCATTGCATATGAGGAGCCAGCATGACAACAAGACGCTACTACGCCCCCCACGGCGGTCATCCCCCCCAGACGCAGCTGTTGTCCGACAGGGCCGTATTCACCGAGGCCTATGCGGTGATCCCCAAGGGCGTGTTCGGCGATATCGTCACCAGCAACCTGCCGTTCTGGAACGACACGCGGCTATGGGTGCTGGCACGGCCGCTATCTGGCTTCGCCGAGACCTTCTCGCAGTACATCATGGAGGTGGCGCCGGGCGGAGGCAGCGAGCGGCCCGAGCTTGATCCCGCCGCCGAGGGTGTGCTTTTCGTGGTCGAGGGCGAAATGACCCTGACCCTGGCCGGCGAGCGCCACCACATGACGTCGGGCGGCTACGCTTTCATTCCGCCAGGCAGCGACTGGCAGCTGCGTAACGAGTCGGCGGCGCCGGTACGCTTCCACTGGGTGCGCAAGGCGTTCGAGTTCGTCGACGGCCTCGAGGTACCGGAGGCCTTCGTCACCAATGAGAACGATATCGCGCCGGTCGAGATGCCGGATACCGAGGGGCGCTGGGCTACCACTCGCTTCGTCGACCCTGCCGACGTGCGCCACGACATGCACGTCAATATCGTTACCTTCCAGCCGGGCGGCGTGATCCCCTTCGATGAGACCCATGTGATGGAGCACGGCCTTTATGTGCTGGAGGGCAAGGCGGTCTATCACCTCAACCAGGACTGGGTAGAGGTCGAGGCCGGCGACTTCATGTGGCTGCGCGCCTTCTGCCCACAGGCCTGCTATGCCGGCGGCCCGGGACCGTTCCGCTATCTGCTCTACAAGGACGTCAACCGCCATCCGGCGCTGCGCTTGGGTGCTCGCTGAGACCGAGCAGAGCACTTCGGAGAGCGAGAGGCGCCGGGGACAGGTCGTAGAGGGGGTTTGCGCCATGGATGGCGCAAGGTAGCGCCCAGGGACGGGTTTACAGCGCCCCCTCGTAGGCCTGCCGCCGGATCAGCCTCGAGTGGCGCTACTCTGCCATTGCGTTGCCACACATAACAAAGCCTGGGAAATGGAGTCTACATGCTGGAACTCAACGCCGCGCCGCTGACCCCGGAGGCCTTCGCGCCCTTCGGTGACGTCATCGATACGCGCACTGCGGACTACTTTCATATCAACGCCGGGCGCACTCGTCGCTATCATGACCTGGCCAGGGTCGAGACCCTTGGCGAGCAGGCGCATACGCTGATCAGCATCTTCGTCAGTCAGCCGGTGGGCGTGCCGCTCGAGCTCGACTTCCTCGAGCGCCACCCCCAGGGCAGCCAGGCCTTCATGCCGCTGCACGAGGAGCGCTTCATCATCGTGGTCGCCCCGCCGGGGGATAGCATCGACCCGGGCGACGTGCGCGCTTTCGTCACCGACGGCCGCCAGGGCGTCAACTACCGCGCCGGTACCTGGCATGCCATTCAGTCGGTACTCGAGCGCGAGGGCGAGTTCCTGGTCGTCGACCGCGGCGGTGCCGGCAATAACTGCGACGAGTATCCGCTGGCGCTGCGCGTCAGCCTCGACTGACCCGTCAGGTCGCCGCCGAGCATGGCGGTGCCGACCAGCATCTGCTCTAGCGGGCGGGGGGCTTGCCTCCCGCCCGTTTGGCATGCCCGTTTGAGGTGCCTGCTGTGAAGCATTTTTTGTCTGCCACTGCATGGCGACATGCTTGAATAAAAAAGCCAAATAACCGGTATAAGAATTTTAGTGGAAATATTTTCCATAAAATATTGACGCCCATTCGGCGGCGGTCTAGCTTGGTATACAACAACCGTTGCTCACGTCACTGAGGAGAATCGTCGTGGCCAAGATGACCGCAGCAGAAGCCGCTATCCACGTGTTGAAGAAGGAAGGCATCGAGATGGCGTTCGGCGTGCCCGGCGCCGCCATCAACCCGTTCTACGCCGCCATGCGCAAGGTCGGCGGCGTCGACCACGTGCTGGCGCGCCACGTCGAGGGCGCCTCGCACATGGCCGAGGGCTATACGCGTACCCAGGCCGGCAATATCGGCGTGTGCATCGGCACTTCCGGCCCCGCTGGCACCGACATGATCACCGGGCTCTACTCGGCCAGCGCCGACTCGATCCCGATCCTGTGCATCACCGGCCAGGCGCCGCGTGCCAAGCTGCACAAGGAGGACTTCCAGGCGGTGGATATCCAGGCCATCGCCGGACCGGTGACCAAGTGGGCGGTCACCGTGCTCGAGCCGGCCCAGGTGCCGCGGGCTTTCCAGCAGGCCTTCCAGCTGATGCGCAGCTCGCGCCCCGGCCCGGTGCTGATCGACCTGCCGATCGACGTGCAGATGAGCGAGATCGAGTTCGACCCGGACACCTACGAGCCGCTGCCGGCCTACAAGCCCAGCGCATCGCGCGCCCAGGCCGAGAAGGCCATGGCGATGCTCAATGCCGCCGAGCGGCCGCTGCTGGTCGCCGGGGGTGGCATCGTCAACGCCGACGCCAGCGAGCTGCTCACCGAGCTGGCCGAGATCACCGGTGTGCCGGTGATCCCGACGCTGATGGGCTGGGGCACCATTCCCGACGACCATCCGCTGATGGCCGGCATGGTGGGGCTGCAGACCTCGCACCGCTACGGCAATGCCACCCTGCTGGCCTCGGATTTCGTGATGGGCATCGGGAACCGCTGGGCCAATCGCCACACCGGTAACCTCGAGACCTATACCGAGGGGCGTACCTTCGTCCACGTGGATATCGAACCGACCCAGATCGGACGCATCTTCGGCCCCGACTACGGCATCGTCTCCGACGCTCGCGCGGCCCTCGAGCTGTTCGTCGAGATCGCCAAGGAGTGGCGGGCAGCCGGCACGCTCAAGGACCGCAGCGCCTGGGCCGAGGCGTGCCAGGCGCGCAAGCGCAGCCTGCTGCGCAAGACCCACTTCGACAACGTGCCGGTCAAGCCGCAGCGCGTCTACGAAGAGATGAACAAGGTCTTCGGTCGCGACACCCGCTACGTGAGCACCATCGGCCTGTCGCAGATTGCCGGCGCGCAGTTCCTGCACGTCTACAAGCCGCGCCACTGGATCAACTGCGGCCAGGCCGGGCCGCTGGGCTGGACCATTCCCGCTGCGCTGGGGGTGTGCCGCGCCGATCCGAGTGCCGAGGTGGTGGCGCTCTCCGGCGACTACGATTTCCAGTTCATGGTCGAGGAGCTCGCCGCCGGGGCCCAGTTCAAGCTGCCCTACATCCACGTGCTGGTGAACAACTCCTACCTGGGGCTGATTCGCCAGGCCCAGCGCGGCTTCGACATGGACTACTGCGTGCAGCTGTCGTTCGAGAACATCAACTGCCCGGAGATCAACGACTATGGCGTCGATCACGTCTCGGTGGTGGAGGGGCTGGGCTGCAAGGCGCTGCGCGTCACCCGGCCCGACGAGATCGCCCCGGCGCTGGAACAGGCCCGCGAGCTGATGCGCCAGCACCGCGTGCCGGTGGTGGTCGAGGTGATCCTCGAGCGGGTCACCAATATTGCCATGGGCACCGATCTGGACGGCGTCAACGAGTTCGAAGACCTGGCCGAGAACCAGGAAGATGCGCCGACCTCGATCAGCGCCCTGACGTGACGTTCAGAACACCACACGGGGCGCCGGGGATAGGCCAGAGGGGAGGTTCTACGCCAGGGATGGCGTAGGTAGCGCCCAGGGAAGGGTTTACGGCGCCTCCCCGCAGGCCTGTCGCCGGCTCCGCCCCGGTGCAGAATAGAACCAGCGACCCAATGGAGATGAGATATGCCCAAATTTGCCGCCAATCTCAGCATGCTGTTTACCGAGGAGGCGTTCCTCGACCGTTTCGAGGCCGCCGCCCAGGCCGGTTTCAAGGGCGTCGAATACCTGTTCCCCTACGACTACCCGGCCAGCGAGATCAAGGCCCGACTCGATGCCCACGGCCTGACCCAGGTGCTGCACAACCTGCCGGCCGGCGACTGGGCCGCCGGCGAGCGCGGCATCGCCTGCCATCCGGATCGCGTCGAGGAGTTTCGTGCCGGCGTCGAGCAGGCCATCGACTACGCCACTGCGCTGGGCTGCAAGCAGGTCAACTGCTTGGCCGGCATCCAGCCCCAGGGCGTCAGCCAGGAGCAGGCGCGCCAGACGCTGATCGACAACCTGCGCTACGCCGCCGACAAGCTCGAGGCGGCGGGCATCCTGCTGCTCGCCGAGCCGATCAATACCCGCGACATCCCGGGGTTCTTCCTCAATCGTACCGATCAGGCATTAGCGCTGTTCGAAACGGTGGGAAGCGCTAATCTCAAGCTGCAGTACGACATCTACCACATGCAGATCATGGAGGGGGATCTGGCGCCGACCATCGAGGCTAATCTGGCGCAGATCGCCCACGTGCAGCTGGCCGACAACCCGGGGCGTCACGAGCCGGGAACGGGCGAAATCCACTACCCGTTCCTGTTTGCCCACCTCGACCGGCTCGGCTACGACGGCTGGATCGGCTGCGAATACAAGCCGGCCACTACCACCCGCGAGGGCCTGGGCTGGCTGGATAGCGTGCGATGAGTCGGGTGGGTGTTGCCCAGCAGCGATGAGCTGTGCCGGCGGCAAGCCTTCGCGAGGGCGCTGTGAACCCATCCCTGGGCGCTACATTTGCCATCCATGGCAAATAACCCTCGCTTCGCCTTGCCCCCGGCGCTCATCTCTACAGTGGCTGGAAACGAGCGCACACTCAGCAAGCACACTGACAATCTGACAGGAGACATATTATGAGCAAGATCGGATTTATCGGCCTGGGCATCATGGGCCGCCCCATGGCCGGACATCTGCTGGACGCCGGCCATGAGCTGCTGACGGTGAAGCGCGGCGCGCTGGACGCCAGCCTGGCCGAAAAAGGCATGCGCGAGCTGGATACCCCGGCAGCCGTCGCCGCCGAGGCCGAGGTGATCATCACCATGGTCCCGGACACCCCGGACGTCGAGCTGGTGCTGTTCGGCGAGGGCGGCGTGATCGAAGGCCTCAAGCCCGGCACCCTGGTGATCGACATGAGCTCGATCGCGCCGATCGCCACCCAGGAGTTCGCCAAGCGCATCCATGACGCCGGCGGCGAGTACGTCGATGCGCCGGTCTCCGGGGGCGAAGGTGGTGCCATCAACGCCGCCCTGACCATCATGGTCGGCGCCACCGCCGAGGGCTTCGAGCGCGCCCTGCCGATCCTCGAGGTGATGGGCAAGACCATCACCCATATCGGCGATCACGGTGCCGGCCAGACCTGTAAGGTCGCCAACCAGATCGTCGTCGCGCTGACCATCGAAGCGGTGGCCGAAGGCCTGCTGTTCGCCTCCAAGGCGGGTGCCGACGTGGCCAAGGTGCGCGAGTCGCTGCTCGGCGGCCTGGCCCAGTCGAAGATCCTCGATGTGCACGGCGAGCGCATGATCAAGCGCACCTTCGACCCGGGCTTCAAGATCAAGCTGCACCAGAAGGACCTCAACCTGGCACTGGAGGGCGCACGCAGCCTCAAGTTGTCGCTGCCGGGTACCGCCAACGCCCAGCAGCTGTTCCAGGCCTGTGCTGCTCATGGCGGCGACGATTGGGATCACGCCGGCATCCTGCGCGCCCTCGAGCAGCTCGCCGATCACGAAATCGGCAGCTGAGGCCCCGCCCCGCTTGGCCTGACACAAGGAGCACGTGTGCTCCAACCGAGTTGGCAGGCGTCGGGTCGTCGTCTGCCATCGCCACGGCATGTGGCCTTCCACCGGTGACAGGTGCCCCCTGCAACGTGCGGCTTGTCACCGGTTTTTTTGCTTTCCCGATACGCGATCCCGCTTTTACTTGCGACGCGCGCTGCGTGCTGTGAGGAGTTGACCGATGAATGCCTTTACCCCCCCTGCCCCCTTCACCAGCGGCGAGGCTACACGCCAGTGGCTATTGCGTCTTGCCCAGGCAGCGGTTGCCGCCGTGCATCCCGATGCCCTGCTGCCAGACAACCTGCCCGCGCCGCCTGCCGGGCGCACGCGTGTGGTGGGGGCCGGCAAGGCCGCTGCCGCAATGGCCCAGGCGCTGGAGCATGACTGGCAGCGACACCATCCGCAGGCTGAGCTGGGTGGCGTGGTGGTCACCCGCTACGGCCATGGCGCCGAGTGCCGTCATATCGAAGTGCTGGAGGCGTCGCACCCGATGCCCGATGCGCTCGGCGAACAGGCCGCTCGGCGCATGCTCGACAGCGTGAGTGGTCTCGGCGAAGACGACCTGGTGATCGCGCTGGTCTCGGGCGGCGGCTCGGCGCTGATGACGCTGCCGGCGCCGGGCCTGGCGCTGCGCCAGAAGCAGGCCATCAGCCAGGCACTGCTGCGCTGCGGTGCCCCGATCCGTGAGATCAACACCGTGCGTCGCCACCTGTCAGCGATCAAGGGCGGGCGGTTGGCGGCGGCGGCGCATCCGGCACGGGTGGTGACCTATCTGATCTCCGATGTACCCGGCGACGACCCGACGCTGATCGCCTCGGGGCCGACGCTGCCGGATGCCACCACCCCGCAGGATGCGCTGGCGATTCTCGAGCGCCACGCCATCGAGATTCCCGACAGCGTGCGACGCCATCTGGTCAGCGATGCCTCGGCGCCCCAGGTCGGTACGCCGGGCTTTACCCGCGACGCCTCGCAGGTGCTGGCCAAGGCCAGCGACGCCCTGGCCGCCGCTCGCGGTCGCGCCGAGCGTAGCGGCGTGCAGGTGCGCTTGCTCGGCGACGACCTCGAGGGTGAAGCGCGGGATCTGGGCCGCGCCCAGGGGCGCTTGGCGCTCACCGCCCAGGGCGAGATCAACGCCCCGCTGCTGATCCTCTCCGGCGGCGAGACCAGCGTCACCGTCAAGGGCGACGGTCGCGGCGGGCGCAACGTCGAGTACCTGCTGGGGCTGTTCGATACCCTCAAGGGGACGCCGGGCATCTATGCCCTGGCCATCGATACCGACGGCATCGACGGGTCCGAAGACAACGCCGGGGCGCTGTTCGGTCCCGAGTGCTGGGACCGCGCCCGAGCGGCGCGGCTATCGGTCGCCGACCATCTGGCGCGCAACGACGCCTACAGCTTCTTTGCCGCGCTCGACGACCTGATCATCACCGGCCCGACCCGCACCAACGTCAACGACCTACGCGCCATTCTGGTGCTGCCGAGGACCTCATGAGTATCGACCTGCCTGCCATCCGCCGCACCAAGATCGTCGCCACCCTGGGCCCGGCCAGCGACCGCGACGGCGTCCTCGAAGCCATGCTCGAGGCCGGCGTCGACGTGGTGCGCCTCAACTTCTCCCACGGCAGTGCCGACGACCACCGCCGCCGCCTGGCCCGGGTCCGCGAGATCGCCGCGCGCCTCGGCAAGAGCGTCGCCGCCCTCGGCGACCTGCAGGGCCCCAAGATCCGCATCGCACGCTTTGCCGACGGCGCCGTGACCCTCGACGAGGGCGCCCCCTTCATCCTCGACATGGCGCTGGACAGCGACGCCGGTGACGCCTCCCGGGTCGGCTGCGACTACAAGACCCTGGCCGCCGACGTCGCCGTCGGCGACCGCCTGCTGCTCGATGACGGTCGCCTGGTGCTCGAGGTCAGCGCCATCCAGGGCGACGAGGTCCACACCACGGTGGTGGTCGGCGGCAAGCTGTCCAACAACAAGGGCATCAACAAGCAGGGCGGCGGCCTCTCCGCCGCCGCCCTCACCGACAAGGACAAGGCCGACCTCGAGACCGCCATCGACATCGGCGTCGACTACCTGGCGGTCTCCTTCCCGCGCTCCGCCGCCGATATGCAGGAAGCGCGCCGCCTGCTCGGCGAGGCCGGCAAGGAGATCGGCCTGGTGGCCAAGGTCGAGCGCGCCGAGGCGGTGGCCGACGAGGCCACCCTCGACGGCATCATCCTCGCCTCCGAGGCGGTGATGGTGGCCCGCGGCGACCTCGGCGTGGAGATCGGCGACGCCCAGCTGATCGGCGTGCAGAAGCGCATGATCAAGCGCGCCCGCAGCCTCAACCGCGCGGTGATCACCGCCACCCAGATGATGGAGTCGATGATCGACTCGCCGCTGCCGACCCGCGCCGAGGTGTTCGACGTCGCCAACGCGGTGCTCGACGGCACCGACGCGGTGATGCTCTCCGCCGAGACCGCCGCCGGCGACTACCCGGTGGAGACCGTCGAGGCGATGCACCGGCTGTGCCTGGGCGCCGAGCGCGAGCGCACCGCCCAGGAGTCGGGCCACCGCATCCACGAAGGCTTCACCCAGGTCGACGAGACCATCGCGCTGTCGGCGATGTACGCCGCCAATCACCTCGAGGGCGTGGCCGCCATCGCCTGCATGACCGCCACCGGCTATACGCCGCTGATCGCCTCGCGGATCCGCTCGGGACTGCCGATCGTCGGCCTGGCTCACAGCGCCACCGCCCAGCGGCGCATGGCGCTGTATCGCGGCGTGGTCTCGCTGCCCTTCGACACCGCCGACATGGACCCCACCGAGCTCAACCGTCAGGCCATGGCGATTCTCAAGGACCACGGCATCGCCGAGGCCGGCCAACTGATGATCCTGACCCGCGGCGACCACATGAACGCCCACGGCGGAACCAACACCCTGAAGATTCTCGAGGTGCGCTGACAGGCGCGGCATATGGCGCCACACTAGCATGGGTAACCCATTGGCAAAGGGAGTCATGCATGGCGCGCGCATGGTGCTGTGACAAGGGCACGCTGGAGGGCGGCGATGCGCTGCTGGCGGACGTCAGCTTGCCGGCGGCGGTGATCCACGAGGCGCCGCTGGCGCACAATCTGGCCTGGATGCAGCGCTTTGCCGACGCCCACGGCGCGCGACTGGCGCCGCATGGCAAGACCAGCATGGCGCCGGCGCTGTTCCAGCGCCAGCGAGAAGCCGGCGCCTGGGGCATCACCCTGGCCACGGCGGCGCAGTGCCGGGCGGCCTTCGCCCACGGCACCACGCGCCTGCTGATGGCCAATCAGCTGGTGGGCGAGGCCAACATGGCGATCATCGCCGACCTGCTCGAGGCCGGCGCCGACGTCTACTGCGTGGTCGATGGCGTCGCCAATGTCCGTCACTTGGGGCGCTACTTCGCCGCCCGTGGCCTGCGACTCAAGGTGCTGATCGAACTCGGCATCGAGGGCGGCCGCTGCGGCTGCCGCGATCACGACCAGGTGCTGGCGCTGGGCGAGGCGATCGATGTCGAGCCGGCGCTAGTGCTGGCTGGCCTGGAGGGCTATGAAGGCGTGGTGCATGGCGACGACCCGGAAAGCGCCGTGCGCGCCTACGCCTGGCAGCTGGTGGAGGCCGCCCGAGCACTCGACCACGACGGCTTGATCGAAGCCGCAACGCCGATCATTACGGCCTCCGGCTCGGCTTGGTATGACCTGATCGCTGCCGCCTTCCGCGATGCACGCCTCGATGGGCGCATTATCTCGGTGCTGCGCCCCGGCTGCTATGTGGTCCACGACCACGGCCTCTACCGCGAGGCTCAGCGCGGCGTGCTGGCGCGACGCCCCGAGCTGCAGCAGGGCCTCGAACCGGCGCTGGAGGTGTTCGCCCAGATACAGTCGCTACCCGAGCCGGGGCTGGCCATCGCCGCCCTCGGCAAGCGCGATATCGCCGCCGACCAGCTGCCGCTGGCGCTGCGCCGCTATCGCGAGGGCGGCAGCCCGGACGAGCCGCTCTCGGTCGACGGCTGGCGGGTCACCAAGCTGATGGACCAGCACGCCTTCATCCATCTGCCCGACCCGATCGACGACGACGTGCGCATCGGCGATATCGTCGCCTTCGGTGCCTCCCACCCCTGCCTGACCTTCGACAAGTGGCGCCAGCTGCTGCTGGTCGACGACCGGCTGCGCGTGCGTGAGATCCTGCCGACGCTGTTTTGAATCACGCCCCTGCGATCCCGCGCTAGCCCGCAGCTGGCGCATCTTATCGACTAATGTCTAGCTAAGTGCCGCTGGGGCGATTCAGATGCTTTGTTCGCCATCGCCATAAGCTTTTTCGGAAACTTTTTTTCGCTTCATGAGTTTCCCGAACAGCAAACCTATTTCGTAAAGTAAATACATAGGTATCGCCAGTAGACTTTGGGAGATGATATCCGGCGGTGTCAGCAGCATGCCGACGACGAAGCAGCCGAGGAAGATGTAGGGGCGCTTCTTGGACAGGCTCTCTACGCTGGTGGCGCCGGAGAAGATCAGCAGGAAGGTGGCGATGGGGATCTCGAAGGCCACGCCGAAGGCGAAGAACAGCTTGAGCACGAAGTTGAGATAGGCGTTGATGTCGGTCATTACCGCTACGTTCTCCGGCCCGGTCTGGGTGAAGAACTGGAACAGCAGCGGGAACACCACGTAGTAGGCAAATGCCGCGCCGGCATAGAACAGCGCCACGCTGGAGGCGAGGATCGGAATCGCCAGGCTCTTCTCGTTGTCGTAGAGGCCCGGCGCGATGAACGCCCAGGCCTGGTGCAGTACGAAGGGCACGGCGATGAACACTGCCACCACCAGGGTCAGCTTGAAGGGCGCCAGGAACGGCGAGGCGACCTCGGTGGCGATCATCTGCGAGCCTTCCGGCAGCATGTCCATCAGCGGCTGCGCAACGAAGGTATAGATATCGTTGGCGAAGGCGTAGAGGCCGAGGAAGATCACCAGGATCACCACCACCGAGCGCATCAGCCGCGAGCGCAGCTCGATGAGGTGCTCGATCAAGGGGGCCTGGGACGCTTCATTGTGCTGGTTGCGCTGCTTGTCTCGAGAGGCGTCGTCGCTCATCGTGAGGGCGAATCCTTGTCACTGGGGGGCGATGATGGGGTGGCCTGCTCGGAGCCCACCGAGTCGCGCCGCGCCTTGCTCGCCAGCGCCTTGTCCAACCGCTCGCTGGCGGCAGGCGCCTCATCCTGGTCGGCTGCGGCGGGGCTGTGCTGGGCGTCACCCTTGGGCGGCGTGCCGCTATCGGGCTCGGCGTAGCGCTCCACGTCGCGCTTGACCCTGCCCAGGCTCTCGTCGAGCTTCTTCTGCTGTTCATCGAGTTTCTGGCGCAGCTCTTCCGCCTCGAGCTGGGCGTTGATCTCGCGCTGCATGCCCGACACGGTGCGCTTGATCTTGCCGATCCACAGGCCAGCGGTGTGTGCCGCCTTGGGCAAGCGTTCGGGGCCCAGTACCAGCAGGCTGGCGGTGCCGAGGATCAGCAGTTCGAGAAAGCCGATATCAGGCATAGTCGGTTACTTGCGCTCGCCTTGTGCCTTGGCTCTGTACCCGGCCTTGATGTCGTAGGCTGGGCTTGAGGGTTCATGGTCAAGCTGACCCTGAGGCTGGGGGCTATCACTTTCTTTTTCATCTTCGGCGTGCATGGCCTTCTTGAAGCCCTTGACGGCACCGCCCAGGTCGCCGCCGACGTTGCGCAGCTTCTTGGTACCGAACACCAGGATGATAATGCCGAGTACGATTAACAGCTGCCAGATACTGATGCCGCCTAACATGATGATTCTCCGCCGGAGTATAATGGTGGCCTTGGCCAATGACACGACATTGGCTGGACTGGGTCATACGTTGACAAGAGTGCATGGCGCCTTCTATAGGCCGTGACTTGTCAATTGCGTTGGGTCATCCATCTTGCCTGTCGTGCGAGATGATAATCTTGCCCAGGGAAACCCACGAGCTGAAGCCCGAAGGGCATGCCGGCGGCGGTCATTCGTGGGACAGAGAAGGCTGGCGCTCCCAAGAGGGTGCTGTACACCAGGAGGCGACGAGAGCCGGTAAATTCGAAGCCATGGGGCGCCGGCCCCGATGCCGCGGGCAGGATAAAGGCATCATAATCGCCGGCGAGTGCCTGCAGCCGTCCCTGTAGTTGGTGCTGGTCGATGAGTAGCTGACGGTACTGGGCGCGCGTCATACGGGAGGCGCTCTCCATCAGGCCGTGTATGCGCTCGCCAACCTTGCTGGGATGCGTTTCCACATAGTCTTGGAAGGGCCAGCGCATTTCATAGGCCAGCAGCTCCAGTGAGCGCTCTGGGGCATCATGCAGAGTGTCTACTAGCGCCTGCAGCAGCGGGTCATCCTCCGGCTCGACGAGGGTGATGCCGTCGAGGCGCAAGGTGTCGAGTTGCTGCTCGAAGGCGCTCAGGCTGGTGGCATCCAGATCCTCGAAACCATTGGTGCGCAGCACGGCCAGGTTGGCAGGCTTTCCTGGCGCTACTGGACCTTGCAAGGGCCCCGACAGCCCTGGGTGACACTGTTCCGGGGCGTACTCTGATACCCACCTGGCCAGCCACCAAGCATCGTCCACGCTGTCGGCTATCACACCTAGATGGTCGTGCGACTTCGACAAAGGATGTACCCCATTCAGCGACAGGGAGTTCAGTGTCGGCTTGAAGCCCACCACGCCACAGAACGATGCCGGCCGAATGATCGAGCCCTGTGTTTGGGTACCGAAACCTGCCGGAAACATCCCTGCGGCGACCCCTGCCGCTGTCCCCGATGATGACCCACCTGGCGTGTGTTCGGGGTTGTGAGGATTTGTCGTTGGGCCTGAGCGGCCAATAGCGAACTCGGTGGTCACGGTCTTGCCGATGGCAAAGGCGCCACCCTCTTTGATGGCGCGGACGCACGCGGCATCGGTCAAGGGGCGGTGCCCGCTGAAGATGCTGCTGTTCATTTCTGTCGGCATATCGCGCGTGTCGATGATGTCCTTGATACCGACTGGCATCCCATCGATGGGAGAAAGGGGCCGTCCTTCGGCGTAACGCTGGGAAGATGCATCGGCCCGCTCGCGAGCCTGCTCGAAGTCGTGATAGGTGAAAGCTTTTACCAACCCTTCGCGGTTCTCGATGGCCTCGATGCAGAGCTCCAAGTAATCTCTCGGCGAGCGGGATCCGTCGCGAAAATCTTTTGCAAGGTCGCTAAATGTAGGTTGTGTAGCAAGCAGAGGTGACGCCATGAGCACTCCTTTTCCTGTTGTTGGATGTACTGCCCCGAGCTTAGCCTGCATGTCATCTGTTGACAATATTCATTTTTGATCTAGCCTTTGGTAGGGTGAATAGCACATGATCTATGGTCTCATGACTCTCCTGTGGGCCACTCGGACAGGCTATCCCATGCGGATAGACATATTTTGCAGTATGCCTATCCTATTGAATTATCAATAATTTCAACTATAGGGGCTAATAATGTCTGATAAGTTAAACACTAGCCGCCGCCGTTTCCTACAGGGCTCGGTTGCGACAGTTGCTGGCGTAGCATTCGGCGGCAGCCTGCTTACCAAGCCCGTATTTGCTAACGAATTCCCCAGTGGTCGCATTGAAGTGCTGGTTCCCTTTTCACCAGGTGGTGGTACCGACCGCTCGGTACGACTTGTGACGCCCGCGTGGCAAACCGCCCTTGGCATGAGTGACCCCTTCCGCCTCAATCACTCTCCCGGTGCAGGGACTCTTATCGCACAGAATGCATTGAAGGACGCCTCACACGATGGCCACACCGTATTGTTCACGCCTGCACCGCACGTAGCCTGGCTAAGCGTATTGCAGTCAGATGAATTTTCTCTAGGGCAGGTCGCCTGGCTTGGGTCTTACTTTCAGGATCCCAACGTCCTACTGGTGCCCTCGGACTCGCCTTATCAGACTGCGCAAGAGCTCATCAATGATGCACGTGAAACTGGGAGAACCCTGACTGCCTCAGTGTCAAGCCCCATGTCGGCTGCACACGCTGCAACTGTAGTGCTGCGGGAGAGGGCCGGTATTAATATTCGCATCGTTCCGTTCGATGGCGGGGGGGAGGCACGTAACGCCGTAGCGGGCGGCCACGTTGATATGTGTATGGCTCCTTATTGGTCGGCCATCAACGTTCTCGAACTGACTCGTGCCCTGTGCATCTTTGCCGATGAAGACCCCTCCACTGGCCTATGGGATGCACCCCCGGCTAAAGATGAGCTCGATTTCGAGATGCCTAATCTTTATGAGCCCTATGGCGCCATGGTATCGGCGCAGGTCAGGGATGATCATCCCGATACTTTCGAGCGGCTTTCTTCAACCTTCATGCAAGCTCTTGAGTCCGATGAGTTCCGCGAAGCCGCAGAAGATCAGGACATCCACTTCTTTGCTCAGGCCTGGGGCCCGGACAGGATGAACCAATTCATCGAAGAGTATATTGCTCTGCTCGATGAGTTTCGTCCGGCCATGGAGCAGGACCTGGAAGAGATGTAATAAGATTTTCCAACAGCGCATTATGGCAGCCGTGGCTGCCATAATGTGATACACGCTATGGAAAGAGAAGAGACAGCATGTCCACTCAAGCTATCTTGCGAGTGCTGTTGGTACCGGCATTAATTCTGCTGGCCACTGCGCTCTACTGGTACAGCATTCAGGATGCTGCAAGTGGTGCTAGGCGCGTTCCCGACGTGGTCATGATCTTCATAATGATCATGTCTATAGTGGTAGTCGTGCGCGATTTTATGACGGGAGTAGGAGGTAGTGGAAAGCAACCTGCGCCGGACGAAGGCGCGCTAATGGATAGCCTCCGTCGCTGGGAAAAAATACATCGGAAGAGATTTGTCTTCACCACAATCAGCTTGGCATACTTCCCTGTCTTTTTGTCACTTGGCTTTAACATTGCAAATTTCTTGTTTCTTGCCTTGGCCCTGCCTCTATCTGGTCTGGGTGGAGAGCGATCAATGGGGCTACGCATTGGCCTAAGTCTGAGCATTTCCCTGTTCGCTACGCTGGTCTTCCATGTGCTGGCTCAAGTAATGGACTTCAATGTCCCGATATCCCCATTCGGCTTCTAAAGGGTACCACCCATGTATGATATCGATGCCATCTTGATGGGTTTGTTTGCCCTATTTCAAGCTCACACTCTGGCTTTCCTTTTGCTGGGTTTCTTTCTCGGCTTCTTCGTTGGTGCTATCCCTGGATTCAACGACGCCAATATCATGGCGATTTTACTACCTTTCACACTTCTGATGGAGCCAGTGGTTGCAATCGTATGCATGGCAGCTATCTATGCTGGTGCCCAAGCCGCAGGCTCGATACCTGCTATTCTGATGAATATTCCCGGGACGCCTGGCAACGCTGCGACCACCCTGGAAGGTTACCCCATGTCTAAGGCCGGCCGCTCGGGTTATGCTCTTGGTATCTCTCTGGCCGGATCTTCTATTGGAGCCATGCTAGGTGCGATCCTAGCCCTCATCTTTGCTCCGGTTCTTGGTATGTTCGCCTTGCGCTTTGGTCCAGCCGAAATGTTCATGGTGGCAGTGTTGGGACTGACGGTCGTCAGTACGCTGTCTGCAGAAAACATGAGCAAGGGACTACTGGTGGTTGGTTTTGGAATTCTGATCTCGCTAATCGGTGCAGATTCCATGACGGCTTTTCCACGAGGTACTTATGGTATTTCATTTCTTTATGACGGGATGCCGTTGATCCCGGTTCTGCTAGGCCTGTTCGGCTTCTCAGAGTTACTACTTTTGCTTGGCAAGAAGAGTATCTCTAGTCATGATGGCAGCCAGGCACAGGGCTGGTCTGAGATCATCCTTGGTGCGAAGGACGCTATCAAGCAAAGGACCAACCTTGTTCGCTCTTCTGTATTAGGCTTCTTTGTTGGAGTAATTCCCGGTGCTGGCGCCACCATTGGTTCGTTTTTGGCCTATGGCCAGGCTCGGCAATGGTCTCGCACGCCTGAAAAGTTTGGGAAGGGACACAACGAAGGGCTTGTGGCTACCGATTCCGCCAACAATGCTACTGCTACCGGAGCGATGGTACCCATGTTAACATTAGGCTTGCCCGGCAGCGCCTCTACCTTAGTGATGTTGGCGGCGCTGGTGTTGCATGGCGTTCGGCCGGGGCCACAGTTCTTCAATAACTTTCAGGTCGAGGCCTACACTATTTTGCTATCATTGTTTGTTGCATCTCTTCTGATCGGAGTTCTGGGGGTGTTTCTAAGTCGGGTAGCGCAGCGCGTGGTCTTTGTTCCCACAGCGATTCTGGTACCAATTGTCACCGTGTTGGTTTTTACTGGCGCGTATGCTTGGCGCTTCCTGGCCTTTGACATCATGCTGATGATAATCTTCGGTTTGATCGGGGTTCTGATGCGTGCGCACCGCTATCCTGTCCCGGCACTGATGCTGGCAATTATTCTCGGTCCAATGCTGGAGTCGAATTTCTTGCGAGCCACACGAATCGGTGGCTTAGAGTCGCTAATCGCTAGCCCAATCTCAATGGTTTTGTTGGCGATGATTGTCATATCGTTGGTGGCGCCCGGCATCATGTCTCTATCGCGCAGTTTGCGTAAGAATGCAAGGAGGACTTGAACGTATAGCTTGGTATGCAACCTGCTGCTGCGTGTGTTGAGACAATGGGCGTGAACTGAGCGGTGCCGGGATTCCATGAGGCTCCAAATCTTGAGAGGGTGGAGCCATGGGTACATCGAAACGTTACTCCCCCAAAGTGGGTTAGCAGGCGGCTCGTATGGTCTTCCAGCATCAGGCCGGTTATCCCACGCAGTAGGCGGCTATCGGTGTCATTGCGCCAATATCGGGTGTACACGAGAAACCCCGCGTAGCTGGGTCCGCAAGGCTGAACGCGACGCCGGGAGCAGGGAGGGCATGATTACCACCAAGCGTGAGCGAATCAAAGTGCTGGAGCGTGAGGGCCGGGAGTTGAAGCAGGCCAGCGAGATCCTGAAGTGCCCCCTTCTGAGCTGCACAGGCTATAGTGCAGCCATCAGGAGGACAGGATGAATGACGATAACCCCGTCAAGCGCCTGCTCGACGAGGACGAGAACTCGTGAGGTCGTTGCAGGCGCAGCTGGCTGAGGAAGGCCATGTGGTATCGCTCGTCACATTTTGTCGATGGCTGGGGCTTCCCCGGCGGACCTTGTATTACCGCCCCAAGCCGCGGCGTCGTGTGATCAATGCCGACCTGGCAGCGCGCGTGAAGCTGGCCCTGGAGCGGTTTCCCACCCCGGCTATCGCCGTCTAGCTTGCGTGCTTGGTGAGAACCGTAAGCCGATTCAGCGCATCCTTCAACTGAAGGGTTGGAAGGTGCGCAAGCGATCTTAGGGCCTTTGACTGCGCGCCAGGAGCCTGCCGTCTGTGGCCTCACGGCCAGATGAGCGCTGGGCCACCGATCTAACGCATGTGTGGTGCGGCAAGGATCGGCGGGCCAGCCTGGCGGTAATCATCGACTGCTGCACGCGGGAGATCCTTGGCTGGCCACTATCGGAAAACGGCAGCAGCAAGGCCGCTGAAGCGGCGCTGGAAGAGGCTCAGGTGCATCGATTCGGCGCACTGGGCCGTATTCATCAGCCGTTGGCCCTGCGCTCCGATAATGGTCTTGTCTTCAGCAGCCGACACTATACCGGGACGGTGAAGGCCTACGGACTCACCCAGGAGTTCACGACGCCCTATACGCCGGAACAGAACGGGCTCGTTGAGCGCTTTTTCCGGTCCTTGAAGGAAGAGTGCATTTGGCAACATCGGTTCGAGTCGCTGGGCCAGGCCCGAGCGGTCATCAGCCGCTGGATTCGGTACTACAACGAAGAGCGGCCACATCAGCCGTTGGGCTATGTGGCTACCCCGGGCACACCCGGCATTAGCTGCGTAGGGTCTGCAGAAACCAGGTGGTCATTACATGCCGATAGATTCAGCCCTCTAAAGGTGATATTGGATGTCATTAGTATCAGGTTTCCTGTTTGTGGCCGTGGTTTTTATGACCTCGGCGTTATCAGGTGTTTTTGGCATGGCCGGTGGGCTGGTGCTGCTCTGGTTTCTGTTGATACTGTTCCCCGTTGCTACGGCGATTGCGGTACATGGTGTCATCCAGCTTACAGCTAATGCTTCTCGGGCCTGGCTTTCACGGCGTTTCATAGCATGGAGAATCGTGTCACTTATGACTTTCGGTGTGGTAATAGCCGCAATCTGCCTGCTATTGGTCAACTACACGCCGAATGCCGTGACTGTCTCGCTACTGATCGGGCTGATGCCGATCCTGGTATGGATGCCCAAGGCCTGGTTCCACTTTAATGCAGCGAAAGCTAGTCATGCTATGGGCTGTGGTTTCGTGGCAGGAGGGTTGACCATCGCCGCTGGCTTGTCGGGACCGCTGATCGATATCTTCTTTATCCGCACCAACATGGATCGGCGTCAGGTGGTGGCCACCAAGGCGATGATCCAGGTGATATCGCACGGTATAAAGATCGTGTTTTACCTAGGGGCCGCATTGAGCTTGAGCAAGGGGGACTGGACTATGATCCTCCTTGCTGCCCCCTTCGCAATGCTGGGTACTCAGGCCGGTAACCGCATTCTGCAGCGCCTCACAGATGCCAATTTCCGTACCTGGACGCGTTGGATCGTCACCGCCATCGGCGGTTTCTATTTTATTCAGGGCGTTGCCATGGCTTTGTGAAGCCCGGCTGGCCAAGCTACAGGCCGGCGTGGGAGCAAAAAAATCGGCCAAATAACTGTTAACAGTTGACAGAAGGCAGATGGGCGTCGATAGTCGTATTTGAGCGAATTCATGCCGGGGCGGGAGACTCCCTCCTTTCACAACGTTAACTGGTTCGATCTAAAGGAGCCCATATGTCAGAGAACACCAAAGCGTCCATCGAGAAGTTCACCCCGGATATCGAATCCAAGCACGGTGAGGGTTTGACTCGAGAAGTAGTGCAGTTCATTCGCGACATTGACTACGATTCGCTGCCTGCTGAGTTGATCGAAGTCGGTAAGAAGTCGATCCTTGACGGGATTGGCCTGGCGCTGTCTGGGTCGGTTGCTGAGTCGGGTCGTATCGTGCAGCAATATCTGAAGGGCCAGGGCGTATCCGGCGAGGCTACCGTGATCGGTACTGGCATGCGCGTGCCGGAGCGCTTCGCGGCCTTTGCTAACGGTGTGGGTATCCACGCCGACGATTACGATGACACCCAGCTCGCAGTAGGGCCAGATCGCGTTTATGGTTTGCTGACGCACCCGACTGCGCCCTGCCTGCCGGCAGCCCTTGCGATTGCCGAAACCCAGGACATGAGTGGCAAGGATCTGATGCTGGCCTATCATATTGGGGTTGAGGTCGAGACCAAGGTCGCTGAAGCGATTTCGCCACGCCACTATCAGCATGGTTTTCATGCCACTGCTACATGCGGCACCTTGGCCGCGGCTTCTGCTGCTGCACGCTTGCTGGACCTCGACGAGGAAACTACGCTTCGTGCATTGGCAATTGCCGCCAGCCAGTCGGCAGGCTTGCGCGAGAATTTTGGCACTATGACCAAGCCATTCCACGCTGGTCGATCGTCTGAGTCGGGTGTGGTGGCTACCGATTTTGCACGTGCAGGCTGGACTGCCACTGACAAGATCCTTGAGTCGCCGCGCGGCTTCTTCCAGGCACATGGTGGTGGTTACATGCTTGAAGCGATCTCGGGCAAGCTTGGCTCGCCATGGACCTTCCTTGAACCGGGCGTATCCATCAAGCCGAACCCCTCTGGCTCGCTGACCCACCCGGGTATGACTAAAATGATGGAGCTGATCCTTGAGCATGACATCAAGCCTGATCAGGTTGATTACGTCGATGTGGGCACCAATCACAACATGCCCAACGCGCTGATTCACCATCGCCCTAAGAACGAGCTGCAAGCTAAGTTTTCCATGGAGTTTTGCATGGCGATTTTGCTGCTTGAGCGCCGTGGCAGTCTGCCGGAATTTACCGATGAGGTTGTCAATCGTGACGACGTGCAGGAGATGATCGGTCGTGTTCATTTTGGTGTGCATCCAGAGGCTGAGGCCGCGGGCTACGACAAGATGACCACCATCATCGACATCCATCTCAAGGATGGCCGCACCATCTCTGGCCGCGCCGATTTTGGAAAGGGTAGCCCGGCCAATCCGATGAGCTACGACGAAGCTGCTGAAAAGTTCCGCGGATGTGCCGAGTTCGCCGGCTGGAGCGAAG
Organism: Halomonas sp. 1513; assembly: GCA_001971685.1. NCBI lineage: Bacteria > Pseudomonadati > Pseudomonadota > Gammaproteobacteria > Oceanospirillales > Halomonadaceae > Halomonas > Halomonas sp. 1513. Next base: position 96,487 of record CP019326.1, read on the forward strand.
AGAAGACTGAGGCGCTGATTGAGGCGGTGCGCAACCTAGAGTCACTCTCCTCGGTGCGCGAACTGACCAAACTGATGAGCGCTTGAGCTTCACCGAAGTGCTGAACTACGACTGTCCCGGTGCCGTGGTCCCGGGCAGTCGTTTTGCTGTGAACGAAACGAGAGGCGAATCATGAGCTGGACCTTGGACCTGCAGGGGCATACTGCCGTGGTAACCGGTGGGACACGCAACATCGGGTTAGCAATTGCCCAAGGCCTGCGGCATCACGGCGCCAGGGTATGCATTGTCGGCGGCGCTGACCGCGCGGCGCTGGACCGGGCGCTGGAAGTGCTTGGTGGCGAAAGCAATGCCGTTTCTGGGCTATTGGCTTCGGTCGACAATGAACGCGATGTGGAGGCTATCTTTGACCATGCAGAGGCACGACTCGGTACAGCTTCGATACTAATCAATGGAGCGGCTAGCCGACCGCACAACGTACTGGTAGACATCACCCGTGAGCAATGGCAGCAGGTAATCGACGTAATCTTGACAGGGGCTTTCCTGACCGCGCAGCAGTTTTTCCGTCGCTTGCCGGAGGGGCGCCAGGGGGCGATCGTCAATCTCGGTGGATTGAGCGCCCACGTGCCCAAGGTCGAGCGTCCCCATGTGATAGCCGCCAAGGCTGGCCTGATTGGACTGACACGAGCTCTGGCCGAGGAGGGCGTTGGGCGGATTCGTGCCAATTGCGTGGTGCCAGGCACCATCGAGACCGAGCGCAAGCCCGGTCAATCCAACCCTACCGCAGCCGAGACCGGCAAGAGGCGGCCTGTGGGCAGCAGTGAGGACGTGGCACGTCTAGTGTTGCCGTTTACCGACCCGCGAGACTACTACGTCACGGGCCAGACAGTGCACGTTAACGGCGGTCGGTTCATGCCGTGATTGCTACACGTGCGCTAATTGTTGCCGGGGTGCTAGTGTTAGCGCTGACTGCGGGCTACCAAGGTGCGGTAGTTGGGGTCCCTTTGCCATGGATCCTCGGCCCGATGCTGATCAGCGCACTGGCGGCACTGACCGGCCACGCCTTGCCTGAGCCCAAGGCGGTGCGCCAATGGGCTCAGGTGGTGCTGGGTGCGGCGATTGGCCAGAGCTTTACTATTGCAATTCTGGTCTCGCTGACCTGGCTGATACCGTGGATGGTGCTGTTTTCGCTCTGGTCATTGGTGATGTCGGCGCTGGGTTCATTGCTGCTGGCGCGCTGGGCTCGGCTGGATCGACATACCGCACTGCTCGCCAACCTGCCCGGTGGGGTGGCGGAAATGGCCTTCCTTGGCGGTAAGGCAGAGGGTGCCAGCACCGCCATTGCACTAGTGCAGGCGCTGCGGCTGAGCTCGCTGGTGTTGATCTTGCCGCTTGCGATGGCGCTATTTCTTGATGAGACCTCAAGCCCGCAAGCGGTGCCGTTGGCTGGAGGCGCGCTGGGCCTGGGTACATTGGTCGTGCTGGGCTTTGGGTTCTTGCTGGGGTGGAGCATCGATCGTTTGGGAGTCCGAAATGCTTTCATCGTCGGGGCTTTGGCCGTTTCTGTGGCGACCACCGTCTCTACTGGACTCGACGTAGGCATTCCCGACCCTCTTTTCATCGCCGGTCAGGTGGCGATTGGACTGGCGCTGGGCTCTCGTTTCGAACGTCGTGATGTGGCACGCATGCCGCGCTTGGTCGCCGCTGGACTAGCTGCATCCCTATTCACATCGGTGTTGACTATTGTCTCGGCGATATTGGTGGCGCTTCCGCTGGGGGTCGCGGTGCCCGTGATGGTTCTGGCAGGCGCACCAGGTGGAGTCGCCGAGATGGTCATCACCGCTGCGGCACTCGGGTTTGGGATCGCCCATGTGGTCGCTTTTCAGACCGTACGTATCTTCGTCGTCAACCTCTTCGCCGCGCCGGTCGCCGCCTTATGGCTGCGGCTGGCAGACGCGCTCTGGCCTGAAGCGGTCGTCGAGGGAGAGGCAGGCGATTCGAAACGCTAACTGTGACACCGTCATCATCACAAGAAGGACATGTCCATGAATGAATGTTTACGCCTCCCTCCCTCTGCCCGGCCCATAGCGGGTGACATGTTTCCCGGCTTCCATCAGGTACAGGTTACTACCTCAGGAACCGATATCAACTTAGTGTGCGGTGGTGAAGGGCCACCTTTGCTGCTGCTGCACGGTAACCCTCTCACCCATGTAAGCTGGCACAAGATCGCTCCGCAACTAGCCCGTCATTTTACGGTTGTTGCCCCTGATCTACGCGGCTATGGCGATAGCGGTAAGCCCGAGGGTGGCCCTGACCATGGCGCTTATTCATTTCGCGCAATGGCCCAGGACCAGATCGAGGTAATGGAGGCATTAGGATTTGAGCGCTTCAGGGTGGCTGGTCACGATAGGGGGGGGCGTGTAGGGCATCGCATGGCGCTCGACCACTCGGAAAAGGTCCAGCGACTAGCGGTGCTCGACATCGTGCCTACTCATCACTTGCTGACACACATCAGTAAAGGCTGGGCCACCGAGTCCTACCACTGGTTCTTCATGGCTCAGGCTGCGCCGTTTCCCGAGAAGCTGCTTGGGGCTGACCTTGAGTACTACATTCGCTACAAGCTGGCCAAGAAGGGTGTCGGTCTTGGGCCGTTCACGGAGGAGGCGATGTCTGAATACATCCGCTGCTGCACACCGGAGAATATCCATGCGGTGTGTGAGGATTACCGTGCGACACTCACTATCGACTTTGAACTCGATGCAGCGGACCGCGGCAAGCGTTTCGTCGAATGTCCCCTGCTGGCGTTGTGGGGGGAAAATAGCCATGTTGGTCGTCATTTCGCGCCAGTCGAGGCCTGGCGTGAATGGGCAAGCGACGTGACCGGCGTCCCGCTGGCCTCCGGTCATTATCCAGCGGAGCAATGTCCGGACGAGACAGCCGAGGCTTTATTAGGCTTTATGGCTTAGATCTGTGGCTTACTGGCAATCGCCTATGTTGAGGGCTTGCGGTATAATATTGTCCACTGTCGACCAAATGACCTTTCAGTGGTGACCATATGGCGCTCTCGACGGATAGATCTAAAGTTGTAAAAGCACTGGCGAATCGGAGCATACGTGCTCCGTCTCTTACCGAGCTGGCCTTTCGAGAGATCGAAGGGATGATTATCACCGGCGAGCTGGAGACCGGCGAGCGTCTCAATGACTCGCAGCTTGCCAAGCGCTTTGGGATAAGCCGTGGGCCGGTCCGCGAGGCGATCGGGCGCCTAGCTGCCGCGGGGCTGGTAGAGATGATCCAGAATCGTGGCGCCTACGTCCGAGTGATCGATGTCGAGGACGCACTGGAGATTTATGATATTCGAGCTGCGCTGGAGCGTGCCGGGGTGGCGGGAGCGGCTCGCAATATGACCCCCGAACTGCTGGTACGCCTACGGGATCAAGTTGCCCTCATGGATCGCTGCGAACAGGAAGGTGACCGCGAAGGCTACTTCAACGGCAACCTGGAGTTCCATCGCCTAATCCATGAGGTGGCCGGCAATGCGCGCTTGCTCGAACTTTGCGAACGCTTTGCCCGCGAGCTCAAGCTTTTTCGTCACCTCTCGTTGATCACTGCCGGTATACACCAGTCCAATCAGGAACATCACCAGATTCTTGCGGCGCTGGAGGAGGGCGACGCCGACAAGGCGGCCGCGGCCATGGAGGCCCATGTATGGCAGGCAAAGGCCCGCCTGATGACGCTTGCCGAGAATCTCAAAGGCAAACCGCACGACCTCAGAACCTCCAGTACCCGATAGTGCCGTAACCCCTCAACGTTATACGAGCACGGTCCTGGTTGCCTTGCCAAGGGCGCGGAGCTGTCCGGCCTCGACGTGCCCGGTCATTGCCTCTAAGCTGCGCAGAGCGTCGCGAGCCTCGAGCGCCGTCACGATCTCGCGATGTTCGCGATTGGAGTCGAGCATGCCGTCACCGCTGACCAGGCCACGCGAACGGAACAGGTGCAGTTGTCGCACGAGGTCGTGGTAGGTCGTGATCAGTCGCCGGTTACCGGTCGCCGACACCAGGAAGTCGTGGAAAGTCAGGTTCGGTGCGTAGTAGCGATCAAAGTCGTTGGCCCGAGCAGCCTCCTCCATCTGTTCTATCAACTGCTTTAGGTAGGCCAGTTGCGAGTCGTCGATCCGCTGGGCCAGTAGCATGCCGGCATAGCCGAAGATCCCGGCACGAATCTCATATACCTCACGTGCCTCCTCCTCGCTGATCACCCGAATGAATACACCCCGGTTGGGGATCAACTGTACCAGCCCCATAGCAGCCAGAGTTCGGCATGCCTCTCGCACGGGGCCTCGGCTGATGCCTAGCTGATTGGCCAGCGCGTTCTCATTGATGCGCTCCCCCGGCATGAATAGGCCACCAAGAATCATGCGCTCAATCTCAAGCTGGGCAAGGTTAGTCAGCGAGTGGGCCTGCAGCGGGCCGTTTGCGGGGGCTAGAGTGTTCACGGTTGTCGCTCTTGGTTTGTTAACTGTAAGCAATTTTCAATTAATACTTTAGCATAACTTTCATCGCCATTACAGCTAACTAAACGAGTGTGTTTGTCTCGGGGTACTGAATATTGTTGACAGTTTACGGCTGGGCATGGTTACTTGTGGCAAGAATACTACGTGCACCCGGTAGGGCCGGTGCATCACCAAGATCGAGAAGGCTCGCGATACGCCCATGATCAACAGCGCTCCATCAGATACCTCGCGTCAGCGGATTGATATGGTCTTGGCCATAGTGATCGGCACTATGGGCGGTGGGGTGGCGAGCGCGCTGGGAGTACCGCTGCCCTGGATGTTAGGGCCGTTTCTCGCTTGTGCGGGGGCGTCGATTGCTGGGCTCAGGCTTATGGGGCTGCCGAGGGGGCGCGAGGTTGGGCAAGTGGTAGTGGGCCTGGCGATTGGTATGCGCATGACCGCCGCCGCACTGGCCACCACCCTTGCCCTGTTGCCGGCGATGTTCTTCGGCACGCTTTTCATAATAGTCATGACCATGCTTGCAGCACTGCTCTTGATGCCACTGGCACGGGTTGATGCGCGCACGGCGTTCTTCGCTACGGCGGCGGCGGGGATGGCCGACATGGCCACTGTGGCTCAGCAGCGCGGCGGCGATCCCGACGTAGTTTCGCTGATGCATGCGATCCGTGTGGCCTCTGTGGTGGCAGTGGTGCCTGTCATGGTGTTCGCTTTCGGCGAGCCCGGCGTGCTGGTGGAGAGTGCCACACAAGCTAGCCGCTCACTGGTTGCCCTGGCTCTGGCGCTGGGACTGGCTCTGGCCACTGCGCTACTGATTCGTCCGCTGCCATTTCCCAACCCTTGGCTGGTGGGGCCGATTTTCCTGGGCGCGGCGTTGAGTGGGTCGGGCATGCTAATAGTGGCGGTGCCCGAACTATTGATTGTGCTGGCGCAATGGCTGATAGGCATTTCGCTGGGTTGCCGGTTCAAGCGCGCACTACTGTTTCGTCTCCCGCGGGTGGTGGCGGCGGCGCTGGCAGTATCAGCCTACATGATCATGGCGTCCGCTGGAGCTGCCTGGATCATGGCGGCCCTGAGCGGGCTTCCGTACGTGACCAGCTTCCTGGCGCTGGCTCCGGCTGCGGTGACCGAGATGGTGATCACCGCAAAGGTGATGAATCTGGATGCTGAGGTGGTTGCGGCTTTTCACGTGATGCGTATTGCGGTGATCGCCTCCACCATCTTAGTGACTTTTACCTTGTTCGAACGACTCGCAAGGCGACTGCGCGGCGCGTTTGGCTAGCGTGGTGTGGCGCCAAACGCAACATGCTGCTTCAGCAGTGGCAGCGTGTCGCTCCAACCAAGAGGAATAAATTATGTCCCTGCGCTCCGATGTAACTCGTGCACTGGCTGAATGGATCGTCGACTGCGATTTGGAAAAGATTCCCGCCAATATACAGCGCGAAGGCGTACGCACCTTCGTTAACTGGCTGGGTTGCGCGGTAGGCGGTGCTCGCCATGAGACAGTCGACCGCGCGCTGGCAGCGGTGACGCCATTTTCGGGTCAGCCGACCTCCACGGTGCTGGGCCGGGGTGAAAAACTCGACGCGCTGCACGCCGCGCTGCTCAACGGCATAACCTCGCATGTGCTCGACTACGATGATACCCACCTTAAAACCATCATTCATCCAGCGGGGCCGGTGGCATCGGCATTGATGGCGGTGGCCGAGACCCGTCCGGTATCTGGCCGGGAGTTCCTCAATGCCCTGATTGTCGGCATTGAGGTCGAGTGCCGGATCGGCAACTCGGTCTACCCGCACCACTATGATCGCGGTTGGCATATCACCGGCACCGCCGGGGTATTCGGCGCCGCCGCCGCGGTTGGTCGCCTGCTGGGCTTGAGCGTACAGCAGATGACGTGGGCACTGGGCATCGCGGCTACCCAGTCGTCGGGTTTCCGCGAGATGTTCGGCACTATGTGCAAAAGCTTCCATCCAGGGCGTGCCGCCCAGAACGGTGCCGTGGCTGCCTACCTTGCCCATGCCAACTTTGACTCCTCCGAGCATGCCATTGAAGCGCCGCGCGGCTTCGCCAGCGTGATGTCGGACAAGCAGGACTATAACGAGATTCTCGGCGCGCTGGGCGAGACCTGGGAAGCTGGCCTCAACTCCTACAAGCCGTTCGCATGCGGCATCGTGATCCATCCCGCCATCGATGGCTGCATCCAGCTCCGCGAGGAGTTAGGCGACGACGTGGGGAAGATATCGCGCGTTGAACTGGTGGCGCATCCACTGGTGCTGGAGCTCACCGGCAAAACCGAGCCTAAGACCGGCCTTGAGGGTAAGTTCAGTGTCTTTCACTCGGCGGCGGCGGCCCTTCTACGCGGCGATGGCTCACCCACTGCCTTCACCGACGAGGCTGTCACCGATCCCGAGTTGATGGCCATGCGCCGTAAGGTCGAGGTAACTACGGACAAGGCCTGCCACGAAGCCTCGGTCACCATTACCGTGACGTTGGAGGGCGGAGAGCGCCTGGAGAAGCACATCGAGCGCGCCATCGGTTCGCTCGAGAAACCACTCACCAATGAGCAGATCGACACTAAATTTCGTGGCCAGGCAGTGCTGGTGATCGGCGAGGCCGCCTGTGAAGCGCTGCTCGCACAGGCTTGGACGCTGCCCGAGATGACTAGCGTCGGCAAGCTGGCCGCCACCAGCCTGCCACGTTGAACTCGCTGCGTCACACAACCACGACGATTCGAAAGGAGAGCAGCATGTCACAGCATCACCTCACTCTTGGCGTCCTCAACGGCGACGACATCGGCCATGAAATCGTGCCGGCCTCGGTTCAGGTGGCTCAGGCTGCAGCCGAGCATTGTGGGCTGTCAATCGACTGGAGGCATATGCCCCTGGGGCGCAAAGCCCTCGACGAACTCGGCACCACCATGCCCGAGGGCACCTTGGAAACGCTGGCCACTTTTGATGGCTTCATACTGGGGCCGATAGGCCACCGCGAGTATCCCAAGGTGGACGGTGCGATCAACCCGCACCCCATCCTGCGCAAGAAGTTTGACCTATTCGCCAACGTGCGGCCGACCCGCTCCTACCCGGATATTGGCTGCATCTACGACGATATCGACTTAGTGATCGTGCGCGAGAACAACGAGGGCTTCCAGCCCGACCGCAATGTGGTCGCTGGTTCAGGCGAGTTTCGACCCACCGAGGAAGTGACCATCTCGGTGCGCGTGATTTCCCGCGAGGGCAGCCGCAAGGTTGCCACTGCGGCTCTTGAGCTGGCGCGTGCCCGCAACAAACGTCTCACCGTCGTGCACAAGAACACCGTCTACAAGTTGGGATGCGGCATGTTTGTCGAGGAGTGCTATAAGGCGGCGGAGGACTATCCGGATGTGACTGTTGACGAAGCCATCGTCGATACCTTCGCCATGCACTTGATCCGTAATCCTCAGCAGTTCGACGTAGTGGTCACCACCAACATGTTCGGCGACATCCTTACCGACGAGGCCGCCGGCCTGGTGGGGGGCCTGGGCATGGCACCCGGTTTGTGCATCGGCCGCGGTGACATCGCCATGGCCCAGGCGACCCACGGCTCAGCACCCGACATCGCCGGGACTGGACTGGCTAACCCCTACGCCATGATAGAGTCGACGCGCATGCTCATTGAGTGGCTGGGTCGCCGCCATGGGCTGCCTGAAGCCCAGGCCACAGCCGACCTGATGCGCAAAGGCATTGAGGCAGCTCTCGCAGACCCAGCCAAGCGCACGCCTGACATTCGTGGTACTGGTCGCCTAAGCGATATGGTCGACGGCATGCTATCTGCCATTGATAAGGAAGCTCGCCATGCGTAATCATAGGATTGCCGCGATTCCTGCGGACGGCATTGGGCCGGAGGTGATCGGGGCCGGCTGCGAGGTGCTGCGGGCCCTGGCCAAGGCAGACGGTGGCTTCTCGTTAGATATCGAATGGTTCGACTGGGGATCCGACTACTATCGCCAGCATGGCGTGATGATGCCCGCAGATGGCGTCGAGAGGGTGTGTGGCTTCGACGCCATTTACTTCGGTGCGGTGGGCGACACCCAAATCCCCGATGACATCACCCTATGGGGCTTGCGTTTAGCGATCTGTCAGGGGCTCGACCAATACGCCAACGTGCGTCCCACTCGCTTGCTGCCCGGAATTTCCGGGCCCCTTAGGTCGACCCTAGGCGAGGCGATCGACTGGCTGATCGTGCGCGAGAACTCCGAGGGAGAATACGCCGGTGTGGGTGGCCGGGCACACCGCGGGCTGCCGCTCGAGGTTGGAATGGACGTGGCGGTGTTCACACGAAGCGGCATTGAGCGCATTGCTCGCTTTGCCTGCGAGGCAGCGCTGACAAGACCACGGCGGCGGCTCACCATCGTCACCAAGTCCAACGCCCAGCGACACGGTATGGTGATGTGGGATCAAGTGTGCCAAGAGGTGGTCAGAGATTATCCGCAGCTCGATGTCGACTGGATGCTAGTCGATGCCATGACCACACGCATGGTGCTAGATCCCAGTAGCATCGACACGGTACTTGCCACCAACCTGCATGCCGACATCCTCTCCGACTTGGCCTCGGCACTGGGCGGTAGCCTGGGCATCGGCGCCACCGGTAACCTCAACCCTGAGCGTAGCGTTCCATCGATGTTCGAGCCGATCCACGGCACAGCTTTCGATCTTACCGGCAAGGGTGTGGCCAATCCTATTGGCGCGTTCTGGACCGCTAGCTTGATGCTCGAGTATCTGGGTGAGCACAAGGCTGCCGACAGCCTGATGCAGGCTATCGAGTCTGTCACTGGGCGTGTGGACGCAGTTCTACCATTAGATTTGGGCGGTCAAGCAGACACTGCTGCAGTTACGCGAGCAGTGATAGAAACGCTTCGACAAATATATCTGAATACTGTTGACAGTTGACTATGGCGGGGCTTACATTCAAGAGGCTAGTGGCTCGTAGACTACCCTCTTGTCCGCATGGCCTGGTGGTGCTCTAGCTATTGCACCATATGCATGAGCGGCCGAGCCAAGACAGTTTTAACGCCAGCAGCGACTAGTATCGCTAAATGACTCTTAGGGAGGCATCATAATGACAAACTACTCACGCCGAACCGTTCTGAAATTTGCCGCCGCAGGTGCCGCTTCGACTGTGCTTGCCCCGTCTATGTTGATGGCCCAGAGTAACGGTTGGCCCGAGCGCCCGCTTAATATGGTGGTGCCTTTTGCTACCGGCGGCTACAATGATCGACTGGCTCGGGCCTTTATTCCTTTCCTTCAAGAAGAACTTGGTCAGCCGCTGAGCGTGGCCAATCGCCCTGGCGCTGGGACCCAGTTAGGGAATACTTATTTTCTGCAGCAGCCCAATGACGGTTACACGCTGCAGTGCAATTCTGTCGCCCCTTACATTCCATTGACCATCCTGCTGCAAGATGCCCCATATTCGGCAGATGATTTCCAGATGATCAACCTACCGTCGCGAGATTTCACGTTAGCTGCGGCGCCGGGTGACTCAGATTTGGAGAATATGGAGGAGGTAATCTCACGCTTGCGCGAAGATCCTCGCAGTCTCAGCCTAGGTGTGCAGCCGGCCTCTGCAGATTATCTCAACTTGATGCTAATGCTGAACGCGGCAGGCATCGATAGCTCTGCTATCCGCCTAGTGACCTATGACGGGGGTGGACCGGCCCGTAACGCTGCTGCTGGGGGACATGTTGATGTTGCTTTCGTAGGCGGTGAGGGCTTCCTGCCACTTGCGGATCGAATTAAACCGCTGATGGCATTTTCTCAGGATCGAGTTGATGTTTTCCCAGATACCATGTCGTCCGGTGAGCTTTCTGAGTCTATTAGTGAGGAAGTCGAGAGTGTTGAGGGTTCCCAGCGTGGCTGGGTGGTATCCAGAGCATTTGTTGATGAGCACCCTGACCGTTACGAAATACTGGTTGATGCTATTGAGCGTGCTACCAAAAACCCTGAGTGCATCGAGGCACTAGAAGAACAGCAGTTGGCCACTACTTGGTATGGTCCTGAACAATCTCAGGAAGACTACTTGGCTAATTTCGAATCACTCGAGCGGCATATCGATCTACTTCGCGAATCTTAATGCGTCTGCCCTCTGGCCAGCTATTGGCTAGGGGGCGGGTTTTTATTTTTGCTTTCGGTCGTGGAGTATTCTGCCATGCGAATCGGCAATAATCATTATACAGTCGATTGGGGGCACTTGCTGGTCGTCACTGTGATCGCCGTAATTTGTGCGGCATACTTGCGTGATACACTTGCCACCTCGACACATGTCAATAACATTCTTTTTGTATTGCCTGCGGTAATCATAGCGTTGATGCTATGTTTTGCGATTCTACCGCAGATTGTTCGAAGGGCAGATCCAGATAAGGGGACGAGTAATAAACAGACCCGGCTGGATGTCAAGCCAGGTGAGCAGGCGACAACGCAAAGCTGGTCCGAGCTGGGTTGGATAGCGCTCTTAATTGTTTGCTTTGGGGCTTATGTCTATTTGTTAGATCGTATCGGCTTTGACGTAGCCAGCTGGCTCTTTATTACTTTGGGGTTGTTCATATGTGGTGAGCGTCGCCTATTATCTTTGGTGATTTACCCGCCGATTGCGACCACATTGATTGTAGTTGGCTTTAATGCGCTGATACCTTATCCCATGTACACGCTGATTTTCTGAGGTCCATTATGATTGATTTAGTCGCTTCCAGCGCGGCATTACAGTTACTGGCCTCCTCCCCTGATGCCTGGCTGTGGGTTATACCCGGGCTAGTTATCGGCTTGGTATTTGGTGCTATGCCAGGTATTTCTATTACCATGGCCATGGCGATTTTCTTGCCGGCCACTCTTTATATGGATTTCCTGCCGGCCATTATTTTTCTTACTTCAATGTATACTGGTGCAGGCTTTGGTGGGTCCGTGCCCGCTATTCTTATGAATATCCCCGGGACGTCATCAGCAGTCGCAACGACTTTTGATGGCTACCCGATGGCTCGGGATGGACGACACAACGAGGCCATGGGGGTTGCGCTGACCTCATCAGTTTTTGGCATGTTACTGAGCTATTCGGTGCTCTTTCTAGTTATTTCACCGCTGGCCGATATCGTACTCGGTATTGGGCCACTCGAGATGCTCGTAATTGCGCTGTGGGGTATTCTGCTGCTCGGGTCGCTAGCCGGCAAGCATATGACCCGGGGCATATTGGCCGGAATATTTGGTTTAATATTGGGTACCGTAGGAATGAATACAGCCGGCTATATGCGAGGCACTATGGGCGTGCCTTGGCTACTCGACGGTATTCCTGTTGTGCCAGCAATGATGGGACTGCTGGCTGCTAGCCAGTTATTTAATCTAGTGAATTCTAATTTTCTAGTAGAAGATGAGTCCAAGCGGGGGATTAATGCTGGGAAAATATTCTATGGATTTAGGTTGGCATTCAAGCACCCTGTTGTCATTCTCCGTGGTTCTTTCATTGGGGTTTTTATAGGGGCGATTCCAGGGGTCGGGTCCTCGATTTCTAATTTGCTCTCGTATGCTTATACTAAGCGAGGAGATGACAATCCTGAAACCTTCGGTGAAGGTAATCCAAAGGGTGTTGTAGCTGCAGAAAGTGCCAACTCAAGTTCGGAGGGTGGTGCTATGGCTACTATGTTGGCACTGGGCATCCCTGGGGGGGGGGCGACGGCTATACTGCTAGCGGCTTTTGCCATGCACAACATCGTTGGTGGGCCTAGCTTTATCGCTAATAATCAGGAAATTGTTTATGCGATCTTGTTCTCTAATTTTGCCCAGGGGATTTTGCTGTTAGGCGTCGGTCTAGGCTTTGTGTTCGTTGCCAGTTCTGTAGTGAGAGTTCCACTGCGTTATCTAGTTCCAACGGTTCTTTCGGTGGCTTGCTTCGGCGCCTATGCGGTAGATGGAAGTATGGCAGGTCCCATTACCTTATTTGTATTCTCAGTGATTGGCTGGATGATGGCACGTTATGGTTACCCTGTGGCAGCGGTAGTGGTAGGCTTGCTATTAGGTGGTCTGGTTGAAACGCAACTGCTGCGCTCTAATCAGGTAAGTGGTGGCGATTTCACCTACTTGTTTGACCGTCCTGCGGCTATGGCTATTATTGGTGTCATTGTGTTCTCTATGGGCTTCACTGCTTGGGCTAAGCAGCGTCGTAAACGTCGCTCATTACAATCTTTGAGTGATTAATAAATATCTTTCTTATCACTTCGGCCCTCTTGAAGGGCCGTATTTTTTGGTTCGACCTGCCGGATACCGGATGATAAAGTGAGCCGAATATGACTGCTATCACTGCACAAGCTCTTAAACATCACCTAGCAAATAATGAACAAGAAATTGCTTTTCTCGATGTTCGTGAGTTAGGTGAATTTGGCCTGGGCCACCCATTCCATGCCGTTAATATTCCCCTCAGCCGACTAGAGGCGTGCATTGGGCGGTTAGTGCCGCGTCATGGAGTCCCAATCGTAGTTACTGACGAGAGAGATGAAGGTCGCGCAAGATACGCTGTGCGTCGCCTACAATCCCTAGGTTATTGTAAACTGTCGTTTTTGAGTGGTGGCGTTAAGGCCTGGCAAGCAGCTGGCTATGGCGTTTTTTCAGGCGTCAATGTAGTGAGTAAAACATTTGGTGAATTGGTACATAAATGCTTTAGCACCCCGCCGATAAATGCATCGACGCTAGCTGATTGGAAAGAACAAGGAAAAAGTTTTTTTGTGATTGATGGTCGTCCGATTGATGAATACCATAAGATGAACATTCCGGGTGGTATTTGTTGCCCCAATGGCGAGTTGGCCAAGCGGCTATCATCAATACTTGACGGCGATACTACATCACCAGTTGTAATTAACTGTGCAGGGCGCACTCGCAGTATTATTGGTGCGCAGACCTTGAAGTGGCTGGATATCGATAACCCTGTCTTCGCACTAGAGAATGGAACTCAAGGCTGGCGGCTGGCAGGGTTTGAGCTTGAGCATGGCAGTACTCGCCATTATCCACGTGTTGTCCGATCAAGTGCCTCGAGCGGTGCTGCTGCACGCCAACTCGCCATGAAGCATGGCGCTCAGTCAATAGATACACGGACGGCGCAATCATGGCTGGATGATGATCAGCGCACTACTTATATATTTGACGTGCGAAGTGCTGAAGAGTATCAGCATGCCACTCTTAATGGTGCAGTACATGCTCCTGGTGGTCAGCTGATTCAGGCAACGGATCAATGGGTAGGTGTCCGTGGTGCACGCCTCTTGCTTATCGACGACGATGAATGCCGCGCTCCGCTTACTGCCACTTGGCTTACTCTGATGGGCTTTGAGACCGCTTGGCTATGTGGAGGGACGAAACAGTGGTCAGGGTTGGTTTCCTGTGTTGAGCGAACGATGCTCTCTTTCGCGCTTACTGCTCCGCCTGCTAGTAATCTTGAGATGGCCATGGACCCGAATACGCTACTGCTGGACTTTCGACCAGGGATGAAGTTTCGCAAGGTACACTTGCCTGGATCACGCTGGGTCAATCGGTCTATTCTTAAATGCCAGTTGTCAGAGTTCGATAGAAATCAACTGGTAGTGCTTGTCGGCGACGCCGATGGTGCCGCTTGTCTAGAGCCGGACCTTGTGATGTTGGGGTTTAAGCGTGTAGCTTGGTTGAGGGATGACTTTGATACTTGGGAAAAGAATGGAGTCGAGCTAGAAAGCACCCCAAACTATCCCGGCGATTCTTGTTGTATCGACTATTTGTTCTTTGTCCATGACCGTCATGATGGAAACTTTGAAGCTTCTCGCCGCTACTTGGCGTGGGAAACCGGTTTGCTAGCCCAGCTTGATGCCCAAGAGAGAAATGTTTTTAACATTTAGGTGCTGTATTCGATGTTATTAATTTTCTCTTGACAAGCAATTTTCGACTTTTAATATTCTTGAGTCGCCAGCTATTGAGAGGTTTTGTTAAAATCCTTTTGGTTTCTAGTATAGGTAATATTATATGGCCTATTTTGTCACCTTGGTCCGTCCGCTAAGAGTTTAACATGACTTCATAGCCACTCATAAAAGCATTTAGGGTTGTTTTATGCAGGGGCTTAATATATAAAATGCGCGCTTCGATATGTGGGCTCGGTTCGAGTTATATGTCAATTTTAGTGTTGTTTCTTCTATTAAGCGGTGTTTTGATTTTAAGCTTTTGCTTTTCCATTTGCAACTGGCTATTTTAAGCTCACGAAGCAGTAGAGTGTAATGCATTGAAGTTCTTATGAGGAGAAAATAATGAATTCCAGCAGCGCCAGCGGCAAGGTGTGGTCACCGGTGGTCACGCCGTTTCACGACGACCTGTCCCCCGACCTGCCACGCTACATCGAGCACTGCCAATGGCTGGTCGACAACGACGTGGGCCTGGCCGTGTTCGGCACCAACTCCGAGGCCAATTCGCTGAGCGTGAGTCACAAGCAGCAGCTGCTCGATGCCCTGGTCGAGGCCGGCATACCGGGCAGCCGACTGATGCCGGGCACCGGCAGCTGTGCCATCGAGGACGCCGTGACGCTGAGCCGGCACGCCCTGCAGGCGGGTTGCCACGGGGTGCTGATGCTGCCGCCTTTCTACTACAAGAACGTGCCCGATGAGGGCCTCTATCGCTACTTCGCAGAAGTGGTCGAGCGGGTCGGCGATGCGACGCTCAAGATATATCTCTACCACATCCCACCGGTGGCCCAGGTGCCGATCAGCCTCGGCTTGATCGAGCGGCTGCGCAAGGCCTATCCCGAGACCTTCGTCGGTATCAAGGACAGCTCGGGCGACTGGGATAACACCCGGGCGATGATCCAGCAGTTCGCCGGCGATGGCTTCCAGGTCTATGCCGGCAACGAGCGGTTCCTGCTGCAGACCATGCGCGAGGGCGGCGCAGGCTGCATCAGCGCCACCGCCAACGTCAACGGCCGGGCCATTGTGGCACTGGCCAAGCAGTGGCAGCAGAGCGACGCCGACCAGGCACAGCTGGCGCTGAATGCCACCCGTGAGGTGTTCGAAGGCTTTCCGATGATCCCTGCGCTCAAGTCGGCGATCGCCGACTTCCGCGATAGTGCCGACTGGTGCCGGGTGCGTCCGCCGCTGGTGGCGCTGGACGAGGCGCAGCGTGGTCAGCTCGCCACCGCGCTCAATGAGCACGGCTTCTCCATGTGAGTGCAGGAACCCTTCGATGACGCAACGCAATCGTAAGCTGGCCGGTATCCTCAATCTCCACGATTTCGAGGTGGCGGCCAGGAAGAAACTGCCGCGGCCAATCTTCGGCTACGTGTACAACGCCGCCGAGGACCGCAAGACCTATCAGGCCAACCGCAGTGCCTTCGACGACTACCGCTTCGTGCCGCGCACCTTCGTCAATGTCTCGTCGATCTCGCTCGAGACCACGCTGTTCGGTGAAACCCACCAGGCACCCTTCGGCATCGCGCCGATGGGCATCAGCGCTATCTCCGCCTACCGTGGCGACCTGGTGCTGGCGCAGGCGGCCAAGCATGCCGGCATTCCGATGATTCTCAGCGGCGCCTCGCTGATCCCCATGGAAGAGGTCGCCGCCAGCGGCGGCACCGACTGGTTTCAGGCCTACCTGCCAGGCACGCCGGATGCCATCGAGGCGCTGATCAGGCGCGTCAAGCGCGCCGGTTTCCAGAACCTAGTGGTGACTCTGGACTATCCGGTGCCGCCCAATCCCGAGCACAATATCCGCAGCGGCTTCTCATCGCCGCTCAAGCCTACCGCGCGGCTGGCGGTGGACGGTCTGCTGCGGCCGCGCTGGCTGCTGGATACCTTCTGCCGCACGCTGCTGCGCCACGGCATGCCGCACTTCGAGAACAACTACGCCCAGCGCGGCGCGCCGATCATCTCGCGGCACGTGGCCCGCGACTTTTCCGGCCGCAGCCACTTCGACTGGGAGTACCTCGACCTGGTACGCCGGCTGTGGCCGGGGCGCCTGGTGGTCAAGGGCGTGCTGCACCCCGAGGATGCGGTGCGCGCGCGTGATGCCGGGGTCGACGGCATCATCCTCTCCAACCACGGCGGGCGCCAGCTGGACGGTACCGTCTCGCCACTGCAGGTGCTGCCGCGGGTGGTGGCCGATGTCCCGGATATCCCGATCATGATCGACAGTGGCTTCCGCCGCGGCAGCGACGTGATCAAGGCGCTGGCGCTAGGGGCCAGCTTCGTGTTCCTCGGGCGGCCCTTCAACTACGCCGCGGCCTGTGCCGGCGAGGCCGGGGTGCGCCATGCCGCGACCCTGCTGGCCGATGAGGTGCGCCGCGACCTGGCGCTGCTCGGCGTCACCGAGATCGGCGCCCTGGGCCGCGAGCATCTCTACGAGACCAGCCGCCTGGCCAGCGGCGCCTGATCACAACCATAAGTCACCAGGAAGCCTTGCCATGCGTATTACCGATATTCGTGCCTCGATTCATGCCCTCAACGTCGATGTGCCCGGCGTCGAGGCGTCGGTGGAGCGCCGCGTGTTCGTATTCGTCGAGGTCGAGACCGACGCCGGTATTGGCGGGTTCGGTCTCACCGGAGCAATGCTGCCGGCGGCGGTGGTGGCCTGCATCGAGCATCACCTCAAGCCGGCACTGCTCGGCATGCCGGCGCTGTCGCGTGAGCGCATCCACGCCCACGTCTGGCGCAAGCTCAATATCCGTGGCTATACCGGGGTGATCTCCAATGCGCTGTCGGCCATCGACATCGCGCTGTGGGACATCTGGGGCAAGCAGGAGCAGCGCTCGGTGCACGAGCTGATCGGCGGCTACCGCGACTGGGCGCCGACCTACGCCACCTTCGGCTATCCGTTCTTCGATACCGACCAGCTCGCCGAGCACGCCAAGCGCTTCCTCGCCGATGGCCACCAGATGCTCAAGATGGTGGTGGGCGGCGATCCGTCTCGTACCTGGAAGGACGACGTGGAGCGGGTGCGCTGCGTGCGTGAGGCGATCGGCGACGACGCCGACCTGATCATCGACGCCAACTGCTGGTTCGATCCCTTCGAGGCGCGCCAGCTGGCCCAGGCGGTAGCCGACTGTCGGCTGCTGTGGTTCGAGGAGCCGATCCAGCAGAACGACGTGCGCGCGCTGGCCGATTTGCGCAACCAGGTGAGCATGCCGCTGGCGGTCGGCCAGATGGAGGGCAACCGCTGGCGCTACCGCGAGTTCATCGCCGAGCGCGCGGTGGACATCATCCAGCCCAACGTGATCTACAACGGCGGCTTCACCGAGTCGATCAAGGTCGCGCACATGGCCCAGGCCTTCAACATGCCGATGACCAACGGCGGCGGCTGGCCGATCTTCAACATGCATCTGCTGTGCGGCCTGATGAACGGCGGCGCGGTGGAGTTCCACTACGGCATCTGGCAGGTCGGCAAGCACTTCTTCCACGGCACCCCCGACCCCGAGAATGGCCGCATGCAATTGTCGGGCGCGCCGGGGCTAGGCTTTACGCCCAACCACGCTGCGCTCGAGGCGGCGCGCCTCGATGCGACCCAGCTCGCCACCTCGAGCAGCCACGATGCCCACGGCTATCGCCTGAGAGGCTGAGCGCGGCTCACTGCTCGATGCCGTTCTCCTTGAGCTTCGAGGCCAGGCGGTTGGCGACGCGGTCCATCTGGAAGGGGTCGACGCCCGGCAGCATGCGCCGGGCCTCGGCGAAGAGCGTGGCGGCCTTGGTGTGGCGGCCGGAGTAGATCAGCATGATCAGCGTGCCTTCGATCTGCTTCTCGGTATGGGCCGGGGCGTTCGGGTTGTCGCGTTTGCCGCTGCGGCTGCGGGAAATTCTCAAGGGCGGACTCTCACAAGGATTCGGTGATCGCCTCTCAAGCGGGCGTTTGACGTTAGATTATCGGTAATATCGGCCGCAGGGTCATTTACTTGATGATGTATATCGCTAACGCGGTGGCGCCGCCAGGCGTGCCAAGCGGTCGCCGAACAGGTAAGCCCCCAGTGCGGTCAGGATCAGCAGCGCGCCGACCACCATCGAGGCAGAAGGCTGTTCGGCGTTGAAGGCCATGCCCAGCCCCAGCGCCAGCACCGGGGTAATTAGCGTCACCAGGGCGACCGTGGCGGCGCTGAGGCGCGACAGGATCAGGTAATAGCACAGAAAGCCCAGCAGCGAACCGAATACCCCGAGGTAGAGCACCGACCACAGGCCGCGCTGGCTCAGCGAGACGCTCAGCGGCTCGCCGCTGACCAGCCACAGCACCGCGAAGCACGGCATGCTCAGCAGCAGCGCGCCGACGGTCTGGTTGAGCGGGTGCAGGCCGGCGGCCACGCGCTGCACGGCGATGCCGCTGCCGCTGAACAGCGTCACCGCAACGACCATCAGTGCCAGGGCGCCGAGCTGCTGGCGGCCGACCTGTAGCGAGTCGGCGAAGATCACCGCCAGCCCGACCACCCCCAGCACGCAGCCGATCCAGTGCCAGCGGGCCAGCTTGTTGGCGCCGGGCAGCAGCTGCAGCATCAGCCCCGAGAGCAGCGGGGCCAGGCCGAACATCACCGACATCAGCCCCGAGGCGAGGGTCTGGGAGGCGTGATAGCTCAGCGCCATGGCGCCAAACACCCCGGGCACCGCTGCGGTGTAGCTGGCCACGGCGCGCCTGGCCAGGCTCAGGCGCCGCCCGCTGGCGTAGAGGATCGCCAGCCCCAGCACCACCGCAATCGCCATGCGCAGCCATACGCTGCCCACCGGCGCGCCGGCTTCGGCGCTCCACTTGATGGCCAGCGGCGTAGTGGCCCACACCAGTACCACGATGAGATAGGCCGCTGAGGTGGGCATGGCATCCGTCCTTGGTAAGCTGAGCCGGCGGGACATGCTGCGCAGCAATGCGCGTCACAGCAGTGAATCCTCTCGATTGGTGCCCTCAGCATAACAAAAACCGCCGCCTCCTCCAGGGAGGCGGTGGTTGAAAGAAGATGCTCAGTGTTGGCCGGTAGCTTCCTTCATGACCCGCGGGTCGCGGCCGATCGGGTGGGGCTCGCCGCGGGCCTTGGCCAGATCGATCTGGCGCTGGCGCTCACGGGCGGCGGCGCGGGTCTTCTCGGGCAGCGAATCGATGCAGTGCGGGCAGCTCACCCCGGGCTCATAGGCGGCGGAGCGCATCTCCTCGACCGACACCGGCATGCGGCAGGCGTGGCACTGTTCGAAGTCGCCCTCGCTGAGGTCGTGTCGCACGGTGACGCGGTTGTCGAACACGAAGCACTCGCCGCGCCACAGCGACTGCGCCTCGGGCACCTTCTCGAGGTAGTTCAGCACCCCGCCCTTGAGGTGGTAGACCTCCTCGAAGCCCTCCTTGAGCATGAAGCTCGAAGCCTTCTCGCAGCGGATGCCGCCGGTGCAGAACATCGCCACCTTCTTGTGGCGGGCCGGATCGTAGTGACGGCGCACGTAGTCGGGAAACTCACGGAAGGTCGTGGTGCGAGGATCGATGGCGCCCTCGAAGCTGCCGATGGCGACCTCGTAGTCGTTGCGGGTATCGATCACCAGCACCTCGGGGTCGCTGATCACGTCGTTCCACTGCTCGGGCTCGACGTAGGTGCCCACCGTATCGTTGGGGTCGATATCGGGCACGCCGATGGTGACGATCTCGCGCTTCAGCTTGACCTTGGTGCGGTAGAAGGGCGGCTCGTCGCAGTACGACTCCTTGTGATCGATATCGGTCAGGCGCGGGTCGGCGGTGAGCCAGGCGAGCAGGGCATCGATGGCCTCGCGGCTGCCGGCCACGGTGCCGTTGATGCCTTCGCGGGCCAGTAGCAGGGTGCCCTTGACGCCGTGCGCGAGCATGGTCTGACGCAGCGGCTCGCGGAGTGCCTCGAAATCATCCAGGGTGACGAACTTGTACAACGCCGCGACCACGATCCGCGGCGAATCGACGCTTTCTTGCATGCTTGGCTCCTGGCTGTCGCCCTCGCAAAGGGCGGACCATGGGTTGAGGCGGGCATTCTACGACAGCACCACGGGCGCTGCATCTCCTGCCACCTGATCCAGGTCAAGCCGATACAAGAAGGCCTCGTCACCGGTGGTGACGAGGCCAGGTGGAACCGTGAGCAGCGGCTGGCTCAATCCTCGAAGTTGGTCTCCGAGTAGAGCACGCGCACGCGCAGGGTATGCTCGACCTGCTTGAGCGCCTTGAGCGCCTGTGCGCCGTAGGCCTTGTCGACGTCGATCACCACGTAGCCGACCTTCTCGTTGGTCTGCAGGTACTGGCCGGAGATGTTGATGCCGTTCTCCGACAGCACCCGGTTGATCTCGGACAGCACCCCGGGCACGTTGTCGTGAATGTGCAGCAGGCGGTGCTTGTCGGGGTGCGCGGGCAGCGCCACCTCGGGGAAGTTGACCGAGGTCACGGTGGTGCCGTTGTCGGAGTAGGTGATCAGCTTCTCGGAGACCTCGACGCCGATGTTCTCCTGGGCCTCGAGGGTCGAACCGCCGACATGGGGCGTGAGGATCACGTTGGGCAGGCCGCGCAGCGGGCTCTCGAACTCCTCGTTGTTGCCCTTGGGCTCGACCGGGAAGACATCGATGGCCGCCCCCAGCAGCTTGCCGGCCTTGAGCGCCTCGGCGAGCTCCTCGATCACCACTACGCTGCCGCGCGAGGCGTTGATCAGGATGCCGCCCTGCTTCATCAGGGCGATCTGCTCGCGGCCGATCATCCACTTGGTCGAGGGCAGCTCGGGGACGTGCAGGCTGACCACGTCGGCGCGCGCCAGCAGCTCCTCGAGGCTGGCCACCTGGCGGGCGTTGCCCATGCCCAGCTTGGTCACCACGTCGTAATAGATGACGTCGAAGCCCAGCGATTCGGCGAGCACCGAGAGCTGGGCGCCGATGCTGCCGTAGCCGACGATGCCCAGGGTCTTGCCGCGCGCCTCGTGGGAGTTCTTGGCCGACTTCAGCCAGCCGCCCTGGTGGGCGCGGGCGCTCTTCTCGGGGATGCCGCGCAGCAGCATGATCGCCTCGGCCAGCACCAGCTCGGCCACCGAGCGGGTATTGGAGTAGGGCGCATTGAATACCGGGATACCGCGGGTCAGCGCCGCCCCCAGATCGACCTGATTGGTACCGATGCAGAAACAGCCCACCGCGGCGAGCTTCTCGGCGGCATCGAACACCCGCTGGGTCAGTTGGGTGCGTGAGCGAATGCCGAGGAAGTGAACGTCGCGGATCTTGTCGATCAGCGTGTCCTCGTCCAGCGAGGTCGACAGGTGCTCGATGTTGGTATAACCGGCGTTGAGAAGGTTGTCCACTGCACTCTGGTGGACGCCCTCGAGCAGCAGAATCTTGATCTTGCTCTTGTCCAGGGAGGTTTTGGCCATCGTCGAATCAACCCTTTGTGCGGCGCAGCCGCTTGCTATCGGTATCGTGGTGAGCCTGTTGCAACAGGGTCGCTATCCTAGCACAGCAGGCTCGCGCCTCGGCCGGCGGCGGCGATGAAAATCCTGCGCCGTGACTATGAGCGGGCTGCATGTAGCGGCTGGCATAACCTGGGGCAGACGACCCCGGGGGTAGAGCGTGTATACTGTGGCATCATTTTCCCACGTGCGAAGAGCTACATACGCCATGGTCGATAGCCCGGCTGATATGCCCCCGGCGCCGCAGGATTTTGCCGCCACCCTCGAACGTCTCGAAGCGCTGGTCGCCCGGCTCGAGTCCGGCTCGCTGTCGCTGGAAGACTCGCTGGCCGCCTTCGAGCAGGGCGTGGGCCTGACCCGCGATGCCCAGCAGCGCCTCGATGCCGCCGAACTCAGGGTGCGCCAGTTGATCGAGCAGCCCGCCGGCGAGCTCGGCGAAGCGCCGTTCGACGCCGAAGGCCCGGCGCAGTGACGGCGGCACCGCTGACGCTGCGCCTCGTCGAGGACCGCGCGCGGGTCGATGGCTGCCTCGAGGCCCTGTGGCAAGCGCGGCGCCCCGTCGAGCCACGCCTCGAAGCGGCCATGCGCTACGCTGTATTGGGCGGCGGCAAGCGGCTGCGCCCAGTGCTGGTGTATGCCGCCGGGCGGGCGCTGGGGGCGGCGGATGTCGACCTCGACGCGCCGGCGGTGGCCATCGAGCTGATTCACGCCTATTCGCTGGCGCATGACGACCTGCCGGCGATGGACGACGACGACCTGCGCCGCGGTCAGCCCACGCTGCACAAGGCCTTCGACGAGGCTACCGCGATACTCGCCGGCGATGCCCTGCAGACGCTGGCCTTCGAGGTGCTGGCGGGTAGCGATTCGCCGCGCCTGGCGGCGCTGATGGGCACCCTGGCCAAGGCCGCCGGCCGCGACGGCATGGTTGCCGGCCAGGCGCTGGACCTGGCGGCGGTAGGCGGGCAACCCGATGTAGCCGCCCTGGCGCATATGCACTGCCATAAGACCGGTGCACTGATTTGTGCCGCGCTGCGCCTGGGGGGATTGATCGCCGTCGCCGAGGAGGATCCGCGGCTGGCGGCGCTGGTTGCCTATGGCGATGCCATCGGCCTGGCCTTTCAGATTCACGACGATGTGCTCGATGTCATCGGCGACACTCAGGTGTTGGGCAAGGCCTCCGGGGCCGACGCCGCACGCGACAAGCCGACTTACCCTAGCCTGCTCGGCCTCGATGGCGCCCGCGCCAAGGCCGACGGGCTGCTCGATGACGCCCTCGTGGCGCTGGCGCCGCTCGGTGAGCAAGGCGCGGCGCTTGCCGAGCTGGCGCGGTACATGATCGAGCGCGACCACTGACGACGGTATTCCATGAAGCTGTTCGACGAAATTCCCGCCGAGCGCCCGGCCACGCCGCTGCTCGACACGCTCGATACCCCGGCCGGGCTGCGTGCCATGAGTGCGGCCCAGCTGGCCCAGGTGGCCGATGAGCTGCGCGCCTATCTGCTCTACAGCGTGGGCTGCAGCGGGGGGCACTTCGGCGCCGGGCTCGGCGTGGTCGAGCTGACCGTGGCGCTGCACCACGCCCTGAGTACGCCGCATGACCGGCTGGTGTGGGACGTCGGTCATCAGGCCTACCCGCACAAGATCCTTACCGGGCGTCGCGAGGCGATGCTCGGCATTCGCCAGTACGGCGGCCTGGCGGCGTTTCCACGTCGTGCCGAGTCGGAGTACGACACCTTTGGCGTGGGCCACTCGAGCACCTCGATCTCGGCGGCACTGGGCATGGCCCTGGCCGCGCGCGCGCGCGGCGAGCGGCGGCGCGTCTGCGCGGTGATCGGCGACGGCGCGCTGACCGCCGGCATGGCCTTCGAGGCGCTGGCTCACGCCGGCCACGTCGACGCCAACCTACTGGTGGTGCTCAACGACAACGAGATGTCGATTTCCGAGAACGTCGGCGGCATTGCCAGCTATCTGGCGCGGATCCTGGCCAGCAAGCCCTATACCGCGATGCGCGAAAACAGCAAGCGTGTGCTGTCGCATCTGCCCGGCGCACTGGAGCTGGCGCGACGCACCGAAGAGCACATGAAGGGCATGATCAGTCCGGCCACTCTGTTCGAGGAGATGGGCTTCAACTATATCGGGCCCATCGACGGCCACGACCTCGACGCCCTGACCCATGCGCTGGGCAATATGCGCGACCTCGACGGTCCGCAGTTCCTGCACGTCAAGACGCGCAAGGGGCGTGGTTTCCAGCCCGCCGAGGCCGACCCCATTGGTTTCCATGCGATCACCAAGCTGGAGAAGGGCGCCGATACGCCGCCACCCGTCGCGCCGTCCAAGACGCTGAGCCGCGATGCAGCAGGCCCGGCGCCGCGCAGTGATCTACTGCGCCCGAAACCGCGCAAGTATTGCAACGTCTTCGGCGACTGGCTTTGCGATATGGCCGCCGCTGACGAGCGGCTGATCGGCATCACCCCGGCGATGCGCGAAGGCTCCGACCTGATTCGCTTCTCCCGGGAGTACCCCGAGCGCTACTTCGATGTGGCGATCGCCGAGCAGCATGCCGTGACGCTGGCAGCGGGGATGGCCTGCGAGGGCGCCAAGCCGGTAGTGGCGATCTACTCGACCTTCCTGCAGCGCGGCTACGACCAGCTGATACACGACGTGGCGGTGCAGCACCTCGATGTGACCTTCGCCATCGATCGCGCCGGGCTGGTCGGCGAGGATGGCCCCACCCACCACGGCAGCATGGATCTCTCCTTCCTGCGCTGTGTGCCAGGCATGGTGATCCTGGCCCCCGCCAACGAGGCCGAGTGCCGCGCCATGCTCAGCGCCGCCTATCGCCATCCGGGCCCGGCGGCGGTGCGCTACCCGCGGGGCACCGGGCCTGGCACCCAGATTCCCGAGCATCTCGAGCCGCTCGCTATCGGCCAGGCCGAGGCGCGGCGCCAGGGACGTGGCGTGGCGCTGTTGGCGTTTGGCAGCCTCAATGGCCCGGCCGCCGAGGTCGCCGAGCGGCTCGATGCCAGTCACCTCAATATGCGCTCGGTCAAGCCGCTGGATCGTGACGCCGTGCTGGCCGCGGCCCGCGAGCACGACCTGCTGGTGACCCTGGAGGAGAACGTGGTGGCCGGCGGCGCCGGCAGCGCGGTCAATGAGCTGCTGGTCGCCGAGGGCGTGGCGGCCGAAGTGCTCAACCTGGGCCTGCCCGACGCTTTCGTCGAGCACGGCAAGCCTGCTGAGCTGCTCGCCGAGTGCAGGCTGGACGCCGCGGGCATCGAGGCGGCGATTCTCCAGCGCCTGACGGGCGGCTAGTCCGCCACTCTCACAGCGCCTTACGTGGAATAGCAACGCCTCGGCTGTGAACTGCACCCCGAAAGTTGGACATCCAACCCAACCTTCGGGGTGTTTCTATGAGGAATCGATATAGCGAGCAGTTCAAGTGGCAGGTGGTGCAGCAATGTCTGCGCGTGGGGGGCAGCATAAAGGAGGTAGCCCGCCAGCTTGAGCTGGATTATTCCATGGTCCGGCGATGGCTGGAGCATTACCGGCAGCATGGTCCTTCAGGGTTACGCCAGACGCGCCACCACTACGGCTCATCGTTCAAGCGTGAGGTGCTGGAAAGGATGTGGCGCGACGGCTTGTCGATCCGTCAGGCCGAGGCCCTGTTTGATATCCGTGCCGCTGGCGCTATTGGCAGATGGGAACGCCAATATCATAGTGGGGGTCTGACCGCGTTAGCCCCAAAGCGTAAGGGACGCCGCCCCATGCCCCAGAAGCCCCCATCACCGCCCAAGCCTTGCGCCGATGAGGAGCGCTCCCATGAGGAACTGCTCGAGGAACTGGCCTATCTACGGGCAGAGAATGCCTACTTAAAAAAGCTCGATGCCTTGATCCAGGAAAAGCGGGCGACGACGCGGGGCAAAAAGCCCAAGCCGTCCAAGGATTAAGGCATGAGCACTCACTGGCGCTGCTGCTGCGTGCGGCCGAGCTGCCGCGCAGCACGTTCTACTACCAGATCAAGGCCTTGGACGCTGACGATCGGTACGCGGCTCTGAAGGCGCGTATCCGGGCGATCTACGACCGCCACAAAGGGCGCTATGGCTACCGTCGCATCACCTCCGTTCTGCGGCAGGCAGGTGAGGCGATCAACCACAAGACCGTCCAGCGGTTGATGCAACAGCTAGGCTTGAAGTCCCTGGTTCGCCCTAAGCGGTATCGTGCCTACCGAGGCGCGGAAGGCTACGCCGCCCCGAATACGTTGCAGCGTCGGTTTCAGGCTCAGCGTCCCCATCAACGGTGGGTGACAGACATCACCGAATTCAAGGTCAATGGCCAGAAGCTCTACCTGTCACCGGTCATGGATCTATATAACGGAGAGATCATTGCCTTCCAGACAGGGCCACGCCCGGTGTTCGACCTGGTGAAGGGTATGCTCAAGAAAGCCTTTAGCAGGCTGATCGCGGGGGACCGGCCGCTGCTCCACTCGGATCAGGGCTGGCATTATCGCCACCCCAGATATCGCCGCCTAGTGGTGGAGAAGCGGATACTCCGTAGCATGTCACGGAAAGGGAACTGTCTGGACAATGCTGCGATGGAGAGCTTCTTCGGCACCCTGAAGGCTGAATACTTCCATTTGAACCGGTTCGACACCATAGAGCAGCTGCAGCAAGGCCTCGACCGTTACATCCATTACTACAACCACGAGCGTATCAAGATGAAATTAAAAGGCCTGAGCCCTGTGCAGTACAGGACTCAGGCCTTGAGCGCCGACTGAATGAGCCGTCCAACTATTGGGGGTCAGTTCACCCTTGGTCGGGGCGTTCTTACGTTTATCGTAAGGCGACGTTATGGATGAGGTTTGGCGACGAAATTACCGCCACTTTATGTAAGACATATCTGACATTTAATGTAGTCAACATCGATGAGACGGTGATGGCGACTGCTATAAAATGCGCGAAAAATCAGGAAAGATTGCCGATATAAAGGGCATTGGCACCTATCGTGCTTCCTCTCTGCTTCGCACTTCGGCCCCTTGGCAGGCCGTTACCCCCTCTGGATTGCCCGTCGGCGTCTGCCTACCCTCGCGCCCTCGATACAAGATTATTCAGGGTTCACCGCAGGGGGTCGCAGCATGGCGAAGGAAGGGACCGTCGCGCCGAAAGAGCGCATCAATATCAAATACGTGCCTGCCACTGGCGATCAGCAGGCCGAAACCGAGCTGCCGCTGAAGCTACTGGTGGTCGGCGACTTCAAGGGCGGTACCGAAGAGACGCCGATCGAAGAGCGTGATGCGGTCTCGGTCGACAAGAACAACTTCCAGTCGGTGATGCGTGAGGCCGGGCTCGGCCTGCAGGCCAGCGTGCCCAATCGTCTCACCGATGGTGATGACGCCGCCGATCTGGCGGTGGATCTCGAATTCAAGTCGCTCAGCGACTTTGCCCCGGACAGCGTGGCCCGCCAGGTGCCTGAGTTGCGCAAGCTGGTCGAGCTGCGCGAGGCGCTGGTCGCCCTCAAGGGGCCGCTGGGCAACGTGCCGGCGTTCCGTGACCGGCTGCAGAAGCTGCTGGAGAGCGAGGATGCGCGCCAGCAGTTGCTCGCCGAGCTCGAGCTGCTCGACGGCGAGGCCAAGGGCGACAGCTGATTTTTTCGCTGGCGCCCTAGGGCGCCGCGATCATCCATGAATTCGAGGCATAGTGATGAGTGATACGGCACAGCAGCAGGGCCAGGCCGCCGAGGCCGTGGCCGAGGAATCCCTACTCGACCAGGTCATGGCGCAGACGCGCATGGCACCGGCCGACGAGGGCTACGACGTCGCCAAGCAGGGCGTGGCGGCCTTTATCGCCGAGCTGCTCAACAGCGACAGCGAGGCCCCTCAGGTCAACAAGTCCGTGGTCGACCGCATGATCGTCGAGCTCGACCGCAAGATCGGCGGCCAGGTCGACGAGATTCTCCACGACCAGGGCTTTCAGCAGATCGAGTCGGCCTGGCGCGGCCTCAAGCTGCTGGTGGATCGCACCGACTTCCGCGAGAACATCAAGCTCGACCTGCTGCATGCCACCAAGGAGGAGCTGCTCGAAGACTTCGAGTTCGCTCCGGAGCTGAGCCAGAGCGGCCTCTACCAGCACGTCTACGCCTCGGGCTACGGGCAGTTCGGCGGCGAGCCGGTGGGCGGCATCATCGGCCACTACGACTTCTCGCCCTCGACCCCCGATATCAAGCTGCTGCAGTACACCTCGGCGGTGGGGGCGATGGCTCACGCGCCCTTCCTGTCCTCGGTGGCGCCCAGCTTCTTCGGTGTCGACAGCTTCGAGGAGCTGCCCAATATCAAGGACTTCAAGGCAATCTTCGAAGGGCCCAAGTACGCCCGCTGGCGCAGCCTGCGCGAGTCGGAAGACGCCCGCTACCTGGGCCTGACCGCGCCGCGCTTCCTGCTGCGCATGCCCTACGACCCGGTCGAGAACCCGGTCAAGAGCTTCAACTATCGCGAAACCGTCAGCGAGAACCACGAGCACTATCTGTGGGGCAACACCGCCTACCTGCTCGCCGAGCGCCTCACCGACAGCTTCGCCAAGTACCGCTGGTGCCCCAATATCATCGGTCCGCAGAGCGGCGGCGCCGTCGAGAACCTGCCGGTGCAT
This sequence comes from Halomonas sp. 1513, assembly GCA_001971685.1. Lineage (NCBI taxonomy): Bacteria > Pseudomonadati > Pseudomonadota > Gammaproteobacteria > Oceanospirillales > Halomonadaceae > Halomonas > Halomonas sp. 1513. Next base: position 125,002 of record CP019326.1, read on the forward strand.
ACCTATGAGGCGCTGGGGCAGATCCAGGCCAAGATTCCCACCGAGGTGCTGGTCACCGACCGGCGCGAGTTCGAGATGGCCGAAGAGGGCTTCATCTCGCTGACCATGCGCAAGGGCAGCGACAACGCCGCCTTCTTCTCCGCCAACTCGGTGCAGAAGCCCAAGGTCTTCCCCAACACCGCCGAGGGCAAGGCCGCCGAGACCAACTTCAAGCTCGGCACCCAGCTGCCCTACATGTTCATCATCAATCGCCTGGCGCACTACATCAAGGTGCTGCAGCGCGAGCAGATCGGCTCCTGGAAGGAGCGCCAGGACCTCGAGCGCGAGCTCAACGCCTGGATCCGCCAGTACGTCGCCGACCAGGAGAACCCGCCGGCCGACGTGCGCAGCCGCCGGCCGCTGCGCGCCGCCTCGATCCAGGTTTCCGACGTCGAGGGCGAGCCGGGCTGGTACCAGGTCTCGCTCGCCGTGCGCCCGCACTTCAAGTACATGGGCGCCAACTTCGAGCTGTCGCTGGTCGGGCGTCTCGACAAGGAATAAGAGGAGCGCCACCGCCATGGCTGATGAGATTGGCGGCGTGCTCGGAAGCCGGCTGTTCGAGCGCCTCGCGGCGCCCGAACGGGCCGCTGCAGCAGGGGAAACTGGCCTGGCCGAGGCCGTTGAGTCGATCAAGCGCCACCTGGTGGATCTGCTCAACAGCCACCCGGGGCACAGTGAATGTGCCCCGGCGCTGGGCCTGCTCGACTTCAATGACGCGACCATCGGCGTGCTCGATCTGGAGCTCAACATCCAGCGTGCGATACGCCAGTGCATCGAGCGCTTCGAGCCCCGGGTGCGTCGCGTCGAGGTCGAGTCGGTGCCCAATCGGGGCGACCCCCTGCAGCTGCACTTCCAGGTACACGCCACCCTGGCGCTGGGCCGCGAGAACGCCCAGACCACCATCGATCTGCTGCTCAATAACAAGCGCTATCAGTGCCTTGATTGATCGCCGTTGCCAGCGAGGCTTGCATGCTCAATCGTTATTATCGGGACGAGCTCAACTTCTTGAAGCGCCAGGGGCGGGAGTTTGCCGAGGGCAATCCCGGCCTGAGCCGCTTCCTGTCCGAGCGTAGCACCGACCCCGACGTCGAGCGGTTGCTGGAGGGCTTCGCCTTCCTCACCGGGCGCATGCGCGAGAAGGTCGAGGATGAGTTTCCCGAGCTGACGCACTCGCTGCTTGGCATGCTGTGGCCCAACTACCTGCGCCCGGTGCCAAGCATGACGGTGGTGCAGTTCACGCCAACCTGGCATGCGCTGAGCGCCAGCCAGCGGGTGCCGCGGGGCACTGCCCTGGCCAGCCGCCCGGTGGAGGGCACGGCGTGCCGCTTTCGCACCTGCCACGAGGTGGCGCTCTATCCCCTGGCCCATGCCGGGGTCGAGGCGCGTCATTCGCGGGAGTCCTCGATCGTCGAACTGGCGCTGGACGTGCACAGCGACCAGCCGCTGGATGCCCTGGGGGTCGACGACCTGCGCCTGCACCTGGGCGGCGATGGCTACACGGCGCGTACGCTCTACCTGTGGCTGAGCCACTACCTGGCGCGCCTCGAACTGGAGGTGGACGGCCAGCTGGTGCCCTTGCCCAGCAAGCTGCTCCAGCCGGTGGGCTTCTCCCGCGAGGATGCGCTGCTGCCCTATCCGCGTAACGTCTATCAGGGCTACCGCATCCTGCAGGAGTACCTCTGCTTCCCCGAGGCGTTCCAGTTCTTCGATCTGGTCGGCCTGGGGGATCACCTGCCGGCGCGGCATGCCGGGCGGGTCACGCTGCGGCTGGTGTTCTCGCGCACCCTGCCGGCAGATGCCAGGGTCCGCGACGAGCATCTGGCACTCTACTGCACGCCGGCCATCAACCTGTTTTCCCACGACGCCGATCCGGTCGATCTCAGCGGCGAGCGCAGTGAATATCGTATCCATCCCAGTAGCCGCTACCCGTCGCACTTCGAAGTGTTCAGCGTCGATGCGGTACACGGCTGGCTGGAGAGCGACGCGGGCAAGGTGCGCGGCGAGCCGCGCAACTATGTGCCGTTCGAGAGCTTTCAGCATCAGATCGAGCGCGACCGCCAGCGCGAGGCGCTCTACTACCGGGTGCGCGTGCGCGACAGCCTGCGCGGCGACGGCTTCGACCACGACATCGCCTTCGTGCGCGGCGACGAACGCGCCTGCCTGGGCCTGCGCGAGACCGTCTCGCTGCGCCTGACCTGCAGCAACCGCGAGCTGCCCGAGCGCCTCACGGTGGGCGATATCTGCGTGCCCACCGAGGACAGCCCGGCCTATGCCGGCTTTCGCAATATCACCCGGCCGACACCGGCGCTGCGCCCGACCCTCGACGGCAGCCTGCTGTGGACCCTGATCTCCAACCTGTCGCTCAACTACCTGTCGCTGCTCGAGCGCGACGCCCTGTGCTCGGTGCTGCGCGCCTACGACTTCCGGGCACTGGTCGACCGCCAGGCCGAGCGGGTCGCCCAGAAGCGCCTGGCCGGGATCGTGGCGATCGAGACGACGTCCATCGACCGCCTGGCGCGGGGCTTGCCGGTACGCGGGCTGCGCTCGGTGATGACCCTCGACCAGGAGGCGTTCGGCGACGAGGGCAGCCTGTATCTGTTCGGCAGCGTGCTGGCGCGATTCTTTTCGCTCTACGCCAGCATCAACTCGTTCCATGAGCTGCACGTCATCAATCGCCACAACCGCGAGCGCTACACATGGACCTTGCAGTCGGGACAACAGCCACTGATGTAGCGCTGGCGCCCCTGCTGCGAGGGGCCCGCCGCTACGACTTCTACCAGCTCGTCGAGCTGCTGCACCGCCACCATGAGGATGACCTCGAGGCTGGTGGGGGCGGTAGCGTGGCCGAACGGGTGCGCTACCGGGCCTCGGCGTCGCTGGGCTTTCCCGGTAGCGACGTGGTGGCCCTGGCGCCGACCGCGGCGGGCCACTACGACCTGGAGGTGAGCTTCTTCGGCCTGCAGGGCGCCCAGTCGCCGCTGCCCGGCTACTACCTCGAGACGCTGGCCCACGAGGCCGCCCACCGCGAAGGGGTGGCCGGGGACTTTCTCGATTTCTTCAACCACCGCCTGCTGACCCTGGTGCACCGCAGCTGGCGCAAGTATCGCCACTACGTGCGCTACCAGGATGGTGCCCGCGACGGCTTCTCGGCGGCGGTGTTCGCGCTGGTCGGCCTGGCCGACGGCGAGCTGCGCGGCGAGACGCCGATCAACTGGAGCAAGATGCTGGCCTATGCCGGCCTGCTGGCCGGGCGCTCGCGCTCCCCGGAGGTGGTCAGCAGCGTGGTCGGCCACTGCTTCGATCTCGACGGCGTGGAGGTCGAGGAGTGGGTGATGCGCTGGGTCGAGATCCCCGCGGACCAGCGCAGCCGCAGCGGCATGAGCGGCATGACCCTGGGCCAGGACATGGTCGCCGGCGAGCGGGTCGCGGATGTCGGCGGCAAGTTCGCGCTATGCCTGCGCGGCCTGAGCCTCGAGCGCTTTCGCGATTTCCTGCCCGACGGCTGTGAGCACGCGCCGCTCAAGACGCTGGTCGACTTCGTGCTGCGTGAGCCGCTCGCCTACGACCTCGAGCTGGAGCTGCTGGAGAGCGCGGTGCGCCCCATGCGACTCGGCGAGGCCGGCAGCTGCCAGCTCGGCTGGACCACCTTCGTCAATCCCGAATCCGGCGGCGCCGCGCGGCGCCGCCGAGTGCGCATCCAGATGACAGGTTAATGCCCATGCACGCGACCCGACACTCGGCCATCACCCTGGTGGTCACCAACAGCGAGCGCCTCGAGGGGCGCTCGACCAGCAGCCACGTGTTCCACGAGGCGGGCGGCACCCTGGGCAGCGGCGGCAGCGACGACTGGCTGCTGCAGGACCACGCCGGGCGCATCCAGCCGGGCCACGCCCAGCTGCAGCGCCAGGACGGGCGCTTCTGCCTGGTCGACCGCAGCGGCCAGACCTTCGTCAATCACGCCACCCTGCCGGTCGGCCGCGACCGGCGAGTCGCGCTACGCGACGGCGATGAGCTGCTGGTCGGCGAGTACCGGCTGCGGGTTCACCTCGGCGACCGCCAGGCGGCCCAGCCCGGCGCCCAGCCGCTGGCGGCACTGGTCACCGAGGAGCAGGAGGCGCTGGACGGCAGCGGGGCGCCGCTCAAGCAGGCCGCCCCGGCGCGCCATGACGATCCGCTCGAGGCGCTCGGCGAGTCGACCCCGGGAGCGCGGCAGCGCGACCCGCTCAGCGCGCTGGCCGACCCGGCCGGCGACGACGAGACGGTAATCGATGTGCTCGACAGCGCCTGGGACGAGACCCAAGCCCCGGGCGACAGGGCATATGACCTACACGATCGGCGTCAGGCGGCGATGCGCATGCCGGCCATCAAACAACGCGAGGAGACGGGCATGGACAGGAGTACGCAAATGGATGAACGGCTGCTGGACGATCTGGAGCGCTCGGTGGGCGAGCAGCTCGAGGACCGCTGGCAGGAGCCGGCCCCCTCGGCGGCAGGGCACGTCGGCGCCGATCCGCTGCTGCGCGCCATGGGCGCCGAGCTGCGCTTTCGCGACACGACCGAGCAGCAGGCCTTCCTGCAGGAAGCCGGCAACACGCTGCGCGCGGCCATCGAAGGCTTGCAGGCGCTGCACCAGGCCCAGGACGACAGCCGCTACCCGCTGCGCGACCGCCGCCTGCAGCCCATCGAGGACAACCCGCTGCGCCTGGGCCAGCCCTACCGCGAGACCGTCTCCACCCTGTTTGCCGCCAAGCGCAGCCCGGTGCACCTCTCGGCGCCGGCGGCGGTGGCCGAGTGCCTGACCCACCAGGGCCAGCACCAGGCGGCGGTGGAGGATGCCATCGGCGAGGCGCTGCAGGCGATTCTCTCGGCCTTCGCTCCCGAGGCGCTGCTCAAGCGTTTTCATGCATACCGCGGCGCCGGCAGCCGGGTCGAGGACGAAGGCGGCTGGGCCTGGGACATGTACCGCCACTACTTCCAGGAGCTCAACTCCGGGCGCCAGCAGGGCTTCGAGAAGCTGTTCTGGGAAGTCTTCGAGCAGGCCTATGACCAGTCGGTGCGTCGCCAGCAGCGGGAGGGAGCATGACTCATCTGACCTCCCGCTACGCCGGCTGGTGCTGCCTGGTACTGGTCGCCCTGCTGCTCAGCGGCTGCGCCTCGACCCGTGAGGCCGGCAGCAAGACCTGGCAGGTGCTGCGCGATCCGTCGATACCGGTGGGCTACCCCGAGGATCGCCCGACGCGGGTCGACCTGGCGATGATCGCCGAGCCCGACGTCAATCCCAACGTTGACGGCGAGGGCACGCCGCTGCGCTTCCAGATCCTCCAGCTCAAGGACGACTCGATGCTCATGGCCGCCGACCTCGGCCAGCTGCGCGACGACCTGGAGGAGGCGCTGGGCACCAACTACCTGACCCACGACGACTTCACCCTGCTCCCCGGGCAGTGGAAGTTCTACGAGCCGTTCGAGGTCGACGAAGAGACGCGCTATATCGGCCTCATCGCCTTCTACGCCAACACCGAAGAGGCGGAGTGGAAGAAGGTGGTCAAGGTGCAGTCGCGGGGCCAGCACTATCACCTGCTGGTGCATCTGCGCGCCCTGGAAGCCGAGCTGAGGAAGGAAGACTGATGGCCAGCCGCAACCGAGTGGTCTGGAGTGAGGGGCTGTTCATCAAGCCGCAGCACTTCCAGCAGCAGCAGCGCAGCCTCGAGGGGCTGGTCGACATGCGCCTGCGAGGGGTCAGTCATGACCTCTACGGCTTTCTGACGCTGGAGCTCAACGCCGAATTTCTCAGCTTCGGGCGCGTCGCCATCAGCCGCGCCAGCGGAGTGATGCCCGACGGCACTGCCTTCCAACTGCCGGATGACGACATCGAGCCTGCGCCGCTGGAGATCGACGACGCCTCGATCACCAATCAGGTAGTCTACCTGGGCCTGCCGCTGGCCACCGATGCGGTGGGCGAAGTGCACTGGCCCGACGACGCGCTGCCGGCGCGCTACCGCGCCTCGACCCGCCAGGTGCGCGACCTGCACTCCCGCGACGGCGACCACGCCGATCTCGAAGTGGCGCGGGTGGCGCCGCGGCTGCTGCTCGAGCGCGACGACCGCAGCGCCTACGCCTGCCTGGCGGTGGCGCGCATCGTCGAGCGGCGCGCCGACGGCAGCCTGGTACTCGATGACCCGTTCCTGCCGACCCTGCTCAACGTCCAGGCCGCCAGCGGCCTGCAGCGCTTCGTCGGCGAGATGGCCGGGCTGATGCGCGAGCGCGCCCGCAATATCTCGCAGCGCCTGGCCACGCCGCACCAGACCGGCGTCGCCGACGTCTCGGATTTCATGCTGCTGCAGCTGCTCAACCGCGCCCAGCCGCGCTTCCAGCATCTGGCGCGGCTCGGCCAGCTGCACCCCGAGCGGCTCTACGACGCCATGCTCGAGACCGCCAGCGAGCTGGTCACCTTCACCGACGAATCGCGGCTGCCGCCGGAGTTTCCGGCCTACGACCACGATCACCCCGAGCGCGCCTTCCGACCGCTGATGCAGAGCCTGCGCCAGTCGCTGTCGACGGTGCTCGAGCCGCGCGCGCTGGCCATCCAGCTGCAGTCGCGGCGCTTCGGCCTGCTAGTGGCGCCGCTCTCGGACCCGAGCCTGCTCGACGCCGCCGACTTCATTCTCGCGGTGCGTGCCGACATGCCCCACGAACGGCTGCGCAAGCTGTTCCTGCAGCAGACCAAGGTTGCCAGCGTCGAGCGCATTCGCGATCTCATCAGCCTGCAGCTGCCCGGGGTGCCGCTGACGCCGCTGCCGGTGGCGCCGCGTGAGCTGCCCTATCACGCCGGCTACAGCTACTTCCAGCTCGACCGCCAGAGCCAGGCCTGGCAGATGCTCGACGGGGCCAGCGGCTTCGCCTTCCACGTGGCAGGCGACTTCCCTGGATTGGAAATGCAGTTCTGGGCGATCAGGAGCTAAGCATGCAAGACCTCACGATGACAGGCAGCAACGCTGCACAGGACCGCTACAGTCCGCTACGCCACGAAGATCGTATCGACAACAAGGGCCTCGATCAGCTGATCCACAGCCACGCCGAGCATCTCGATGCCGACGAGGACTACTGGTTCCGGCTGCGCGGCCACAGCCTCAACCCGCTGGTGGATGCGGCGAGCTCGCTGCTGGGCATGGTGGTGCGGGTACGCCAGCTCGACAGCATGGATGACATCGAGCGGCTCTACCGCCAGGTGGTCGACGAGATCGCCGCGATCGAGGTCGAGCTCACCGAGCAGGGCTACGACCGTCCGACGCTGCTCGCCTACCGCTACGTGCTCTGCTCGTTCATCGACGAAGCGGTGATGGGCAGCGACTGGGGCCAGCAGAGCGCCTGGGCGGAGCACTCGCTGCTGACCCGCTTCCACAACGAGACCTGGGGCGGCGAGAAGGTCTTCTCGATCCTCGCCCGCCTGCAGCAGGAGCCGCAGCGCTACCGCGACATGCTGGCCTTCATCTACCTCTGCCTGTGCCTGGGCTTCGAAGGGCGCTACCGCGTCATGACCCAGGGTCGCGAGGAGTACGAGCAGGTGGTGCGTGCCCTGGGCGACCAGCTGGCGGCCCTCGGCGAAGCGCCGGACGACATGCTCACCCGGCCGCTCGACAACGTGGTGCGCGGTCGCCGCCGCGGCGGCCGTGGCCTGCCGATATGGGCGATCTTCGCGCTGTTTGGCGTGGCCATGGTGGGCGTCTATCTGGGGCTCGCCTGGTCCCTCGACCAGCAGGCCGGCCAGGTCAGTGCCTTGCTCGATCAGATTCATCGTTAGGAGACGACATGCTCAGGGTAGCGCTTCCGGCACTCATCGGCCGACTCAATGCCATCGCCCGCCAGGGCCTGGAACAGGCCGCCGTGCTGTGCGCCGAACAGCAGGCGCCGGAGGTCACCGCCGGGCACCTGCTGCAGGCGCTGATCGACCAGCCGCTGTGCGACCTGCGCAGCCTGCTCGACACGCTGGAGATCGACGCCGAGACGCTGCGTGCGCGGCTGGCCGAGGAGACTCGCCCGGCCCAGGATCTCGAGGTCGCCACGCCAAGCTTCTCGCCGCTGCTGGTCGAGCTGCTGCAGGACGCCTGGCTGCTGGCCGCCACCGAGTACGGCCACCAGACGCTGCGCAGCGGGGTGATCTTCACCGCGCTGTTGCACAACGCCTCGCGCTACCTGGGGCCGCGCAGCCAGGCGCTGCTCGCCGGGATCAACCGCGAGAGCCTGCGCGCCAATCTCGAACGGCTCAGCGCGGATTCCGCCGAGGCCCCGCGTGACAGCGACGCAGCGCCAGCGCGGCGCAGCAGCGCCGCCGGCGCAGGCGACAGCGCCCTGGCGCGCTTCGCCACCTCGCTCACCGAGCAGGCCCGGCGCGGCGAGCTCGACCCGGTGCTGGGCCGCGATCCCGAGATCGACCAGATGCTCGATATCCTCGGTCGGCGGCGCAAGAACAACCCCATCGTGATCGGCGATGCCGGGGTCGGCAAGAGCGCCGTGGTCGAGGGGCTGGCGGCGCGCATCGTGGCCGGCGAGGTACCCACGGCGCTGGCCGATGTCGAGCTGATGACCCTCGACCTCGGCGCGCTGCAGGCCGGTGCTGCGGTCAAGGGCGAGTTCGAGAAGCGTCTCAAGGCGGTGATCGACGAGGTCAAGCATGCCGCCAAGCCGACCCTGCTGTTCATCGACGAGGCGCACACCCTGATCGGCGCCGGCAACCAGGAGGGCGGCGGCGATGCCGCCAACCTGCTCAAGCCGGCGCTGGCGCGGGGCGAGCTGCGCACCATTGCCGCCACCACCTGGCGCGAGTACAAGAAGTACTTCGAGAAGGACCCGGCGCTGTCGCGGCGCTTTCAGCCGGTGGCGCTGGCCGAGCCCAGCGTCGAGCAGGCGCTGGTGATCCTGCGCGGCCTGCGCGACGTCTACGAGCGGGCCCACGGCGTGCTGATCGGCGACAGCGGCCTGCGCGCCGCCGCGGCCCTCTCGGCGCGCTATCTGGCCGGCCGCCAGCTGCCCGACAAGGCCATCGACGTGCTGGATACCGCCTGTGCACGGCTCTCCCAGGCGCTGGAGACGCCGCCGCGGCGGCTCAGCCACCTCAAGAGCGAGCATCTGGCCACGCTGCGCGAGCGCGACCAGCTCGAGCGCGAGGCGCTGCTGGGCCGCAGCCCCGACGCCGAGCAGCGCGACGAACTGGCGGCGCGGCTGGGCCGGCTGGACGACGAGCTGGCCAGCCTGGAGGCGGCCTGGCAGCAGCAGCGCGAGTGCGTCGATGCCATCGTCGCGCTGCATCGCCAGTTGCTCGACGGCGAGGAGGACAAGAGCGAAGAGCAGGACGCGGCCGACCCCCACGCCGCCCTGGCCGAGCACGAGGCGCGCCTGCGCGAACTGCAGCAGGCGTTCGCGCTGGTCAATGCCAGCGTCGAGGAGGCGCAGATCGCCCAGGTCATCGGCGACTGGACCGGGGTGCCGGTGGAGCGCATGACCAGCGACGAGCTGACCCGTCTAACCGAGCTGCCCACCCACCTGGGGCGGCTGGTGCAGGGGCAGGAGATCGCCATCGAACGGGTTCACCGCCACCTGCTGACCGCGCGCGCCGACCTGCGCCGCCCCGGCCGGCCGCTGGGCGCCTTCCTGCTGGTTGGGCCCAGCGGCGTAGGCAAGACCGAGACCGTGGTGCAGATCGCCGAGCACCTCTACGGCGGCCGCCAGTTCCTCACCACCATCAACATGTCCGAGTACCAGGAGAAGCACACCGTATCGCGGCTGATCGGCTCGCCGCCGGGCTATGTGGGCTTCGGCGAGGGCGGCCTGCTGACCGAGGCGATCCGTCAGCGTCCCTACTCGGTGGTGCTGCTCGACGAGGTCGAGAAGGCCCACCCCGACGTGCTCAACCTGTTCTACCAGGCCTTCGACAAGGGCGAACTGGCCGACGGCGAGGGGCGCCTGATCGACTGCAAGAACGTGGTGTTCTTCCTCACCTCCAACCTCGGCTTTGAAGCCATCGTCGCCCACGGCGATGACCGCGAGGCGCTGGACGCCGCGCTCTACCCGGTGCTGGCCGACTTCTTCAAGCCGGCGCTGCTGGCACGCATGGAAGTGGTGCCCTACCTGCCGCTCTCCGGCGCGACCCTGCAGGCCATCGTCGCCGCCAAGCTCGAGACCCTGGCACGGCGCATCGGCGAGCGCCACCGGCACGCCGAGGTGCACCTCGATGACGCCCTGCGCGACGCCATCTGCGCCCGCGCCACGCGCAGCGAGAACGGCGCCCGCATGCTCGAGTCGGTGATCGACGGCGAACTGCTGCCGCCGCTCTCCCAGGCGCTGCTCGAGCGCATGGCGCGGCGCGAGACGGTGACTCGAGTGGCGCTGGGCTTGGATGCCGAGAGCGGCGCCTTTACCGCGGAGGTGGCGTAACACCATGAGTGCGCGGGCGATCGACATGGCGCAGGGCGAGGCGCGGCAGGCCGCGAGCCTGGGGCTCGCTGCCATGCCCACGGCGCTGGCGCTGGTCGAGTGCGCCACCCCGGCGGCCCTGCGCGCGTGCAGTAGCCGGCTGCTGTGCGACAGCCTGGGACTGGCCTGGGTCGAGTGCCTGTTCGTCGAGGGCAGCGGGCGCTGGCTGGGCCGCGATGATGCCGATGTGCGCCTCGACTGCGGCGACTTTCGCCACCCCTACGCGCATGCCATCCGCCGCGGCGAGCCGCTTGACCTGAGCGTGGCCGAGGCGCGCACGCGGCTCGATCATCCCGATTTCCAGGCCCAGGTGGCGGCGCTGCCGGGCGCCCTGCGGCTGCAGATTCGGCCGCTGCGCGCGCTGGATGGTCCCCGCGAGTGGCTGGGGGCGCTGGCGCTGGCCGGCGAGGCGGACACCCTCGCCGGGCTGGCCGCGGACGCCGAGTTTGCCGCCTTCGAGGCGCTGCTGTGCCGGCTGTGGGCGCGACTGGCGCGGGCCCAGGGCGAGCGTCAGCGTTCGGCGGTGCTGCGCGACTCGCTGGCCAAGCTCAACGATGGCGCCCGGCGCCAGAGCCTGGCCGACCAGCTGGCCGATGACCTGCTGGGGGATTCGGCGGCCATGCAGCGCCTGCGCAGCCAGGTGATTCGTGCCGCCGAAACCCAGCTGGCGGTGCTGCTGCAGGGCCAGACCGGCACCGGCAAGGACTGCGTGGCGCGCGCCATTCATCGCTTCTCGGCGCGGGCCGAGGGGCCGTTCATGGCCATCAACTGCGCGGCGATCCCCGAGGCGCTGCTCGAGTCGGAGCTGTTCGGCCACGCCAAGGGGGCCTTCTCCGGGGCCGACCAGGCCCGCGAGGGGCTGATCGGCCAGGCCGACGGCGGCACCCTGTTTCTCGACGAGATCGGCGACATGCCGCTGGCGCTGCAGGCCAAGCTGCTGCGCGTGCTGGAGAGCGGTCGCTACCGCCCGCTGGGGGCCAGCGACGAGCGCTGTGCCGACCTGCGGCTGGTGGCCGCCACTCACCAGCCGCTGCGCGAGCGAATCCGCGACCAGCGCTTCCGCGCCGACCTCTACTATCGCCTGGGCCAGTTTCCGCTCAGCCTGCCGCCGCTGGGCGAGCGGCGCGAGGACATCGCCACCCTGGCCCAGGCATTCGTCGCCGACTTCTGCGTCCGCGAGGGGCGCGACGAGGTGGGTATCACGCCGGCGGCGCTGCGCCAGCTGCGCGAGCGCGACTACCCGGGCAACGTGCGCGAGCTGAAGAACCTGATCGATTACGCCTGCGCCATGTCGCCGCCGGGGGCCGACCTCGAGGCCTCGGCGCTACCCGGCGAGGCCAGCGAGCCGGTCGCAGAGGCCCACGCTGCAGCGCCGCCGGCGGCGTCCGCGCGGGTCGATGACCTGCGCCAGGCGCTGCGCGACTTCGAGGCCGAGCTGATTCGTCAGCGCCTGCGCTATTTCGACGGCAACCGTGCCCTGGCCGCCGAGAGCCTCGGCGTGCCCAAGCGAACCCTGGCACACAAGTGCCGACTGCTGGAAGTGGATGCCCCATGAATGTGATGCGAGTGATATGGCCGAGCGGCCAGGCCGCCCTGGTGGGGCTGCTGCTCGCGCTGAGTCAAGCGGCCATTGCCGATCCGCTCGAGGCGGCGCGTGAGTGTGCCGCCGAGCCCTCGCGGCTCGAGCGCCTGGGCTGCTATGACGCCCTGTTTAAGGACCTGGACGAGGCGGCGGACGAGGTCGGCCTGCCACCACTGTGGCACGCCATCGAGCGCCTGGAAGCCGGCCGCGATGCCGACGATTTTTCGCTGCGCGTCGACGCGCGTAACGGCGACGTGCTGCTCAGTGCTCCGGCCCGCGGCACCACGCCGCCGCGGCCGCTGCTGGTGATCGCCTGCGAGAAGTCGATCACCCGCTTCCAGCTGCACCTGCCCGAGGCCCTCGATGTGCCGCGGGCGGAGCTGACCCTGGGCGCCGGCGGCCGGGCGCTGAGCCAGGCGTGGCGGGTGCGTGATGCCGGCCATGTGGTCAGCGGCGGCCGCGGCCTGCCAGCGATCGAGACCCTGCGTCAACTGCTCGACGCAGACGAACTGCTATTGGCCAGCGAGGTCGCCACCCTCGACGGGCTGCGCTTCGATATCGGCGAGCTGCGTCAGCGCATCCAGCCGCTGCGCGACAGCTGTCGTTGGTGAGGGAATCCATGCGTATCACGTCCGACACTCAGCTTGCCGCACTGCTCGCCCCGCTGGGCGAGTCGCGGGTCGGCGCCGACGTCGAGGAGAGCGCGGACTACCTGTGGCTCGACGAGGAGATGATGAAGGTCGGCTCGCTGCAGCACGGCGAGGTCGACTGGGAGGGCGCCGAGACCCGCGCCGTGCGCCTGCTCGGCCAGGCGGGCAAGGACCTGCGGGTGCTGGGGCATCTGCTGCACTGCCTGCAGCGCGACGGCGACGCGGTGCGCTTTGCGCTGTCGCTGCGGCTGCTGGCCGGCTGCCTCGAGCAGTGGTGGGACGCCGCCTACCCCTATGCCGGGCCGCGTGGCGCCAAGCGTCGTCCGCGGCTGTTCGCGCAGTTCGCCCAGCGCGCGGTGAAGCTCGCCGCTGCGCTCGACTTCGGTAGCGCCGAGGACGAATACCAGGCCTGCCAGCAGGCCCTGGAGGCGCTGCGCGAGGCGGCCACGGCCCGCCAGCTGCCCGACGATGCCCTGGCCGAGCTGGCGCGCCAGCTGCACGCCCTGCGGCCAAGCCGTGAAGCGCCGCCCCCCGCGGCGGCGAGCAATGCCGCGTCGGCAGCCAACACCCCGGGGGCGAGCACGCCGCCGGCGAATAGCGCCACCAAGCTGCCCGAGCTACGCCTGGAGGCGTGCAATGAGCGCGCCAACCGCCAGGTGCTGCTCAAGCTGGCCGACTTCCTCAACGAGCAGTCGCCCGGCGAGGCGCTCGGCTATCGCCTGCGCCGCCACGCCATCTGGTCCGCGATCCAGGCGCTGCCGGCGTCGCGGGAGGGCGGCCGTACCGAGCTGGCGCCGGTCTCCGCCGACCGCATCGCCGACTACCGCGAGGCACTGGCCAAGGGCGGCGACCTGGCGCTGTGGCGGCGCATCGAGAACAGCCTGGCGGTCAGCCCTTACTGGCTGGAGGGCCACCGGCTCAGCGCCCAGCTGGCCGAGCGGCTCGGCCACGCTCGCTGTGCGGCGGCGATTCGCGACGAGGCGGCGCGCTTTCTCGAACGGCTGCCGGGCATCGAGGCGCTGAGCTTCAACGATGCCAGCCCGTTCGTCGACGACGAGACGCTGCGCTGGCTGCACAGCGCCCCCGGGGCCGCCGGCGAGGCGCGCGGCGGCGGCGACGCCGAGCCGTGGCAGGTGGCCCTCGACGCCGCCCGCGAGTGCCTCGACAGCGAAGGCCTGGCGCCGGCGCTGGGCATGCTCGACCAGGGCCTGGCCGCGGCGCGCTCGCCCCGCGACAGCGCCTACTGGCGGCTGGCCAGTGCCGACCTGATGGCGGCGGCGGGCCTCGAGAGCCTGGCCCAGCAGCACTACCAGGCCCTGCACGACGCAGTGGCCGGACTCGAATTGGAGCAGTGGGAGCCGGCGCTGGTCGCACGGCTTCGGGCATCGCTCAAGGGCTGATGCCGAGTAACAGGCGCTGCGCGCGCAGGAGCACGACCATGCATGACACAACGCACGACAGGGACGAGGGATAAGGCTCATGTGGAGAGGAATCAAGTCGGCGCTGGGCCGCTTCGTGCCTGGCGCATCACGCGCCCAAAGCAACGTCAATCAGGCCAAGGGGCATGCCAACAAGGCCAAGGGGCTCAAGCGCGTCATCGTGGCGCTGTGGTGGCTGCTGTTGATCGCCCTGGTGGTGGCGATCTGGTGGCTGGGGCCGCGCTGGGAGGTCCGTGAGGTCTTCCCGCTCGGCCCCTGGCCCAACCGCCTGCTGGCGACCCTGGCGCTGGTCACCGTGGTGGCAGTGGTATGGGGCGTGCGGCTGGCGCGCCGCCTGCGCCAGGTCGATGAAGAACGCAGCCACACCGAGCGTCTGCAGCTCGACCCCGCCCAGGCCCAGGTAGAGCGCCAGGAAGCGACCCTCGACGCGACCCTGTACGAGCTGGAGGACAGCTTGGGCGGCGGTGGCAGCGCGCGCTACAAGCTGCCCTGGTACCTGGTGATGGGCATCGAAAATGCCGGCAAGACCAGCCTGATCAACCGCTCCGGGCAGAACTTCTCCCTCACCCACGTGATGAAGGCCTCCGGCCAGGGCAAGAAGCACGGCCAGTTCGGCTTCGACTGGTGGATCGGCGACAAGGCGGTACTGATCGACCCCGACGGCGAGCTGCTCACCCAGGGCGCGCTGGAGGGCGGCGAGCCCCAGGAAGTCCAGAGCCGGCTGTGGGACCACTTCGTCGACTGGCTGGAGCACCGGCGTGCGCAACGCCCGCTGGACGGCGTGGTGCTGGTACTCGACCTGGCGCGCCTCAGCGATGCCCGGGTCGCGGTGCGCAAGGCCTACGCCTCGCTGCTGCGTGCCCGCCTGCGCGAGCTGATGGAGCGCCACGGCGCGCGCCTGCCGGTCTATGTGACCTTCAGCAAGATGGACCTGCTGCACGGCTTCGATGACTTCTTCCGCCACTACTCGCGCGCCGCGCGCCGCGCGCCGCTGGGCTTCACCTTCAGCCCCGAGTCGATCGAGCGGCCCGGGCTATGGGAGAGCGAGTTCGGCGACTCCTTCGACGCCATGCTCGAGCGCCTCAATGCCAGCCTGCCGACGCTGCTCGCCGAGTGCCGTGACCGTGAGGAGCGCGAGGCGGTGTTCCGCTTCGTGCGCCAGCTCGCCGGCTTGCGTGACGTGCTGCAGGGCTTCCTGACCGAGGCGCTGTCCAGCGACCGCTTCTCCACCGCGGCCATGGTCCGCGGCACCTACTTCACCTCGGTGTATCAGCAGGGCGTGCCCGAAGATCCCTTCGTCGACGCCGCGGCGCGCCGCTACGGCATGGCCGACAGCGTGCAGCCGGCCCATCGGGCGGCACGCAGCGCGCTCTACTTCACCGAGGAGCTGTTCGACAAGGTGATCTACCCCGAGGCGGGGCTGGCCGGCGACAACACCCGCGCCGCCCGGCGTCGCCAGCGGCTGCGCCGCGTCAGCATGCTGGCGTGCCTGTTCGTGGGGGCGGCCATGGTCGGCGGCTGGAGTCACTTCTACCAGAAGAACGCCGCTGCGCTGGCCGATGTCGAGGCGCGCACCGAGGCCTTCCTCGCCGCGCAGCCCTCCGAGCTGCACAGCGACGACCCCACCGGCTATGCCCTGCTCGAACCGCTCGACCGCCTGCGCGGCGCCACCCTGGCCTTCGGCGACCACCGCGAGCAGATGCCGCTGATCGCCGATATGGGGCTCTACCAGGGCGCCGTGGGGCGCGACGTCGAAAGCGCCTACCTGGCGATGCTCGAGTACCACTTCCTGCCCTCGCTGATGGTCGGGATCATGGATGACATGAACCGTGCCGAAGAGGGCAGCAACGAGCAGCTGGCGCTGCTGCGCATCCTGCGCATGATGTCGGATGCCAGCGGCCGCCAGGCCGAGCGGGTGCACGACTTCATGGCGCGCCGCTGGCAGCGCGAATTCCCGCAGCGCGGCAGCGTCCAGGAGCGCCTGCTGGCGCACCTCGACTACGCCCTGGCCTTTACCGACCTCGAAGGCCATGCCGCCGCCGGCGACCGCCAGGCCGAACTGGCCATGCAGCCGCTGCGCGGCAGCATCGAGAGCGCCCAGCAGGCGCTCGCCCGCCAGCCCATGGACGAGCGCGTCTACGCCACCCTCAAGGCCGGCAGCGACCGCCGCAGCGGCGCCGTGCTGGACCTGCGCCAGGGCGTTGGGCCGACCTTCAGCGCGGTGTTCATGGCGCGCGACGACGACCCGGACAATGTGCGCACTCCCAGCCTGACGACGCGCAACGGCTTCGAGGGCTATTTCCTGCAGGAGCTCGACCAGGCCACCGACCTGGCGCTGATCGACCTGTGGGTGCTGGGCCAGCGCGACGACATCGACTTCAGCGAGGCCGATCAGCGCCAGCTGCAGGATGCCCTGCGCGAGCGCTACGTCAGCGACTACCACGTCACCTGGCGCCAGGCCCTCGACGATATCGCGCTGGTGCCGATCCCCGACATCGACCAGGCGGTGGTCGTGGCCGATGCGCTGCTCGGCGCCAGTCGCCCGCTGGACCGGCTGCTCGGCGAGGTCGCCACCCACACCCGGCTCTATCCCGAGCTGCCCGAGGACGACGAGACTGCGCGCCGCGCGCTGGAGCGCTCGCCGCGCTACCGCCTGGCCGGCGATATCGAGCGCCACTTCCGCGATCTCAACGGCCTGCTCGAGGCGCGCAACGGCAATCCGGCGCAGCTCACCGAGATCAAGGAGGCGATCGCCGAGCTGCGCGACTACCTGCGCCAGGTGCAGGGCGCCAGCGATCCGGGCCGCGCGGCCTTCGTCAGCGCTCGCGACCGCCTGGCGCTGCGCGGCGGCGACCCGATCCACAACCTGCAGCGCATCGCCGAGGACACCCCGGCGCCGGTCGACGGCATGCTCGAGAGTCTCGCCGACCAGAGCTGGCAGCTGCTGATGGCCAGCGCCATTCGCCACCTCGAGCACCAGTGGCTGGATGACGTGGTGGCGCCCTACCAGGAGCGCCTGGCCGGCCGCTACCCGCTGGCACCGAGTGCCTCGCGGGACGTGGCGCTCGCCGACTTCGAGACCTTCTTCGCCCCCGGCGGCACCCTCGATGCCTTCTATCAGGACAACCTGCGGCCGTTTATCGAGGAGGCGCCCCAGGAGCTGCTCGATGCCGACGGCAACTCGCTGCTGCGCGACAGCGTGTTTACCGCCGTGCAGCGCGCCGAGCGCATCCGCGAGGCCTACTTCGGCCGCGACGGTGCCCTCGACGTGGAGTTCTCCCTCGAGCCGGTCAGCCTCAGCCCCGACAAGCGGCGCAGCGTGATCAGCGTCGATGGACAACTGATCGAGTACGCCCACAGCGCCAGCAGCCGGGTCTCGATGATCTGGCCCAATGCGCTGCGCGGCGGCACCGAGAGCCGCGTGACCCTGGTGCCCAGCGAGGTCAACCGCTCGCCGCGCAGCCTGACCCGCGACGGCGCCTGGGCCTGGTTCCGGCTGCTCGACGAGGCCGAGATCACTTCGGCCAGCGAGCGTGAGCTGGAGCTGCGCTTCAGCGTCGACGGCGGCAGCGTGCGCTACCGCCTGAACGCTAGCGGCTCACGCAATCCCTTTACCCGTCCGCTGGCTGCCGGCTTCCAGCTGCCCACCGCCCTCTACGCCGAAGGAGGCCTGGATGCTGAGGACACTTAAGCGGCTGCTGGGGGGCGAGCGCGCCTCCCCGCCTGCGCGGCAAGCCGGCCAGGCGCTTGGCGGTGGCCTGGCGGCGGCCCGGGAGGCGGATATCCAGCGCTTCCTCGACGCCGCCTGCCGCGCCGACGAGCGCAACCAGGCGCCCTGGGTGCTGCGCGACGAGGCGCGCATCGAGACCCTGCGCCGGGCGCTGGAGTTCACCCTGCACCGCGGGCTGTGGCTGCAGCGCGAGGCGCAAGGCGTGGCCCACTGGCAGGGCCGGCTGCTGGCGCTGCGCCACGCCGACGGGCCGCCGCTGGGCATGCTGCTGGCCTGCCGTCCCGACGACGAAGCCGCCTGGCAGCTGCGCTTCTTCTACATCGAGCCGGAGTGGCAGGGCAGCGCTCACGGCGCCCGGTTGCTGATGGCGGCGCGCCGCAGCCTCAGCGGCAGCCCGCTGCAGGTGCGCCTGCCGGTCAGCTGCAAGGCAGCCATTAACAGCCTGGAGGCCGCCGGCTTCCAACACATGCATACCGACGCCACCCAGGTGGCCAGTTTCGAGGCGCCGGCCGAGTGGCACTGACGGCGACGCCCTGACCAGAGGAGGACGACGGATGGGACGCAAGCTCGTACTCGTAGGAGATATCGGTACCGACCATGACGGCTTCCCGCCGACGCCGGTCATCGCCGGCAGCCCCACGACCATGATCGATGGCAAGCCGGTGGCGCGCCTGGGCGACCCCCTGGCCCCCCACGACAAGCCCAAGCACCCGCAGCACCCGCGCGCCATCGCCGAGGGCTCGGGCTCGATCCTGATCGACGGCAAGCCCGCCGCCCTCACCGGCCATGCCGTGGACTGTGGCGGCGTGGTGATCGGCTCCGCCACCGGGGAGGGCAGCTGAGATGGGCACCGGACTGCAATTCACCCTGGCCCTGGCCAGTGACGACGCCCTCGACCTGGCGGTGCTCGACTTCACCCTCGAGGAGTCGCTCTCGGCGCCGTTCCGCCTCGCGGTCGAGTTCGCCAGCCGCGACCCCGACCTCAGCCCCGCGGCCTTCCTCGACCGCGAGCTGACGTTGACGATCTGGCAGGACGGCGAACCGCTGCGCCGCATCCACGGCATCGCCGCCGAGTTCAGCCGCGGCGACCGCGGCCACCGCCGCACCTTCTACTCGCTGGTGATCCGCCCGGCGCTGTGGCGCCTCTCGCTGCGCCACAACTCGCGCATCTTCCAGCAGGTCTCGCCGCTGACCATCATCAACACCCTGTGCGAGGAGCGCGGCATCACCGACGTCGCCTTCGCCGTCACCCGCGAGCCCGAAGAGCGCGAGTACTGCGTGCAGTACCGCGAGACCGATCTGGCCTTTGTCCAGCGCCTGGCCGCCGAAGAGGGACTGTTTTACTTCCACGAATTCGAAGACGAGGTCGGCGGCGCCCACCGCCTGGTGTTCGCCGACGACCCGCAGATGCTGACCGCGCTGGGCGAGCGCAGCTACCACAGCCGCGCCGGCGGCAGCGCCCCGACCCGCCATGTGCGCAAGCTCCGCCAGGTCGCCCGGGTCGCCCCGGCCAGCGCCACCCTCAAGGACTACTCCTTCAAGCAGCCGGCCTATTCACAGCTCCACGAGCACGTGGCCGGGGGCCTCGAGGAACATGCGCAAAGAGACGACTACGAGCACTACGACTACCCCGGGCGCTACAAGCACGACGCCTCCGGCGAGCCCTTCACCCGCATCCGTCTCGACGCGCTGCGCCGCGACGCCGCCACCGCCGAGGCCGAGAGCGACCTGCCCGAGCTCGCCCCCGGCAGCCGCTTCACGCTGAGCGACCACGACGCCGACAGCCTCAACCGCGACTGGCAGGTGGTGCGGATCATCCACCGCGGCGAACAGCCCCAGGCGCTGGAAGAGGACGGTGTCACCCAGGGCGACGCCAAGGGCATGACCCGCTATTACAACCAGATCGTGCTCACCCCCGGCGACGCCGCCTGGCGCCCCGAACCGGACCCCAAGCCCCGCGTCGACGGCCCCCAGGTCGCCTTCGTGGTCGGCCCCGAGGGTGAAGAGATCCACTGCGACGAGCACGGCCGGGTCAAGGTGCAGTTCCCCTGGGACCGCTACGCCGAACCGGATGACACTGCTAGCTGCTGGATCCGCGTCGCTCAGGGCTGGGCCGGCGGCGGCTACGGCAGCATCGCCATCCCGCGGATCGGGCATGAGGTGGTGGTCTCATTCCTCGAGGGCGACCCGGATCAGCCGCTGATCACCGGGCGCACCTACCATGCGGTCAATACCGCGCCCTACACGCTGCCCGAGCACAAGACCCGCACCGTGATCCGCACCCAGAGCCACCAGGGTGAGGGCTTCAACGAGCTGCGCTTCGAGGACCAGGCTGACCAGGAGCAGATCTGGTTGCACGCCCAGAAGGACCTGGAACTGCTCACCAACAACGACCGCACCGAAGAGATCGGCCGCGACAGCCATCTCAAGGTCCACCACGACCGCATCAGCGAAATCGACAGCGACGACCACCTCACGGTGCACGGCAGCCGCCACACCCAGGTCGACGGCGACGACCACCTGATCGTCGACGCCACCCGCCACGAGAAATACGGCCGCGCCCAGCTGGTCGAGGCCGGCCAGGAGGTCCACCACAAGGCCGGCATGAAGGTGGTGATCGACGCCGGCGCCGAGATCACCCTCAACGCCGGCGGCAGCTTCGTCAAACTCGACCCCAGCGGCGTCACCATCGTCGGCCCCAGCGTCAAGATCAACTCCGGCGGCAGCCCCGGCTCGGGCTCCGGCCAGGCATCGCAAGGGCCCAAGCTGCCGCGGGAGGTGGAAGGCGCGCCACAGTTCACGCCGGTGGAGGCGCCGCAGCACGCCGCGCTGCTGCAGCAGCAAGCGCTATGCCCGGTATGTGAAAAGGGCAGTGACGGGTGACGAGCATGCGGCATTGGCCACTGACAAATGGCCTGCTGGGCGGCGAGTGGCGCTGGCCCAGTGAGCACAAGGTATATCTGCTGCTCGACGGTGTGCGAGTGCAGGACTTGGCCCGTCGACTCTATGAATGGTCGGAAGGACGCTTGGAGGCGGACCTGCTGTATGCCGGCACGCCCTGGTCAGACGTCAACGACGTCTCGCCCTGGCTGGTGCACCTCGCCGGGCCAGAGGACCCTGTCTTGCGGCAGTTTCTGGAGGAGGGCCTCGCGCCGGAATGGGGCTACCTGATCGTCAGTGAGTCCGGCCTTGTCGAGCTTAGCGACCATCTCCGCGGCCTGATCCAGGTCGTGCATCCCGCCGGTATTCCGCTGCTGCTGCGCCTGGCTGATCCGGCGGTGATTGCCGCACTCTTAACGCCGGATAGCTCGCCCGTGCAGGTGCCATGGGGGCCTATCGACAGCGTATTGGCGCCGGACGCTGTGGCTGAGGAGTGGCGCTGTTGGTCCCCCGCGGTGACCGATGCAGCCCCTAACTCGCTGGACCATGCCTATCGACTCTCAGAGCTGCAGCTCCAGCGACTCCAGGCATGCGACCTGCGCCGCGATACTCGGCGACTGATGGCCTTTGTGGAGCGCCACTGTGTTGACTGGCTACCCAGCATCGGGGGCGCGCAGCGTCATGAGCAGCTTGCCGCGATCATCGCGGAGGCGCGTGATTTCGGGTTCCACGCCCCACGCGAGTGGGCGCTGCTCTGTACCCTGATGGCCCGTCTCGGCATTACCACTTGGCGAGAGGGTGCCACCGATACCGCCGCCTACCGCTGGCTCACTGCACCGGATCGCAGCCCTATCGCGCGTCTCGAGGCTGCCCTGCAAGCGGCCAACCCGCATTCATCCCCCGTCATGACATAGGGAGCCTGTCATATGTCCGCGTTCGAGCGACCCACCGATGACCGTGAAGATGGCGCCCTGGCCGCCTACGAGCTCTCCAATCGAGACTGCGATGAGGGTGGCACCTGTCCGCTGAACAGCGGCAAGGTGCAACTGCTGCCACTGCGCTATGGCCTCGTCGAGGAACTCGAGCCGGGATGCGCCACCCCCTATACCCTGAGCGCCCGGCCGCTGGGGATTCGCCTGCTGCGCAATGGCTATCTCTACGTGCTCGACGCAGAGACCAACGAACTCGCCGAGTACGAGTTTCGTGACCAGGGTGATGAGATCACCGGCGGCAAGCTTGAATACGATACCGACCGCACCCTCTACGTCTGTTTCTCCGAAGTGAAGTGGACCGACGCCAAGCGCGCCCAGGTGGTGGACAGCGAGGAAGACCGCGACGCCTTTATGCAGGCCGTCGATCTCTCGGGTGCCAATCCCATCAACGGCGGTGGCGAACACCTGATCACCACGGCCCAGGCAGAAGCCTGGGTCGCGGAATTTGCCGAAGAGGCCGAGCCGGAGCCACCCGAAGACGGCCACGCGCAGGAAGGCGAGGCCTACCACTGGGAAAACGACCACTACTACCACAAGACCCGCCTCGGCAAGCTGCTCAAGCAGCACGACGTCGAGGATCGCGATGAGTGCCTGTGCCTGGTGGTACGCGACGACATCGGCGTGATGCGCGACCTGGCCATGTATCAGGACAACGTGGTGGGGTGGATCGAGGAGTGGACGGAGGAGCAGGAGAAACGGACGCAACGCAACTATGTGCTGGGCTGTTATATCGAGTCCATCACCCAACTGTCGGCAGAGACGCTGGAGTCGCTGGCGCCAGGTGAAGAAGGCTCGCCGGAGTTGGCGCTTTGGCAAGACCTGGAGGCACTGGAGGAGCCGAACAGAGAGCGCACTCGGCAAACGCTGCTCGACTACCTCAATACGGAGCAAACCCTGCCGCGGTCCTATGACCCTGATTTGCCGGATGAGCTAAGAGAAAGACTGCTCGAGGTAAGTCCGGACCCCAGTCGAACCAATGCCTATAAGATCCAGCAGATCCAGCAACGGGAAATACGCCGCTACTACGCCAACGATGCCCTGGCAGACGCCGATGGTGAGCTTGTCGAGCGGCATCTGGACACCTTGGTCGACCTCAAGGAGACCAATAATCGGCGCGTTCGCGATATTCTGGAAGGGGCCTCCTTCGGTCAGCGCGGGGTCAACGACCTGATTCGCCGCGGCGAAATGGATCGATTCCTGGAGCAGCAGCGGCCCAAGCTCGAGCGCTGGAACGCCTTGCTCGCCCAAATCAGCCAAGATCGAGCTGAGATGTTGTGCTCAAGCGCCTTTCACGTCGCTGCCTGGTATTTTGACGCCGACAGTGAAGAGCAAGTTGAGAAAGCGTTCTCGGCGGAATATGCCTGTACGCGGGATATCTGCCGGGACGACGACGTCATCGAAAGAATCAAGCAGTGGCTCACCGAACACCCCGAGTATGATCGTCCCCTCTTTCATACCCGTAGCCTGGAGGAGCAAGCTGCGCTGATAAAGGACTACACGGCGCTCATTTCGGCGGGATACGGCATTCTGAATCACCTGGACAACTGGGTTGATAGGCTAAAAGAGGCCGAAAATGGGAAACTGCCCGACCTGACGAAATTGCCGAAGGAGTTACAACCCTTGGCAAATGGTGCCAGAACCAATCTTACGCCTGCAGTGGGTGCTGGTTTAGCCAAGATCATGGAACAATTGCAACAGTCGATGGGGCAGGGCGATTTCGTCATGCCGGATCTTGAGGACCTGTTTCGCCAGCTTGATCCCCCTGCTGCATGGGCGCGCATCGTCGATGCTGCGAAGGAGAATGGCGCCCGCTTTGTTTTCTCGACGCAGAGCCTTGAAGAGCTGATGGACCTGGTGGAAGAGACCCTGGCCCTACGCCAGCGCCTGACTAGCCTGAACAATAGGCGGCAGGCGGCTTCAGGCACCGAACGTGAGCAGCTTAGTAATCAGCGCCGCAGTGTACAGGCACAGTTGGATGCCAATGAGCAGCGCTTGGCTGCTGCGCTAAGCCCGGTCGGCGACGTGGGGGCAGACGATCTTACCCTATCGGAAGGCGACAGCGGCCGTGCTGGTCTGGTGCTGGAGTTCGATGATGCCGGCAAGGCCGTGGCAGTCGGCAAGCTAACCAGCAATCTTAGGCATGGGATCTACCGTGCCCCACCCGCGGGGCTATTGGGCGATGGTGTTGGACTGCTGGTATTTATTGGCCAGGCGGTGGGGTTATGGGCGGCGACGAGTGCACTGCGTAATGTGGGTGATGATAAAACGCACGAGAAATTAAAGGATTTAGAGAAAAGATTTTGGGCAGCAACATTTGCGACAGGTGCAGCGGGTTTTTTGGCAGCACAAAGTATTGGTGATACCGCGCTTCAGGCTCAGGCGCGTGCGCTGGGGAATGCTGTTAACTCAAGCCGCGCAAGCGGTGTATACGCTCAGTTAGGGCGAATGCATTTTGGGTTGGGTGTTGCGGGATATTTTACCGGGCTCGGGGCTTCTGTATTCGGTTTATCTAGTAATAGAGGTAACTGGCAGGACGCGGTGCGGAGGGGAAATGCTGCGGCTCAAGGGGCCGCCGCGCTGTCAATGGTGGGAGATGCCGGGCTGATGGGGGCCCACGGATATGGGTTGGTTTCCAATGCTAGGGTGGGAGTTGCCGTTGCGCGAGGCGCTACGACATGGGCAATGGCAGGCCCGCATCTGGCATCGGTCTTTTGGCGCTTTAATGGCATTGGCCTGGCGTTTTCGATTCTGCAACTCGGTGGCACTTGGCTCTATAATCGCCACAATATTAGCCAGCACGATCAATGGCTGTTGGCCTCGCCTTGGGGAACCGAGGAGGGTAATGAGTCCCTTGAACATTATCTCGATGAGCTAAGACGCATCAGCCAAGCCGCCCATATCACCTTGGAAGAGGTCTACGCAGAGAGCTGGCGTCCCAACTGGACGCGTAGCCCCGACTACTATCAGGTTGCGCTGCATCTACCTGGACTGTCCCCCGAGGCACTGCAACCCCCACTGGTTGGGCAGGCGCCCGTTCGCCTCTTGCTCAAGGCCTGGCAGGTGCAGCCTGTAAAGATCTGGCAGCGTGATGGCACGGTACGGGCACCGGAGCATTGGCTGGAGGCGACTAGCGAGCTGGCAGAAGCGATGGCGCTAGGGACCGATGGCGATAAGGGCCATGTGCTGTTATCGGGGCTGGCGCCGAACCATCGGCAGACCCCTCATGGGTATGACACCGAGCACTGGGTGGTTGGGATACGTCTGGAGCACCTCGATGACGAAGGGGACTATCAGGCAAGCGACGTTTACATCTATATCGACCCGCGCGGTGGGACCGGTAGCGGCAAACGCTATATGCCCTCGGCGTTTCCCCGTCGAGGCGATCCGGGGAGCTGGTATGCTGTGGATCTTTGACCAGCAGGCGATAAGAGACGAAAGGGAACTCGACTATGAATAATAAGGGACCGGACTTGCCGCAGCCTGAGCTATCTCAGCCTCACCATGCGGGGGACGTACAGGCGATTCCCGGGGGCCGTATCACCTATCTGGCGCCACTGCCCTTATCGACGGGTCAGCCGCCTCTGGATATGAGCAAGGCCATCAGCGAACTTAACAACACTTGGCTGGATGTCGGGGGGGGGTGGCCAAGTGTCTATGGGTGGCAGATGATTACTGCGGGATGGTTTGGGTTTGTATTACTATGCTTGATAGGGTTTCCTCTTGTTAGCTTAGCTTTATTACCTTTAGATATGGCCAAGAGCGTGTATCGCGGCTTTTTTTGGTCGGGTATAGTAGGCGGGGCGGCAGGTTTATTGCTCATGTATATAGGCCACTATTTGGGCCTTCAGGATTTAAAGAAAAGCATCCCCGTCCGCTTTAATCGCCAGCGCCGGGAAGTCTGCTTTACCCTTACCGATACGCAAGAAACCGTCTACGTGCCCTGGGAGTCCTTGATGGCCTGGGTGGTAGAGGCGCGTGGTGCCACCCAGTACGGCGTACAGCAGCAGTATGGCATGGGCGTCGGCTATGCCCACCCGGAGACGGGGCAGTGGCTAAAGCTCGAGTACATGACGGCGGGGCTGCCCCTGGCGATCAGCAACTGGGAAGCGATCCGTGCCTATATGGAGTATGAGGTCCACTCCCTTCATGAGATCCAGGATCCCCACCTGCCGCGAGGCAAGGACGACCCGCCCTGGGAGGGCATGCATACCCTGCGCAATGCGCGCCACCGGATGCGCGAGCGCCGGGCCAAGGGGGAAGTCGGGCCGATTTTTACGTTCTTCTGGTATGCCTACCACGTTATCGAACTATGGAACCTGCCCGGCTACTTGACCGAGTGGGAAGCCAAGCGGTTGATGAAGAGCCGCCCCAAGCTGCGTCCGGCGGAGGTGGAGGAATGGTCCAAACCCCTCCCCGAAGATCAGTGGGCCAAGCCCAGCGAGGAGTTGGTGAGGCTCTCCAACGAGGTGAGGCGGATCCGCGAGCGCGATCCGCAGCGTCCGGTCGACGAGGTGTTCGCCGAGGCGTATCGGCTGGAAGGGATCGAGGCCTAATGTCTAACCTCGCGTAAAGAAACTCAATGTTTAACACCAGCCCCAAAGAGGCCCTTCCCCCGATGCGCTCAGGCGAGCGTGAAAGCCGCGCCGGGGGCGAGCAGTACTGCCTTAGCCCGTTACCGCTCCCCGTGGATAGCGAGCACGGGGTGGACGTGGCCAATATCGATGTTCGCCATGATGACGTCACCATGGATATTCGCCAGGGGGCAAGCCCCGAAAGCCTTATGACAGCGGGCCACGTTGCCAGCGGGTTATCGCTTTGCATGATACTTCTTTTTCTGATTCTCTGGGCGGGGTTAGGAGGCTATTCCCCAGGTTTCCAGTTAATGACTTTTTTCGGGGGGGGGGTTATATTTTGTTTTTCTAAATTTCTTTATTCTAGGCATTATATGGATTAATACGCTGCTCAAGCGCCTCCCACCTATTCGCCTCAATCGACAGCGCCGTGAAGTAGCATTTGTAGTGGATCCCCCGGGGCGCTTTTGGCTACCTGCGCCTCATAATCTGTGGTTAATATCGACGGTGGGTACAGCAGCAGCGATATTGGGGGTTCTAGGTATTATTGAAATAGGAGAGTGGTTGCGTGGCGCTCGGGAGAGTTTTCCACTTGGTTTGACGGTACTGCACCTCGGCGCAATGGCTTTTCTCTTTATTTATCCCCCTCTCTACGATGCCATCTGCCGCCTCTTCAAGCGTGAGCGCCGCACGGTGTTGGTGCCTTGGGAAGACGTCGTTGCGGTGTGTGGCTTTAACCCCAGTTTGGGGCCGGGGGCCATTACCGGCTTTGGCTGGAACTTTGCCCTGCTGCCGCCCGATCCCGAACGGCCGGGTTATACCCTGCCGGGGGCGGGGATTATGGTTGGCGTTGGCGGCCTGCCCGGGGCCCTGGCCCAGTGGGAGTACATCCGCCGCTTTATGGAAGAGGGCGCCGAGGCGATTACGCCCTCGGCCAAGGAGTGGGGCCTCGAGTGGTACGACGCCTACGTCGCCCGTGAAAAAGCGGCATGCGAACGCACCAACGACAAGGCCCGCTGGCGGCGCTTTCGACGCAAGCGCCTGTGGGAACACGCCCGCTTCGCCCACTGGTACACCGAGTACCGTATGAAGCATGTACTCCCAAGGCGGTCCCCAAGGACTGGCTGGAGGAGTGGTCCAAGCCGCTACCCAAGGCGCAGTGGGCCAAGCCCTCTGCCGCCGTCACCGAGCTGAGCGAGCAGCTCCGCGCCGCCTACCAGCGCGGCGAAAAGTTTACCGAGATGGGCGATATCGAAAAGCGCTTTGGGGTCGAGGTGGCACCGCCTGCTCAGTCGGCCTATCGTTCACTGCCCTTTGCGGCGAATCCGCATTGAGACTGCCGCAACGCTAATGACGAGTCCTAACGTCGCGCCCAGCTGGTCGAAGCCGGCCAGGAAGGGCACCATAAGGGGGGCACGAGGTAGTGAGTGTCTGAGTCCTTGATGCCGAGGGCATCGAAGGCACGATCTGCGCCCGGCTGCCATAATCCCTGTTTTCCTCGACGTTAGAGATCGCAATGTTATTTCTGATCATCGTATTTGGCCTGATCGGCCTCGCCGTTGGCGGCCCCATCGGTCTCCTGGTG
Organism: Halomonas sp. 1513; assembly: GCA_001971685.1. NCBI lineage: Bacteria > Pseudomonadati > Pseudomonadota > Gammaproteobacteria > Oceanospirillales > Halomonadaceae > Halomonas > Halomonas sp. 1513. The sequence goes on from CP019326.1 coordinate 152,937, forward strand.
GGCGGCGGCCTGGGCTGGTGGCTGGGGCGGCAGCTCAAACGCCGCTTGAGTGTCGCGCGGATGCGTATCCAAGAGGGCTTTCTAGAATCGATTTTTTCGGTAATGGGCTGCCTGTGCCAGGCGGACGGCAAGGTGACCGACGGCGAGCTGGGCGTTGCCGAAAAACTCTTCGATCAGATGCGCCTGCAAGGCGAGCAGCGAGCCAGGGCACGTGCTGCGTTCGAGCGCGGCCGGGCCGACGACTTCGATTTAGACGCCGAGCTTGTCAGCGTGAATCGCCTCACCCGGCACCAGCCCGTGATGCGCCAGGTATTTCTGCAGGTTCAGCTGTCGGCGATCGCGGCTGATGGCGTGCTGCATCCCGCCGAGCACGAGATGATTCTGCGTGTGGCTCGTGGCGTGGGTTGTAGCGAGGCCGAAGTACAGCAAATCGAAGCCATGCTGCACGGCGCTGCCGCCAACTCGCAGGGCGCCAGCGAGGAAGCCCTTCATGATGCCTACCGAGTGCTGGGTGTATCGGAAGACGCCAGTGACGCCGAGATTAAAAAGGCCTACCGGCGCCTGATGAGCCAGAACCATCCGGACAAACTGGCGGGCAAAGGGCTGCCTGAGAGCATGCGCGAGGTGGCCCAGGCGCGAACGAGCGAAATCAGCAACGCTCATGAACGGATTCGCGCGGCCCGCGGCTGATCGCGCCTAAGCATTCGCCGTCAACAGGCGACTCGGCGAAATTTACCCGCCTATGACAGCGCCAAAGGAGGATTGATGATCACGCTATATGGTTTCCCCTCATCCCGCTCGCTGCGGGTGGCCTGGACGCTTGAGGAGCTGGGTCTGGCGTATGACTATCACTCGATCGACATGATGGCTGGCGAGGGGCAGAGCGAGGCGCACTTGGCGCGCCACCCCGACGGCAAGGTGCCGGTGCTGGAAGACGATGAGCTGGTGCTGTTCGAGTCGCTGGCGATATGCCGCTACCTGGCCGAGCGCTATGGCGAAACGAGCGGTCTGCTGCCAGCCTCGCCGGTCGAGCGCGCGCAGGTCGATCAGTGGCTTAGCTTCGTGGTCAGCGAGCTGGAGCAGCCGCTGTGGACCCAAGGCAAGCACAAGTTCGCGCTGCCCGGCGAGCGCCGCGTGCCGGCGGTGCTGCCCACTGCGGCGTGGGAGTTCCAGCGCGCCTTGGCGGCCATGCAGAGGCGGTTTAGCGGAGACGACTGGCTGGTGGGCGGGCGCTTCACGCTGGCCGATGTGTTCGTGGGTCATACCCTGAGCTGGGGTGTGAAGTTCAAGAATCGCCTGCCGCTGGAGCTCGAGGCGTATCGCGAACGCTGCATGTCGCGTCCGGCGCTGGCGCGGGCGGTCGAGCGGGAGAAGCCGACCGGCTAAGCCGGGGACAAGGCCGCCGAACTTAGGTGGGCGGCCCGTTTTTTCGGTTAGGCTTGGCGTGCCTTGTCGTTACCCCTCATACACCGTGGGGCAGCACCGCGGCGTATACCGCGAAGTAGTGGCAGGTGCTGCCGCCGAGCACGAACAGGTGCCAGATGGCGTGATTGAAGGGGATTGCCCGGATGGCGAAGAAGATCACGCCGAGGGTGTAGGTGATACCGCCGGCCGCGAGCAGGGCGATGCCCGCGGTGGGCAGGCTGGCGCTCATTTCGCCGCTGGCAAAGACGATCAGCCAGCCCATGATCAGGTAGATCGTCACCCGCAGGACGGTGAAGCGCTGTGGCCAGATGAGCTTGCAGGCTATGCCGGCCAGCGCCAGCCCCCAGATGATGGCGAACAGCGTCCAGCCGGTGGTGCCGCGCATGTTGACCAGCAAGAAGGGGGTATAGGTGCCGGCGATCAGCAGGTAGATGGCGCAGTGGTCGAGATGCTGGAAGATACGCTTGAGGCGCGGTTGGCGAACGCCGTGGTAGAGCGTCGAGATGCCATAGAGCAGCACCAGGGTAACGCCGTAGAAACTGATACCGACGACCTTCCACGGATCGACGTGAGCGGCCACGCTGACCATCACGATCAATACCACGAACCCGATCAGGCTCAGCACGGCGCCGATGCCGTGACTGATGCTATTGAGCAGCTCCTCGAGGTTGCTGTGGTGCTGCGGGGTGGCGTGTGGCATGGCGCGAGACATTGGCTGCACTCTGTCGGGTGGATACCCGATACCGGTGCGCGGCTCAGCGCTTGCGGTCGATATCCACGTCGCTGGCCTGGGTGAAATCACCCAGTGCCATCATATGCCCCAGTTTGCCAGCTTTGGTGGCCAGGTACTGTTCGTTGTGCGGATTTAGGCCAGTGGTCAGCGGCTGGCGTTCGCTGATGGTCACGCCGTCGCGGGTCAGCGCCTCGACCTTGCGCGGGTTGTTGGTCATCAGCTTGAGCGAGGCCACGCCAAGGTGCTCGAGCATCGGCACGCAGAGGTCGTAGCGGCGCATGTCGGCACCGAAGCCCAGCTGTTCGTTGGCTTCGACGGTGTCGGCGCCCTGGTCCTGCAGGTGGTAGGCGCGGATCTTGTTGAGCAGGCCGATGCCGCGGCCCTCCTGGCGCAGGTAGAGCAGTACGCCGCGGCCTTCGGCGGCGATGCGCTTGAGGGCCTCCTGGAGCTGGTAGCCGCAGTCGCAGCGCATCGAGAACAGGGCATCGCCGGTCAGGCACTCCGAGTGCACGCGGCCCAGCACCGGGGCGCCGTCGTCGATGTCGCCGAGGGTCAGGGCGATATGGTCCTTGCCGGTGGCGTCGTCTTCGAAGCCATGCATGGTGAAGGTGGCCCAGGGGGTGGGCAGCTGGGAGGCGGCGATGAAGCGAATCGACACGGAAAACCTCGATACAGTGACGGCGGCCAGGCCGGCGAGTGGGCAATTATTCTACCAGCTTCGGCCAGAGCGCTCACGGCGCGATGAATAATGCCTATAGGTGGGGGGTGAGCGGTCCGTAATCAAGCCGCGAGCGCCGGCTTTGGGTACAATGCGGGCAAATTCGTCATGATAGAGCCCACCATGGAACTGCAAAATGATCGCTTCCTGCGCGCCCTGGCCCGTCAGCCGGTGGATCGCACCCCGGTATGGATGATGCGCCAGGCCGGCCGCTACCTTCCCGAGTATCGCGCCTCCCGCGCAGACGCTGGCAGCTTCATGGATCTGTGCCGTAACCAGGATCTGGCCTGCGAGGTGACGCTGCAGCCGCTGGAGCGCTACCCGCTGGACGCCGCCATCCTGTTCTCGGACATCCTCACCATCCCTGACGCCATGGGCCTGGGGCTCTACTTCGAGACCGGCGAAGGGCCGAAATTCCGTAACCCGGTGCGCACTGCCGAGGCGGTCGCCGCGCTCAAGGCGCCGGATGCCGAGCGCGACCTCGACTATGTAATGAACGCGGTGCGCACCATTCGCCGCGAGCTCAACGGGCGGATGCCGCTGATCGGCTTTTCCGGCAGCCCCTGGACGCTGGCCACCTATATGGTCGAGGGCGCCTCGAGCAAGGACTTTCGCCATGTGAAGTCGATGCTCTACGGCAACCCTGACACCATGCATCAGCTGCTCGATACCCTGGCCACGGCCGTCACCGACTACCTCAATGCGCAGATTCGCGCCGGTGCCCAGGCGGTGCAGATCTTCGATACCTGGGGCGGTGTGCTGTCGACGCCGGCCTATCTGGAGTTCTCGCTGCGCTACATGGAGCAGATCGTCGCCGGGCTGATCCGCGAGCACGACGGGCGTCGGGTGCCGGTGATCCTGTTCACCAAGAACGGCGGCCAGTGGCTGGAGCAGATCGCCAGCGCCGGCAGCGATGCGGTAGGTCTGGACTGGACCACCGAGCTCTCCGATGCCCGGGCCCGAGTCGGCCACCGCGTGGCGCTGCAGGGCAACCTCGACCCCAACGTGCTGTTTGCCAAGCCGCCGGCGATTCGCGCCGAGGTGGCGCGGGTGCTGGACAGCTACGGGCCGGGTGAGGGGCATATCTTCAACCTCGGCCACGGTATCAGCCAGTTCACCGACCCGGACCACGTCACCGCCTTCATGGAAGCGCTGCACGAGCTGAGCCCGGCGTACCATCAGGGCAGCTGAGGTGGGTACGAAAGAGGCCCTGCGCCGCTGGCATGAGCGCCGCCGGCTGTGGCTGGTGCTGGCGCTGCTGGCGGCGTTGGTAATCGCCGTGGGTAGCCTGACGCCGGGCAGCGAGATGCCCCAGCGGCTGCCGTGGGACAAGTTCAATCACTTCGTCGGCTACGGCGGGCTGGCCGCGCTGCTGGCGTTGGCGGGTATGCGTCCGCTGCGCGCTTTTGCCCTGGCAGTGGCCTATGGCATCGCCATCGAGTATGCGCAGATTCCGGTGCCCGGCCGCAGCGGCGGCGATGGCTGGGACATCCTGGCCAATACCCTGGGCGCCGGGAGTGCCTTGCTGCTGCTGGTTTGGCTGCGTCGGCGCCTGTTCGGCCAGGCCTGAGCAAACCCTGGATGCTTACCAAGACTCGCCCCCGGCAGCCTACTGCCGGGGGCGAATTCGTTTTGGTGCGAAAGGTGGGGGGCGGCGTTGAGTATTGCACTACGCAGGTGCATGAAAAAAGAGACGATTACCGATGGCGTCTTACGCTGAAGCAGAAGAACCGGCGTTTTGCCTGGATTATCTGCGTTGAATAAATGTTATTTCCGGTTACTGCGCGTGTTGGAACACTCTTTGCTATGGTCTTGGCACATGCTTGCGGCACGCATGTCACAATATATTGACCATTACGTGAGGGAATCCTCGATGATGTACAAGAATAACAAGCTGGTACTGCTGACCTCGGCCACGTTACTGGCCGCAGGCGCCAGTGCGATGGCGTCGGCCTCGACTCTGGAAGATACCGTCAACCGTGGCGCCGTGCAGTGCGGAGTGAGTGACGGCCTGCCGGGCTTCTCGTCGCCGGATGACGACGGCGAGTGGCAGGGCCTGGATGTCGATGTGTGCCGCGCCGTGGCCGCTGCCGTGTTCGGCGATGCCGAGGCGGTGCGCTTCGTGCCGTTGAACGCCGTCGAGCGCTTCACCGCCCTGCAGTCCGGTGAGGTGGACGTGCTGTCGCGTAACACCACCTGGACCACCACCCGCGACACCACCCTGGGCCTCAATTTTACCGGCGTGACCTTCTACGACGGCCAGGGCTTCCTGGTGTCGTCGGATCTGGGCATTTCCAGTGCCATGGAGCTGGATGGCGCTGCGGTCTGCGTGCAGTCCGGCACCACCACCGAGCTCAACCTGGCCGACTATTTCCGCGCCAACGGCATGGAATTCGACCCGATCGTCTTCGACACCTCCGAGCAGACCGTGGGTGGCTTCGAGGCCGGCCGTTGTGACGTGCTGACCTCGGATACCTCGCAGCTGGCGGCGCTGCGCATCCAGCTCGATAACCCGGACGGTGCCATGGTGCTGCCGGAGATCATCTCCAAGGAACCGCTCGGTCCGGCCGTGCGCCAGGGTGACGATCAGTGGTTCAACATCGTCAAGTGGTCGCTGTTTGCCATGCTCAATGCCGAAGAGCTCGGCATCAGCAGCGACAACGTCGACGACATGCTGGGTTCCGAGGATCCGGACATCGCCCGCCTGCTGGGTGACGACGGCAACTACGGCGAGGGGATGGGTCTCGAGGCCGACTGGGCCTACCACATCATCAGCCAGGTCGGTAACTACGCCGAAAGCTTCGATCGCAATGTGGGGATGGACTCACCGCTGCAGATCGAGCGCGGCATCAACGCTCTGTGGACCGAAGGCGGCATCCAGTACGCGCCGCCGATCCGCTAAGCGATCCGCCTGATGCGCCGACATGCTCGGCGCATTGACGTCAACGTCTGGCTGGCCGCAACGCGGCCAGCCAGACGCTGGCATGTATCATCCAGCCCCTCCAGGCGGAGACGATTCCCATGTCTGCTCGACCCAAGGCCTCACAGATAGGCCCCAAGCCCCCGTTCTGGCGCGATCCCGCCAAGCGGGCACTGATCTTTCAGGCGTTGCTGGTGGCGGCGGTCATCGCCGCGCTGCTCTATATCATCGGCAACACCCAGGACAACCTGTCCGCACGTGGTATCACCACCGGCTTCGGCTTTCTCGACAGGACCGCTGGGTTCGGCATCGGTCAGACCCTGATCGAGTACAGCTCGCAGAGCACCTACGGTCGCACCTTTCTGGTGGGGCTGCTGAACACCCTGCTGGTGGGCGCTCTCGGGGTATTGGCGGCCACCATCATCGGCTTCATTGTCGGCATCGCGCGGCTCTCGCCCAACTGGCTGATCGCTCGACTGGCCAACGCCTATATCGAGATCTTCCGCAATATCCCACTGCTGCTGCAGATCTTCTTCTGGTACTTCGCGGTGCTTCGCGCCATGCCCAGCGCCCGCGACAGCCTGGCGTTCGGCGAGGTGATCTTCCTCAACGTGCGCGGGCTCTACCTGCCCGAGCCGCTGTTCGAGTCGGGCTTCGGGTTGATTCCGCTGGCCTTCGGCCTGGCCATCGCTGCCAGCATCGCGCTGCTGGTCTGGAACAAGCGCCGCCACGAGGCCACCGGCAAGCGGATTCCGGCGGGCTGGATCTCGCTGGCATTGATTCTGGGGCTGCCGCTGCTGGTCCTGGTGGCGACCGGCGTGCCGGTGACCTGGGACGTACCCGAGCTGCGCGGCTTCAACTTCCGCGGTGGCATCACGGTGATCCCCGAGTTCCTGGCGCTGTGGCTGGCGCTGTCGATCTATACCGCCTCGTATATCGCCGAGATCGTGCGCTCGGGTATCCAGGCCATTTCCCACGGCCAGACCGAAGCGGCCCAGGCGCTTAGCCTGCCGGCGGGATTGGTGCTGCGCCTGGTGATCATCCCCCAGGCGATGCGGGTGATCATCCCGCCGCTGACCAGCCAGTACCTCAACCTGATCAAGAACTCCTCGCTGGCCACCGCCATCGGCTATCCGGACCTGGTCTCGGTGTTTGCCGGTACCACGCTGAACCAGACCGGCCAGGCCATCGAGGTCATCGCCATGACCATGGCGGTGTACCTGACCATCAGCCTGTCGGTGTCGCTGTTCATGAACTGGTACAACGCCCGCATGGCGTTGGTCGAACGATAGGGGCGGGCCATGATTCACAACCACAAGATGATCGAGGCGCGACCGGCGCCCTCCAACACCATTGGCCCCCTGGCCTGGCTACGTGCCAACCTGTTCAGCGGGCCGATCAACAGCTTCTTCTCGCTGCTCGGGCTGTATCTGCTGTACCTGATGCTGGTACCGACCATCCAGTGGGGGCTGATCAATGCCGACTGGGTGGGGACCAGCCGCGACGACTGCTCCCGCGAAGGCGCCTGCTGGGTGTTCATCAATGCCCGTTTCACCCAGTTCATCTACGGCCTCTACCCACGCAGCGAGCTGTGGCGGGTCGACCTGACCTTTGCCACCTTCGCCGGGCTGATCGGCTGGCTGATGATTCCGCGGCTGCCGTTCAAGCGCTGGGTGGCGCTGGTCACCCTGATCGGCTTCCCGGTGTTTGCCTACTTCCTGCTCTACGGCGGCCATTTCGGCCTGCCGGTGGTGCAGACCCATCGCTGGGGCGGTCTGATGCTGACCCTGGTGCTGGCCGTGGTGGGCATGGTCGGCGCGCTGCCGATCGGCATCCTGCTGGCACTGGGGCGGCGTTCGCAGATGCCCATCGTCAAGAGCTTCTGCGTGGTGTTCATCGAGTTCTGGCGCGGCGTACCGCTGATTACGGTGCTGTTCATGGCCTCGGTGATGCTGCCGCTGTTCATGCCCACCGGGGTCAGCGTCGACCGCCTGATCCGCGCCTTCATCGGCATCACCCTGTTCCAGAGCGCCTACATGGCCGAGGTGGTGCGCGGCGGCCTGCAGGCCATTCCCCGCGGCCAGGAAGAGGCCGCAGCGGCCCTCGGCATGGGCTACTGGAAGCGCATGGGCCTGATCGTGCTGCCCCAGGCCTTGAAGATGATGATTCCCGGCATCGTCAACACCTTCATCTCGCTGTTCAAGGACACCACCCTGGTGATGATCATCGGCCTGTTCGATCTGCTGGGCATTGTCCAGGCGGCACTGTCGGACTCGCGCTGGTTGGGCTTCGCGCTGGAGGGTTACATCTTTGCGGCGTTCATGTTCTGGATCTTCTGTTTCAGCATGTCGCGCTACAGCCAGTATCTCGAGAGAAAATTACACACCGGCCATAAGCGGTGAGGACGAATAATATGAATGAACAGGCAACCCAGGCCGGCGCCGGCGACCTGATGGTCGAGATGCGCGGCGTCAACAAGTGGTACGGCGACTTCCACGTGCTGCGCGATATCGATCTGGAGGTGCGGCGCGGCGAGCGGATCGTCATCTGTGGCCCCTCGGGGTCGGGCAAGTCGACGCTGATTCGCTGCATCAACCACCTCGAAGAGCATCAGCAGGGCGAGATCGTGGTCGGCGGCATGCCGCTGACCCAGGACATCAAGCGCATCGAGCAGATTCGTCGCAGCGTGGGGATGGTGTTCCAGCACTTCAATCTCTTTCCTCACCTCACGGTGCTCGAGAACTGCTGCCTGGCGCCGATGTGGGTGCAGAAGAAGCCGCGCCAGGAAGCCGAGGCGCGGGCCATGCAGTACCTCGAGCGGGTGCAGATCGCCGAGCAGGCGCTGAAGTATCCGGGGCAGCTTTCCGGCGGCCAGCAGCAGCGCGTGGCGATCGCCCGCTCGCTATGCATGCACCCCGAGGTGATGCTGTTCGACGAGCCGACCTCGGCGCTCGACCCGGAGATGATCAAGGAGGTGCTCGACGTCATGGTCGAGCTGGCCAAAGAGGGCATGACCATGCTCTGCGTGACCCATGAAATGGGCTTCGCCAAGACCGTGGCCGATCGGGTGATCTTCATGGATCAAGGGCAGATCATCGAGGAGAACGCCCCGGAGCCGTTCTTCAACGACCCGCAGTCCGAGCGCACCCAGCTATTCCTTAGCCAGATCCTGGGTCACTGAGGCTGGCATCGCCCAGCAGCAGGCGGCGCAGTTGCGTCCGGCATGTTTGGCCGCATACAGCGCTCGGTCTGCCTGGGCGGTGGCCACGTCCAGGGCGTGGTGGGGATCCGAGTGGCGAGGGAGCCTGGCAATGCCCAGGCTCACCGTCATCGAGACCTGACCATGCTGGCCGGCCGCACTCTCGAGCTGAAAGGGTGAATCGCCGATACGACGACGTAGTCGCTCTGCCAACTGGTAGGCATCATGGTCGCTCATGCCGCTCACCAGCAGGGCAAACTCCTCGCCGCCGAGACGCGCCAGGCCATCGCCAGGCCGCAGCTCGTGGCTCAAGCGCCGGGTCAGCAGACGCAGCAGTGCATCTCCAGCGGGGTGGCCGTGGCGGTCGTTGACATGCTTGAAGTAATCGATATCGATCAGCAGCAGATGATGCGTCGGCGACCGCGGCATTGCTTCCTGGAGATGGCGTCCCAGTCCGCGGCGGTTCAGCACCCCGGTCAGGTCATCATATTCGGCGGCGGTCAGCGCCTGCTCCTCGTTGAGCTTGCGCTGACTGATATCGATGGCCAGCCCTGCGACGCCTCGCCAGTTGCCGTCGTCGTCGAGAATCGCCTCGGCGACCAGCTCGTGCCAGCTGGGTTCGCCGCCGGCGGTGTAGAGCCGCACGTCCAGCCGCCAGCCGAGCTGCTGAGCATGTCTGCTGGCGCGCAGGGTCTGCCACAGCCGCTGACGATCGGTGGGTACGATGGCGTGCAGCAGCCGGCGTAGCGGCAGTCGCGCATAGCGTTCGGGGTAGCCCAGGCGCTGTAGCAGGCTGCGCGAACACCAGGTCGAGCCACGCTGCAGATCGATCTCCCAGATGCCGCAGTCGGCAACGCGTTGGAACAGCTCGATCTGGCGCCGTCGGCTGGTCAACTGGTGGCGATAGATAGCCGATGCGATCAGTTCGGCAGCCACGCGCAGGGCATGCAGCCCGGCCCCTTCCCAGCGCAGCGCGCGTTCACAGTCATCGATCCCCAGCGTGCCCCACCACTGGCCGTCGACCATGATCGGCACGGTTACCATCGAGGCGATGCGCTGGCTCTCCAGGTTGTCGCGCAGCGAGCCTGCGGGCATGTCGTCGATCACGAAGCGCTGGGCCTCACCGCGCTGCCGCTCTTCGATCAACTGGCGGTAGACGGGATCGTCGAAGCTAGAAGTGAAGAAGCGAAAGCGCTTGTGCGTTAACTGACGGTAGCGAGGCGCGGCGGCCCATTCGAAGACATAGTCCTGGACCACGCCCCGGTCGTTGACCTCGAGTAGCTGGAAGATCCACACCCGGCTGGCAGCGGAGGCCAGCCCCAGGGCTTCGAGCAGGGAGTCGACGCCATCGGACCAGAAGTGCGCATCGATCAGCGCCTGGCTGCCGTGCGCCAGCGCCTCGAGGAGCAGGGTGTCATCCGGGGCAGCGGATACCGTCATGGCCAGCGGCTCGTGGATCGGGTGATAGCGCTATCATAGCAGAGCCCCGACTCACCCGAGCGGCGTGATGCTGGCCGGTGTCAACGCTGGGCGGTCGCGGTGCGCGCTAAGCGGCTGGCCCGCCAGCGCGGTCAGCAGGATCTGCAGCGGGTCGCCGTGGCTGACCAGCAGGATCGTTGCGTCGAGATACGTCTCCTCAAGCTCGGCAATGACCGCCTGCAGTCGTTCGGCGACGCTTGCCACACTCTCCACACCGTACTCGCCATGCGTCGGGTCCTGGGCATCCAGCGCCCAGACCGCGGGGTAGTGGCTATCGGCCTGGCGCTCCAGAGCGCCGAAGCAACGCTCGCGCAGGCGTACGTCCACTTCCGTGTCGAGGCCAAAATGACGGGCGACCCGGGCGGCGGTCTCGGTGGTGCGCAGGAAGTCGGAGTGCACGACCCGGGTGGGCGTCGGCCACGACCACGCAGCGACTAGCTGCTCGAGCTGCGACTCGCCAAGTGGCGACAGTCCGTAGCCGGTGAGGCCGTTGTCGGGATGGCTGATGATCAGCCCCTGCTGATTGGCCAGGCTATGGCCGTGGCGCATCAGCAAATAGCGATTTCGCCAGCTCCCCGAAGGGTGAGGTAAAGTGTTTGACATGCGATTGTCATAAAACCTAGATTGAGACTTGTGTTTTCGAAAACAATCATTTTATACGGCTAATGTCGAATTTCGAAAAGCCGTATACTGAATTCGACCCAATAATTCGATAAAAACAACCTCCAAGAGGCACGCCATGAAAACCAAAATCGAGCTATCCGCTGTCCCGGCAGCACCCCTCAAGAAACGCCCACTGGCGTCGCTGGCGCTGATCTCGCTGCTGCCGTTGGCCATGCTGGCCTCGGCCAGTGCCCAGGCCGACTGCCCGCGCGGTGACCTGGACTCGCTTTACTGCGACGAAGATGGCGACATGGTCGCCGACCGCCCTACGGACGAATCCGAGTGGGTCAATCCCGATACACTGATCTTCGCCTACACGCCGGTGGAAGATCCAGCCATCTACTCCGATATCTGGCAGCCGTTCATCGATCACCTGGAAGAGGTGACCGAGCGCGACGTGCGCTTCTTTGCCGTGCAGTCCAACTCGGCCCAGGTCGAGGCGATGCGCAGCGGCCGGCTGCATATCGCCGGTTTCTCCACCGGGCCGACGCCGTTTGCGGTCAACCTGGCCGGGGCGGTGCCGTTCGCGCTGATGGGCTCCGACGATGGCCAGTTCGGCTACACCCTGCAGGTCTATACCCACGTCGACTCCGGCATCGATGAGCTCGCCGACCTGGCCGGCAAGCGGGTGGCCCACACCTCGCCGACCTCCAACTCCGGTAATCTCGCCCCGCGGGCCTTGTTCCCGGACCTCGGCGTGGTCCCAGATGAGGACTACGAGGTGGTCTATTCCGGCAGCCACGACCAGTCGATGCTCGGCGTGGTGGCGCGCGACTATGATGCGGCCCCGGTGGCATCGGAGGTGGTCGATCGCATGGCCGCGCGTGGCCTCTATGACGAGGACGAGGTCAAGATCATCTACGAGACCGATTCCTTCCCCACCACGTCCTACAACTATGCCCACAACCTGCACCCCGATCTGGTCGAGAAGATCGAAGAGGCCTTCTTCAGCTTCGACTTCGCCGGCACTGCCTTGGGTGAGGAGTTCGAGGGCGTCGACAAGTTCGTGCCCATCAACTATCAGGACAACTGGGAGATGATCCGCACCATCCAGGCGGCCAACGACGTACGCTATACCCGCGAAGACCTGGAATAGAAGCTAGGCGCCGCTCCGGCCGGCTGGCCGGAGCGGCGGCGATCGTCTAGATGAGGTGACGGATGCTGGAAATCTCCAATCTGGTCAAGCGCTATGGCCATGATGAAGCGGTACTCAAGGGCCTCGATCTGACGGTGGAGGGCAACAGCGTGGTGGCCATCGTCGGCGCCTCCGGGGCCGGCAAGAGCACCATGCTGCGCTGTATCAATCGCCTGGTCGAGCCCACATCGGGGTCGATCAAGCTCAACGGCCACGAACTGGTCAAGCTGCGCGGTGCCGCCCTGCGGCGTGCGCGACGCAAGATCGGCATGGTATTCCAGGGCTTCAATCTGCTCGACCGGCTGACGGTAATGGAGAACGTGCTGGCCGGTCGGCTCGGCTATGTCAGCCTCTATCAGGCCATTTCGCGGCGTTACCCCCCCGCCGATATCGAGCGCGCCTTCAGCCTGATGGAGCGGGTGGGCATCGCGCATTACGCCAACAAGCGCGCCGATGAACTCTCTGGCGGCGAGCGCCAGCGGGTGGGGGTAGTGAGGGCGCTGATGCAGGAGCCGGAAGTGCTGCTGGCCGACGAGCCCACGGCGTCGCTGGACCCGCGCACCTCCGAACAGATCATGATGCTGCTGCAGAGCCTGGCCAGTGAGCTGTCGCTGCCGGTGCTGATCAACATTCACAACGTATCCCAGGCCAAGACCTATACCGAGCGCATCGTCGGACTGCGCCACGGCAAGATGATTTTCGATGGCGCACCCGGCGATTTCAACAAGGAGGCCCTCGACGCCATCTACGGCGGCATCGAGTCGCCAGACGACGAGGCCGATGAAGCACCGCCGAACGTGGCAGGGGTGAGACATGACCAGGCCTGACGCCAGTGCCACGCCGCCGGCCAGGACCTGGCGCAAACCGCCGTTCATCGCCAACCCCTGGCTGCGCTATGGCCTGTGGCTGGCGGTGGTGGTCTACCTGGTGTGGGCCTTCGGCAGTCTGCCGTTCAACTGGGAGCGGATCAGTGAGGGCTTGCCGCGGGCAGCGAGGATCTTCGGTGGCGGCTTTCCACCCAGCTTCGAGCGCGGCGGCCTGTTGCTGACCGGGTTCAAGGAGAGCTTCCAGATCGCCATCCTGGCAACTCTGCTGGGGGTGGCGCTATCGATTCCCTTTGCGGTGATGGCGGCACGTAACGTCGCCCCACTGCCCGTCTACCTGTTCGGCCGTGCGGTGATCATCGTGTCGCGCAGCTTTCATCCAGTGATCGTGGCAATTTTGTTCGTTGCCGCCGTGGGCTTCGGCCCGTTGGCCGGCATCCTGACCCTCACACTCTACTCGATCGGCTTCGTCGGCAAGCTGCTGGCCGAGGAGATCGAGGAGATCGACTGGGGCCAGGTCGAGGCGATGCGCGCGACCGGGGCCGGCTACATGGCGACGCTGTTCTATGCGGTCTTTCCGCAGATCCTGCCGCGCCAGGTGGGGCTGTCGATGTACCAGCTCGACAGCAACCTGCGTGCCTCGGCGGTGGTCGGCATCGTCGGTGCCGGCGGCATCGGCGGCACCCTGATGAACGCCTTCGGGCGCTATGACTATGACTTCGCGTTCGCCATCCTGCTGATCATCATTGCGGTGATTCTGCTCAGCGAAGGCATCAGCGGCTGGGTAAGGAAGAAGATATGGTAGACCAAGCCACACTACTGGCCGATCGCGTCTGGCAGCGCTACGACCGTCGCGAGCGCCTGATTCGCTATGCCGTCCTGCTGGTGACGATGATGGTGGTCTACTGGGCGGTGCGCGACATCGATATCTTCTGGCCCTGGGTGTGGGATGCGCCGAACCAGATCTCGAGCCTCGGGGCGCGCATGTGGCCACCGGACCCGAGCGGCCTGGCGGCGATCGTCAATGCGATGATCGAGACGGTGCATATCGCCACCCTGTCCACCATGCTGACCATCTTCGTGGCCCTCCCGGTCTCCTATATCGCCGCGCAAAACACGACCCCCAACCGCTTCTGCCTGTGGCTGGGGCGCTTTATCCTGGTCTCCAGTCGCTCGGTCAACACCATCATCTGGGCGCTGCTATTCGTGGCCATCTTCGGTCCTGGGGTGCTGGCCGGGATCCTGGCGATAATGTTTCGCTCGATCGGCTTCATCGGCAAGCTGATGGGCGAGGCGATCGAGGAGATCGACCGCCGCCCGGTGGAGGCGATGGAGGCCACCGGCGCCTCCAAGGCCAAGGTGATCGCCTACGCCATCGTGCCCCAGGTGATGCCGGCGTTTTTCGCCATCGTGATCCTGCGCTGGGACATCAACATCCGCGAGTCGACGGTGCTCGGGCTGGTCGGTGCCGGCGGTATCGGGGTCATACTGCAGGGCTCCATTGATACCTTCGCCTGGCCCACCGTGGCGACCATCCTGATCGCCATCGTGGTGCTGGTGCTGATCGGTGAGGCGATCACCAGCCTGCTGCGCCGCAAGGTGCTATAGCGTTACAGCCGAGGCTCCTGGCGACTGGGCGGCTCCGTCACGTCGCCAGCGGCCAGGTCGAGGGACGGTTCGTCGACGCCGCGCCGCCTGGCCCGGGTGACCCTTGCACTACCCACGACGCCATCCTCGACCTGCACCTCGCGGGCCTGGCTGGTCCATGCCTCCTGGCTGTCGTGGACGGCCGGGCGCCGTTCGAAAGAGCGGGTTACCACGGCGCTTGGCGCGAAGCCGCTGCGGGCCTGGCCGAGATGATGGGGCAGTAGCCACAGCTCGGCCAGCAGCCGCAGCGCTACCATCGCCAGCAGCAGGCTGCCGCCGCCAAGTGCCAAGTGCGGCCAGGCCTCGCTCCAGCCGGCGCCGCTCAACCACGGCGTTCGTGGGACCAGCCACGACGCTGCGCCCACCACCAGGCCGACTTGCAGCAGCAAATGGCAAGACAGCAGCGTGGCACGCGCCAGCGGCGTACGGGGAAACAGGAACTGACGCATGGGGACTAACCTCCTGGTAAGCGAGCGCGGAGATGCGCGCGGGTTGCGCCGACTTCCGTGACGGCGCCCTGATGCTACCCCAGTTAGCGGCTGGCGTCAGTTGTTTGCCAGGTGGTTGACCGCATGCTCAGCGCTTGCCACGCTCAACAGGTGATCGGCGGATGGCCGCCGACCGCTATTCCTAGGGCAACCGCCAAGGAGACACGATGACGACTTATATCGTAGTGGCAGATGCAGCCAGGGCGCGCTTATTCACTCGTGACGCGCTGACGCTGCAAGAGCAGGAGAGTCTGGTTCACGCCGAAGGTCGCCTGCACGAGGGCGACCTCGTCACTGACAACGGCGCCGATGTGCATGAGTCGACCTCGACGACGTCACGTTCCTCCGGAGGCGAAAACACCGCCTCACAGCATCAGGCCGAGATCTTTGCCAAGCAGGTGGCCGAGCGGCTTTATCAAGCGCGGGTCGACAACAGTCTGGAAAAGCTGATTCTGGTGGCCCCGCCCAAGTTTCTCGGCCTGCTGCGTGAAAAGCTCGATGGTCCCACGACCAAGCGGGTCATTCACTCGTTGCCCAAGGATCTTTCCAAGGCAACGCTGGGCCACATTCAGGAGGCCGTCAGCGACTTGCGCTAATCGAGTTGCGACCTCATTGCCCACGGTGGCCAGGAGTTGTCGCGGCCACTGAGAAAGCCGTCTCCGGCCTGCAGCATACATCGGCCTCGATGGAGGCTATCTCCCGCACCGCCGAGCAGCTCAAGGAGCAGGCCGAGCGGCTCGACACGGTGATCGGCGGCTTCACCCTGGCCGAGCATGGCGACCGGGCAGCGCTGCTGGAGCGCCCGGCGCTGGCCTAGGGAATATAGGGCAGGTCGATCTCGTCGCTGCGCGAGATGCCGGCGGTCATCTGCCGGCATAGCTTGAGGAACTCGCGTATGCCGGTGGTCAGGTACTTGTGGCGGTGCCAGATGAAGGTGAACTGACGCTTCAAGTCCAGCTCCGGGGTGGCGATGGGTACCAGGCTGCCGCGTCGAAAGGCGTCGCGTAGCGCCAGACGCGACACGCAGCCGATGCCCAGCCCCGACTCCACGGCGCGCTTGATACCCTCGGTATGCTCCAGCTCGAGCAGCGTGTTGAAACGCCCGCGACGGTGACGTGCGGCGTGTTCGAGGGTCAGCCGGGTGCCCGAGCCCGGCTCGCGCATGATCCAGTCCTCGCGTAGCAGCCGATCCATCTCCAGGGTGCCGGCAGCGGCCAGCGGGTGGCGCGGCGAGCAGAACACCACCAGCTCATCCTCCACCCACGGCTGCATCACCACGTCCTCGTGCTGACAGTCACCCTCGATCAGGCCCAGGTCCAGCTCGTGCTGGACGATGCGCTCGATGATCGCACTGGTGTTGCGCACCTGCAGGCGCACGCGGCTGTCCGGATGCCGCTGCATGAAGTCGCTGATCAGTAGCGTGGCCAGGTAGTTGCCGATGGTCAGGGTGGCGCCGACGTCCAGCGAGCCGATACCGCGCTGGCCGCGCAGCAGCTCCTCGATCTCCTCGGCACGATCGAGCAGGGCGACCGCCTTGGGCAGAATCTGAAAGCCCAGTGCGTTGAGCTTGAGACGCTTGCCGATGCGGTCGAGCAGCTGGCAGTCGAACTGCCGCTCGAGCTCGGCCAGGGCGGTACTGGTCGCTGACTGCGACAGTGCCAGGGCATTGGCTGCCCGCGACACGCTCTCGTGCTGGGCAACGGCCACGAAGACTTCCAACTGGCGCAGGGTATAGCGCATCTCGGTACTCCCATGCGGGGCAATGCTGCATATCTATATTATAGATATGCTTTATCCATACAACCCATTTAACAGATATGGCTGGGGCGCATAGACTACACGGCATAAGCAATGCGGCGTCTTATGCGCCAATGGAATAGTTATCTTATCCTCACCCGGGAGCCGGTCATGAGCAAATTTGCATTGGAAGACGTGCTTAGCGTTCACCACTGGAACGACACCCTGTTCAGCTTTCGTACCACCCGTGAACGCAGCCTGCGCTTCAAGAACGGCCAGTTCGTGATGATCGGCCTCGAAGTCAACGGCAAGCCGCTGATGCGCGCCTACTCTATCGCCAGCCCCAACTATGAGGATCACCTCGAGTTCTTCAGCATCAAGGTGCCGGATGGCCCGCTGACGTCGCGGCTGCAGCACCTCAAGGTAGGCGACCAGATCATGGTCAGCCGCAAGCCCACCGGCACCCTGGTCACCGATGACCTGCTGCCGGGCCGTAACCTGTACCTGCTCTCCACCGGCACCGGCCTGGCGCCGTTCATGAGCCTGATTCAGGACCCCGAGGCCTACGAGCGCTTCGAGAAAATCGTGCTGATCCACGGCGTGCGCACGGTCAGCGAGCTGGCCTACGCGGACTTCATCACCAAGGAGCTGCCGGCCCACGAGTATCTCGGCGAGGAGATCGCCGAAAAGCTGGTCTATTACCCGACCGTGACCCGCGAGGATTTCCACACCACCGGGCGCCTCACCGATCATATCCGCTCCGGCAAGCTGTTCGACGACACCGGCCTGGCGCCGCTCGATCCCAAGCAGGATCGCGCCATGATCTGCGGTAGCCCGGCGATGCTCGACGAGACCAGCGCGCTGCTCGACGACCTGGGCTTCAATATCTCGCCGCGCATGGGCGAGCCCGGCGACTACGTGATCGAGCGGGCATTCGTCGAGAAGTAAGCAGGCCCTGCGGGCAGCGCCCAGCTGCCCACAGACGGGCACTGAGTGTCGAACCAAGAAGCCCGCCGAACTGATACTCGGCGGGCTTCTTGGTTGATGCTTATCTCGTATGCAACATCATGCTGTGGCGCTTGGCGCTTGGCGCTTAAACCGCGTCCTTGCCGGTCTCGCCGGTGCGAATCCTGATGACCTGCTCCAGCGGCGAAACGAAGATCTTGCCATCGCCGATCTTGCCGGTGTTGGCCACGCTGGTGATGGCATCGATGACCTTGTCGGCCATGGCGTCATCCACGGCGACCTCGAGCTTCACCTTGGGCAGGAAATCGACCACGTATTCGGCGCCGCGATACAGTTCGGTGTGACCCTTCTGGCGGCCGAAGCCCTTGACCTCGGTCACGGTGATGCCCTGTACGCCGATCTCGGAGAGTGATTCGCGAACGTCGTCGAGCTTGAACGGCTTGATGATGGCAGTCACCAGTTTCATGGTCTTTCTCCTCGCATCCTGTGGGTGGGGCGGACCCCATAGTTCAAGCGTTGCCTGCTACCAGCATACACCGCCCGACCAGATATGAAAAAAGGCCCCCCGAAGGGGGCCAGGGGAGCACGCCAGCTCACTCGGTATCGCGCCGTTACTTCTTTGAGGCGCTGAATTCGGGATAGGCTTCGAGGCCACATTCGGCGATATCGACGCCTTCATACTCTTCTTCTTCGCTGACCCGGATGCCCATGACCGCCTTGAGCACCAGCCATACCGCCAGGCTAGCTGCGAAGACCCAGACGAAGATGCCGAGGATGCCGATGATCTGGGCACCGAAGGTAGCGTCGGCATTCGACAGCGGCACCACAAGGACGCCCCAGATACCCACTACGCCGTGCACCGAAATGGCACCCACCGGATCGTCGAGCTTGAGCTTGTCGAGGGTGACGATGGAGGCGACCACGATGGCACCGCCCACGGCGCCGATCAGCGTGGCGCCAAGTGCAGACGGTGCCAGCGGCTCGGCAGTAATCGCCACCAGGCCGGCCAGCGCGCCGTTGAGGGCCATGGTCAGGTCGGCCTTGCGGAACCACAGCTTGGCCAGGATCAGGGCGGCCAGTACGCCACCGGCGGCGGCGGCATTGGTATTGACGAATACCTGAGCAACGTTGTTGGCTGAAATGCCGTCGGACATCTTCAGCTCTGAGCCGCCGTTAAAGCCGAACCAGCCCATCCACAGGATGAAGGTACCGAGGGTCGCCAGCGGCATGTTGGCGCCGGGAATGGCGTAGATGGCGCCGTCCTTGCCGTACTTGCCCTTACGCGGACCGAGGATCAGTACACCAGCCAGAGCAGCGGAAGCGCCCGCCATGTGCACGATGCCCGAACCGGCATAGTCGGAGTAACCGAGGGCGTCGAGCCAGCCTTCGCCCCAGGTCCAGTAGCCGGAGATCGGATAGATGACGCCGGTCATCACCACCGCGAAGGCCAGGAAGGCCCACAGCTTCATGCGCTCGGCCACGGCACCCGAGACGATCGACATGGCAGTCGCCACGAACACCACCTGGAAGAAGAAGTCGGAGCGCATCGAGTAGTAGGGGGCGTCGTCATCGCCGGAGGTGATGGCGTCGAGGGTGTTTTCGCTGCCGATCAGGAAGCCCAGGTTGGGCAGGAAGCCGCCGCCGGCGCTGGAGTACATGATGTAGTAGCCGACCAGCAGGTACATGGTACAGGCGATGGCGAACAGCGCGATGTTCTTGGTCAGAATCTCGGCGGTGTTCTTGGAGCGTACCATCCCGGCCTCGAGCATCGAGAAGCCGGCGGCCATCCACATGACCAATACGCCACAGATGAGGAAGTAGAAGGTGTCGAGCGCGTATGTCAGCTCTGCTAATTCTGTCATTGGTGGTTCTCCTGAGCCCTTGTCGTGCAGCGGGCCGCGTCAGTGTCCGCGTTGAGCGTCATTTTTTGATGCGTTTTTTTGATGCCTGCGTACTGGGACGAGCGCTAACGGCGCTTACACCGCATCGGCACCGCGTTCGCCGGTCCGAATGCGGATAACGTCTTCCAGCGGCGTGACGAACAGTTTGCCGTCGCCGATCTTGCCGCTGTTGGCCGCGGTGCGGATGGCATCAAGAACGCCTTCGACGCGCGAGTCGTCGACGGCGATCTCGACCTTGACCTTGGGCAGGAAATCGACGACGTATTCGGCGCCGCGGTACAGCTCGGTGTGGCCCTTCTGGCGGCCGAAGCCCTTGACCTCGGTCACGGTGATGCCCTGTACGCCGTTGTCTGCCAGCGCTTCGCGGACATCATCCAGCTTGAATGGCTTGATAATGGCGGTGATGAGTTTCATCCCGAATCTCCCAGATGAAGAGGGTTGAGGCGTGCAAAACGGCTTGCGCCTGATTAGGACATAGCGCGAAGCGTGCCAGGCTTTATAATGTTCTTATGAATCAGTCGTG
The DNA here is from genome assembly GCA_001971685.1 of Halomonas sp. 1513. Taxonomy (NCBI): domain Bacteria; kingdom Pseudomonadati; phylum Pseudomonadota; class Gammaproteobacteria; order Oceanospirillales; family Halomonadaceae; genus Halomonas; species Halomonas sp. 1513. The sequence goes on from CP019326.1 coordinate 173,295, forward strand.
TAAGGGCGGTCGTGCACCACGTTGCAAAGCAGCAACGGCAGGGGGGCAGGGGCTTTGCACCAAAATGGCGCCTTGAAAAATGGCCGGTGCCTCATCATGAAGCGCGGCTTGTGCATGCGTGCTGCAAGAAGCTTGGGTATGCTTGAATGAACACTTGTTCACTGGACGATGAGGAGAGCCACGTGATCCATCAAGATCGATTCGGCCGCCTGGCCCGCGAATTGGGTGAGCGGTTGCAGGGTGCCTCCCATGCGCCGGAGGAGATCCAGAAAGGCGTGCAGCAGGTGGTGCGCGGCGCCTGTGAGCGACTCGAGCTGGTCTCCCGCGAAGATTTCGATATTCTCATGGATGTGCTGCAGCGCACCCGCAGCCGCGTCGAAGCGCTGGAGGCCCGTGTCGCCACGCTGGAAGCGGCATTGGACGAGGGGACTGCGACGAGCGAGGCAGAGCCCGCAAGCCACGCTGCGGGGCAGCAGACGCCGCCTGCCGAAGATGCCGGCGGGGGCGAAGCCTCGCGCTGACGCGGGGTCATTTCACCGGCGAGGGACCGCCATGACGCTTGCCATCATCAATACCCGGGCCAGCCTGGGGCTCGACGCGCCGGAGGTGCTGGTCGAGGTGCATCTGGCCAACGGCCTGCCGGGCCTGACCCTTGTGGGGCTGGCCGAGGCGGCGGTCAAGGAGAGCCGCGAGCGGGTGCGCAGTGCACTGGTCAATGCCGGCCTCGAGTTTCCCACCACCCGCCGCATCACCCTCAATCTGGCGCCCGCCGACCTGCCCAAGGATGGCGGGCGCTTCGATCTGCCGATCGCGCTGGGCATCCTGGTGGCCTCGGGGCAGGTGCCTGGCGAGGCGCTTGCGGATGTCGAGTGCCTGGGTGAACTGGCACTGGACGGCAAGCTGCGCCCGGTGTCCGGCGTGCTGCCGGTGGCGCTGGCGGCGCGGCGTGCCGGGCGCACCTTGATAGTGCCACGCGCCAACGCCGACGAAGCGGCCCTGGCCAGCGGGCTGGAGGTCTTGCCGGCGGAGCATCTCTTAGAGGTGGTCGCGCACCTGCTAGGGCAGCGCCGCATCACACCGCATCACGCCGAGCCGCGACCGCTCGAGGCCGTGGCCAGCGGCATGGACCTGGCCGAGGTGCGCGGCCAGCACCAGGCGCGCCGCGCCCTGGAGATCGCTGCGGCAGGCTCGCACAACCTGCTGCTGGCCGGTCCGCCAGGCACCGGCAAGACCATGCTGGCCAGCCGCCTGCCGGGGATTCTGCCGCCGCTGAGCGAAGATGAAGCGCTGGAAGTGGCGGCGATCCGCTCGGTGATCGGCCAGCCGCTCACCGATGGCTGGGGGCAGCGGCCGTTCCGTGCTCCCCACCATACCGCCAGCGCCGTGGCGCTGGTCGGCGGTGGTTCCAAGCCGCGGCCCGGGGAAATCTCGCTGGCCCACCACGGCGTGCTGTTTCTCGATGAACTGCCAGAGTACTCGCGCAGCGTGCTCGAGGTGATGCGCGAGCCGATGGAGTCGGGCAGCATCTCGCTGTCGCGGGCCAATCACCAGCGCCGCTACCCGGCCCGCTTCCAGCTGGTTGCCGCCATGAACCCTTGCCCCTGCGGCCACCTCGGCGACCCGCGCAGCCGCTGCCAGTGCAGTGCCGCGCAGATCCAGCGCTACCAGCAGCGGCTTTCGGGGCCGCTGCTGGACCGCATCGATCTTCAGGTCGAGGTGCCGGCCCTGCCGCCGGAGCAGTTGACCTCTCAGCAGTCCGCAGAGAGCTCCGCCGCGGTGCGCGAACGGGTGCTGGCGGCGCGTGCCCGGCAGGCCAAGCGCGGCGCGCTGAATGCCCATCTGCCCGGGCGTGAACTGGAAGCCGCCTGCGCGCTGGATACGGCTACTCGCGCCTGGCTGGCTGACGTGCTGGAGCGGCTCAATCTCTCGGCGCGTGCCTATCACCGGGTGCTGCGCGTGGCCCTGACCCTGGCCGACCTGGCCGGCGATGCGCACCCCGAGCGTCGCCAGTTGATGGAGGCGATCGGCTATCGGCAGCTCGACCGGCTGCTCAAGGGCGGTTAAGTCAGCCCCTTTTGTAGAAACCCTCTTACAGCGCGGTGGCGTCGAAGGCGCCGTACAGCGTCTCCTGCCACTGCGGTTCGCTATCTCCCAGGCGGCGCAGGCGCATGTGCAGCGCATAGGGCAGTAGATCGCGGTCCGACAGCCTCAGCCGCGGGCCGTCGGCGCTGAGGCTGGTCTCCAGCAGCCACTGATTGTCCCGCGAGTCGCTGTCCTGCATCTCCGGCGCCCAGTCGATGACCTGCGGCCCGTCGCTGGGGGCCAGTAGCGCGCGGCTTAGGCTCTCGGTGAAGCGCGACTGGCTGACTCCCAGGCTGTCGTCGACGTCGGGAGTGGCCAGCAGCAGCACCACGTCGGGGGTGTTCCTTGTCCACACCGGTTCGCTCAGCAGGCTGGCGGTGGCCGTTTCGCCGAGGCCGAAAAGCGCCTGGCGCAGCAGGGTGGGCGCGTCCGGCGCGCTGGCGCAGCCGCCGAGTACCAGGCAGAGCAGCACCACTCGCCGCCAGGGAGTGCGCTGCTTCATGTGGCTATCCGCGTTACGTCATGGGGCACCAATTCATCGAGGAACCCGCTCAACTCATCGAACAGCACCTGGCGAATCGGCTCGGCCTCGTTGACCAGATGATGGCGGGCTTCGGGGTGGCGATGCACGCGAGCGAGAGGAAACTTGCGCGTCATCACCTCGAGGTTCCAGGCCCAGTCGACGGTCAGATCCTGCTCGCCCTGCAGGATCAGTACCGGCAGCGTGCTCTCCGGCAGTGCGATCAGTTGCGGCATCCAGCGGCGCATGGCGCTGACCCAGGTCAGCGTCAGGTAGTCGGGCTGCAGCGGGTCGGCTTCACGCAGGAAGGCGGTGAATTCGCTGTCCGAGGAGTTGGGGTGGTATTTGCGCGGCAGCGTGGTAATGAAAGGACTGGCCAGCAGGTGCAGCCAGCTCGACTGTGGCCAGCCCAGGGGCCTCACCAGCGGCGCCAGCAGCGCCAGACCGTGCCAGGTGCTGGCCTCGCCATGGCGCAGCGCGTCGGTAGCGAGGATTGCCGCCCCGGTGCTCTGGCCGATCCCCACCCACGGTTTGGGAATCAGTCCCTGCTGATCGAGCTGGGCCTGAAGCGCTGCAAGGCATTCGCCGTAGTCGTCGAAGTCATCGATGGTGGCGCGCTCGCCGCTCGACAGGCCGTGCCCCGGCAGATCCCACAGCACCACCCGCCAGCCCTCGCTCAGCAGCCGTTCCAGCAGGTGGCGGTAGAGGCCCAGATGATCGAAGTAGCCGTGGACCACGAAGGCGGTGCCGCGTGCCGCCTGGGGCGTCCAGACCTGCGTCCACAGACGAAAGCCGCGCGCATCCAGATAGCCGACATGCAGGCCGACATGGTCGGCTAGTAGTGGGGCGAGCTGGTAGTGTGCGAGATAGTGATCGAGATGCGACGTCCATGGCGTACTACCCTGTACGCGGGCCGGCGCGATGGGCCCGAGGGCCTGCAGCGGTGCGAAATCGGTCATCGAACCCTCCCTAGTACGCTTATGCTAGCGCCAGCAGGCGTGGCAAGCCATATTTCGACAGCGGCATTTCATCATTTGGTCGAGCCCTGGCAGACCGCGGTGACATTTTCAGGTAGCATGTGGAAGTCATTTCCATAAAAAAATGTTACTTTTAGGAACACCCAAAACGACCCACGGCCGGTATGTGATGCCGGTCACAGCGCATCAGGAGACTCTCATGACCGATCGTGTCACCCGCCATCGTCTTCAGGTGGCCTCCGAGCTAGACCGTTTCATCAATGACCAGGCCCTGCCTGGCACCGGCGTCGATGCAGAGACCTTCTGGTCCGGTGTCGATGCGCTGTTCCACGATTTGACCCCGAAGAATCGCGAATTGCTCGCCGAGCGCGAGCGGTTGCAGGGCGAGCTCGATGCCTGGCATCGCGAGAACCCCGGCCCGGTCGGCGACATGCCCGCCTACCGCGACTTTCTCAAGCGTGTCGGCTACCTTGCCGAGGCGCCGGCCAAGGTGACCGCCACCACTGCCAACGTCGATGCCGAGGTCGCCAACCAGGCCGGCCCGCAGCTGGTGGTACCGGTGAACAACGCCCGCTACGCGCTCAACGCCGCCAATGCGCGCTGGGGCAGCCTTTACGATGCTCTCTATGGCACCGATGCCATCAGCGAGGAGGACGGCGCCGAGAAGGGGTCGAGCTACAACCCCAAGCGCGGTGACAAGGTCATCGCCTACGCCCGCGGCGTGCTCGATCGCGCCGCGCCGCTGGCCACCGGCTCACACCGCGATGCCGTCAACTATGCGGTGCGCGACGGCCATCTGGTGGTGACCCTCGACGGCGGCCGCGAGACCGGCCTCAAGGACCCCGGCAAGCTGGTCGGTTTCCAGGGCGATGCCGCCAAGCCGGAGGGCATCCTGCTCTCCAACCATGGCCTGCATCTGGAAATCCAGTTCGATACCAGCCACCCGATCGGCAAGACCGACCCGGCCGGCGTCAAGGACCTGCTGGTCGAGGCCGCGCTGACCAGCATCATGGACTGCGAGGACTCGGTGGCGGCGGTCGACGCCGAAGACAAGGTGGTGGTCTATCGCAACTGGCTGGGTCTGATGAAGGGCGACCTGGAAGAGCAGTTGGAGAAGGGCGGCAAGACCATCACCCGGCGCCTCAATCCGGATCGTCAGTACCAGACCCCTGACGGCGGCAGCCTGACCCTGCCCGGTCGCGCGCTGATGTTCGTGCGTAACGTCGGCCACCTGATGACCAACCCTGCGGTGCTCGACGCCGACGGCAACGAGCTGCCGGAAGGCATCCTCGATGCAGTGGTCACTGGCCTGCTGGCGCTGCACGACCTCAACAAGGGCGACGGTGAGCCGCGCAACTCGCGGGCCGGCTCGGTGTATATCGTCAAGCCCAAGATGCACGGTCCCAAGGAAGTCGCCTTTGCCAACGAGCTGTTCGGCCGCGTGGAAGACATCCTGGGCATGACCCGCGATACCCTCAAGATGGGCATCATGGACGAGGAGCGGCGTACCACCGTCAACCTCAAGGCGTGCATCAACGAGGCGGCGTCGCGGGTGGTGTTCATCAATACCGGCTTCCTCGACCGCACCGGTGACGAGATGCACACTGCCATGGAAGCGGGTCCCATGATTCGCAAGGGCGACATGAAGGGCGCCAAGTGGATCGGCGCCTACGAGCGCAACAACGTGCTGGTCGGCCTGGCCTGCGGGCTGCGCGGACGCGCCCAGATCGGCAAGGGCATGTGGGCCATGCCCGACCTGATGGCGGCCATGCTCGAGCAGAAGATCGGCCACCCGAAAGCCGGCGCCAACACCGCCTGGGTGCCGTCGCCTACCGCTGCCGCGCTGCATGCCCTGCACTACCACCAGGTCGATGTCGCGGCGGTACAGCGCGAGCTCGAAGGCCAGGGTGACGTCGACCTGCTCGACGACCTGCTGACGGTGCCGGTGGCCGAGAGCGTCAACTGGTCCGACGAAGAGATCCAGCAGGAGCTCGACAACAACTGCCAGGGCATCCTCGGCTATGTGGTGCGCTGGGTCGAGCACGGCGTGGGCTGTTCCAAGGTCCCGGACATCCACAACGTCGGGCTGATGGAAGACCGCGCGACGCTGCGTATCTCCAGCCAGCACCTGGCCAACTGGCTGCACCACGGGGTGGTCGACGCCGAGCGCGTGCAGAAGACCCTGGAGCGCATGGCCAAGGTGGTCGACGAGCAGAACGCTGGCGACCCCGGCTACACCGCCATGAGCGCCGACTTCAAGGCCTCCAGCGCCTTCAAGGCCGCCTGTGACCTGGTGTTCAAGGGGCGCGTGCAGCCGGCGGGCTACACCGAGCCGCTGTTGCACGAGTGGCGTCAGGTGCACAAGGCCAAGTAATCCCGGTCGCGTGCCATGAACGGGCCCCGGTGCACTGCACCGGGGCCCGTTGCGTTGTGAGGCGGGCGCCGTGTAGGGATATCGCCGTACGGCGCGCCTTGCGCTATCTTGGGCGCAGCGACACTCGCCGCCGAGCCGCCAGGAGGGCGCCATGACCGTAATGACCGCAGCCGCCATCGAGGAATTTCTCGATGAGGTGTTTCCGCATCGCCAGGGCACCATCGAGGGCGTCGACGAGATGCGCGCCACCATGAGCCTGGCCATCGAGGACGAACACCTGCGCCCCGGCGCCTGTGTCTCCGGGCCGAGCATGATGGGCCTGGCCGACGTCTGCCTCTACGTGGCGATCCTGGCGCAGATCGGCCCCGAGCCGATGGCGGTGACCAGCGACATGAACTGCCACTTCCTGCGCCGCGCTCGCGGTGACCGCGACCTGATCGCCAACGCCCGCGTGGTCAAGCTCGGCCGCCGCCTGGCGGTGGGCGAGGTGCAGCTGTTCTCCGCCGGCGACGAGGAGCCGGTGGCGCTGGTGACGGCGACTTACGTCTTACCCGATGCCGATTGAGCGCGTAGCGCGGTGACTGCAAGCATCACCCAGCCGGCGATAAAGGCGACGCCGCCCAGCGGCGTGATCATGCCCAAGCGGCCGATGCCGCTCAGCGCCAGGGCGTAGAGCGACCCCGAAAACAGCAGCACGCCCAGTGCCCAGAGTCCCAGCGTCAGCTGCTGGCCGCGCAGGGGCTGGCCGGCGCGCCAGGCCAGCACCCCGAGCATCGCCAGGGTATGCCACATCTGATAGCGCACGCCGGTCTCGAAGGCCGCCAGCAGGCGTGCCGGCAGCTGGCCCTGCAGGCCATGGGCGGCGAAGGCGCCGAGCGCCACGGCCAGGCCGCCGCTAAGCGCTATCGCCAGCCACCAGGGGGTATCGCGCATGGGGGAAATCTCCTTGTCGAAGGCGCCCATACCGTACCCCGCGGGGGCGTTACAGGCTACAATAGTGGCCCCCGAACCGCTGCGATTCGCTGGAGGACCAATATGCAGATCCTGCTAAACGGCGAAGCCAGAACCCTCGAGGCCGAGGCTACGATCAGCGACCTGATCGCCTCCCTCGACCTGACCGGTCGACGCATCGCCGTCGAGGTCAACGAAGAGATCGTGCCGCGCAGCCAGCACGCCCAGCAGGGGCTGGCCGACGGCGACCGCGTCGAAATCGTCCACGCCATCGGCGGGGGCTAGAGGAGCCATCATGACAGACCGTTTCCAGGACCAGCCGCTGCAGGTGGCGGGTCATCGCTTTGCCTCGCGCCTGCTGGTCGGCACCGGCAAGTACCGCGATTTCGACGAGACCGCCGCCGCCATCCAGGCCTCCGGCGCCGAGGTGGTGACCTTCGCGGTGCGGCGCACCAACTTGGGGCAGCAAGCCGGCGAACCCAATCTGCTCGACGTGGTGCCGCCGGAGCGCTATACCCTGCTGCCCAACACCGCCGGCTGCTATACCGCCAAGGACGCGGTGCGCACCTGCAAGCTGGCCCGCGAGCTGCTCGATGGCCATAAGCTGGTCAAGCTCGAAGTGCTCGGCGATGACGCGACGCTCTACCCCAACGTGGTGGAGACGCTGAAAGCCGCCGAGACGCTGATCGCCGACGGCTTCGAGGTGATGGTCTACACCAGCGACGATCCCATCGTCGCCAAGGAGCTCGAGCGCCTGGGCTGCTGCGCGGTGATGCCGCTGGGCTCGCTGATCGGCTCCGGTCACGGTATCCAGAACCCGCACAACGTTCGCCTGATCATCGAGCAGGCCGAGGTGCCGGTGCTGGTGGATGCCGGCATCGGTACCGCCTCCGACGCCGCCATGGCCATGGAGCTGGGCTGCGACGGCGTGCTGATGAACTCGGCCATCGCCCACGCCCGCCAGCCGGTGTTGATGGCCGGCGCCATGAAGCAGGCCGTCGAGGCCGGCCGCGCCGCCTTCCTGGCCGGGCGCATGCCGCGCCGCCAGAGCGCCGAGCCCTCTTCGCCCTTCGCCGGCCGTATCAACGGCTGATTGCCCGCTACGATGAGATCCGCGTGACGCATGAGTGATACCCACGACGACCGACCCGACGCCGCCACCAGTGCGCCCGAGAGCCCCGCGGCGCCGCTGCACCGGCGCGGCATCAAGAGCTATGTGCTGCGCGCAGGGCGCATGACCATTGCCCAGACCCGCGGTCTCGAGGAGGTCTGGCCGCGGCTGGGGCTGACCCTCGCCGAGGGTCGCCAGGATCTCGACGCGCTGTTCGGGCGCCGTGCGCCACGGGTGGTGGAGATCGGTTTCGGCATGGGCGCTTCGCTGATCGAGCAGGCCGAAACCCACCCGGAGACCGACTTCATCGGCATCGAGGTACACGCCCCCGGTGTCGGCAAGCTGCTCGACGAGGCCGACAAGCGCGGCCTGAGCAACCTGCGCGTATACCGCGAGGACGCCCTGCGCGTGCTCGAGGAGTGCCTGCCCGAGGCCAGCCTCGATACTCTGCAGCTGTTCTTCCCCGACCCCTGGCCGAAGAAGAAGCACCACAAGCGGCGCATCGTCCAGCCGGCCTTCGTCGAGCTGGTGCGGACTCGCTTGAAGCCGGGTGGCACCTTTCACCTGGCCACCGACTGGGCGGCCTACGCCGAGTGGATGGCCGATGTGATGAATGCCGCGCCGGGCTATCGCAACACCGCGGCGGTAGAGACGGCGCCCTATGTGCCGCGCCCCGAGTTCCGGCCGCTGACCAAGTTCGAGGCCCGCGGCGAGCGCCTTGGCCACGGCGTTTGGGACCTGATCTACGCCCGCGATTCCTGAACGCTAGCATCGCATTCGGCGCTGCGCCCCATCTCCATGGTGGGGCGCGTTCGTTGCAGGGATAGAAAAGAAAAAGCCGCTCCGGGAGGAGCGGCGGAAGACCGTGACTAGCTTGATGAGGAGAAACCATGGCAGAAAACCTGACATTCGCTGCGATGGTGTGTGGCGCCTGGCAGCGCCACGGTTGTTAAGATAATCGTTCGCATTCGCGGCGTCAAGCGTAACGAGAATATTTTTTATTTAGCCGCCGACCAGGCGCAGCCACAGCGGCAGCGTCAGCATCGCCAGCAGCGTCTGGCCGGTGATCAAGGCGGCCATCAGCTCGGCATCGCCACCCAGCTGGCGGGCCAGGATATAGGCCGAGGTGGCGGTGGGCAGGGCGGCGAACAGCAGCGCCACGTCGCGGCTCACCGGGTCGAGTCCCAGCAGCAGGGCGAGTGTCAGCACCAGGGCCGGCATCACCACCAGCTTGAGCAGGTTGGCGGCCCAGACGCCGCGGTCGAGGCGCACCAGCGCCCGTGGGCGCAGCGCCACGCCCACTGCCACCAGGCCTAGTGGCAGCGCCGCGCTGCCCAGCAGGCCGATGGTCTGGGCGCTCCAGCCGGGTAGACCGATGCCGCTCAGGTTAAGGGCGATCCCTATTAGGCAGCCGAGTATCAGCGGGTTGCGTACCAGCGCCAGCAGGCTCTTGCCGAGGCTGGCTGGCCCTAACGTGCCGGCGGCGATGAAGCTCGCCACGCACAGCACGTTGACCACCGGTACCATCAGTGCCACGGCCACCGCGGCGACGGTGGCCCCGGCGCTGCCGTGCAGGGCGCTGGCCCCGGCCACGCCGACATAGGTATTGAAGCGCAGCGCGCCCTGGAACACCGAGGTGAAGGCCGCTGGGTCGAGGCCCAGCCGTTGGCGCAGCCGCCAAAGTAGCGCGCCGAGGACGGCCATCACGCCCAGCAGCACCAGTGCGACACGCCCCACCGGCACCTGGCTGACATCCGCGGTAGCCAGGGTGGCCACCAGCATCGCCGGAAACAGTAGGAAGTAGATCAGTTTCTCCATCTGGGGCCAGAAATCACCGCCCGGAAGGCGTTTCCAGCCCAGCGCGGCGCCCAGCAGGATCAGCAGGAACAGCGGGCCCAGCGCGCTGGCCACATCGCCCATGGATACTCCTTGTTATCGACCTTAGGATGCGACAACCTTCCACAGGTCGTCATGAGGCAAACGCTGATAAGCTTACCGGCTATTGCCACTTCATTGGAGGGTCCTGGTGCTGCCATGACCACGCTGCCCCCATCCTCGGACGAGGCGACCCCGCGCTCACCGCTGCTCAATCTGCTGATCATGGTCACGCTGGTGACGGTGGTCGTGGCGATGTGGTATCTCGGCAACTACTATCTGCGCGGCAGCAGCGACGACGTTACCTGGTATCCGCCGAGTTCTCCTTGCGACCTGCATCAGGGCGCCTGCCAGGCGAGCCTGGGCATGGCGTCGCGGCTGTCGCTGGATTTCGACGGTGAGCTGCGCGAACTAGAGATCCTGCCCGTCGAGGTGCAGCTGGACAACCTCGAGGCGCGGTCGGTGACGCTCGAGCTGGTGGGTCGCAATATGCACATGGGCGTGCACCGCTTTATCCTCGAGTCGCAGGGCAACGGGGTGTATCGCGGCAACGCCCAGATCGGCGTATGCACCGAGTCGGTGATGCCCTGGCGCGTTCAGGTAGTGATCGAGACCCCTCAGGGTCGCAAGGGAAGCTGGTTCGATTTCGATATCAAGAGGAGTGCGGTATGACGCGCAAGATGCGGTGGGCGGGCATCGCCACACTGGTATTGGTCGTGGCGCTCGGCACCATCTGGTGGGTGCAGCAGCACGGCGATGACGGCGAACCGCGGGGTGGCGAAGTGGCGCTGCCCTCGACCCAGGGCGAGTTCTCGCTGGCGGCCATGGACGACGACGAGCTGGCGGTGTTGTTCTTCGGCTACACCTACTGCCCGGATATCTGCCCGATGACCCTGGCGGTGATTCGCCAGGCGCTACAGCAGCTCGAGCCGGAGCATGCCGAGCGGCTGGTACCGGTGCTGATTACCGTCGACCCGGCCCGCGATACCCTCGAGCGCCTCGAGGAGTACGTCGGCTACTTCGGCGAGCAGTTTATCGGCGCCCGCGGCAGCGAGGAGCAGCTCGACGATATCGCCGAGCGCTATAACCTGTTCTGGCGCCGGCACGACATGGAGGGCTCGGCGATGGAGTACACCGTCGACCATAGCTCCTCGATGTACCTGGTCGACCGCCACGGCGAGATCCGCCAGCGGGTGCTCTACGCCCCGACGCCGCACTCGCTGATCTCTGCCGTGCGCCACGAGCTCAGCGGCGGCTGAGGCGCGTCGTCAAGCAGTCAGGGCTCAGGGCGACTCTGCTGGGTCGCCGCTAAGCCGCTCGACCATGGCGTGCAGCGCCTGCACCTGATGGCCGTCGCGGGTTTCATAGCCGGCTGAAGGTTCCCAACTGCTTTCATCGAAACCCCACCAGTCCCAGCAGCCCTGGGGATTGGCCATGCTGGTGTCGGTCTGCGGGTAGAGCACGGCCAGGTCATTGGCGTCGGCCCAGGCGTTGAGCCCGGTATGCCGGATAAAGGCGTCCTCGACCTGCTCCTGATTCATGTTGCAGCCGTGCAGCGCCACCACCAGGCCGCAGGTCGCACCCTCCTCACAGGCCTTGGGCAGGTACAGCTTGCCCTGCTCGGCAAGCCCTGAGCCACGATAGAACTCACCTTGATCGAAGGGCAGCAGCGTGCCTCGGCCGTCGCCAGCGGGCGGCGTCAGGTCGTCGTAGAGCCAGTTCAGGACCTCGCCCGACGCATCGCGGTCGCAGGCCAGCAGGTGTGGGCTACCGCCGAGGCGGCAGTCGGCCAGCTCGGTAATGTGGGCCAGGCCGGTGCCGCCCACTGGCCAGCCGTGGCCGACGTCCTCGGCGGTCACGAAACGGAGTTGATCTGGGTGGGCCAACCACTGGCGATATTGGGTCGCGAGCAGCTCGCCGAGCGCCGGGTCGACCACCTCGTCCTCCTCGCCGTGCCACACGAAGACCCGCTGCCGGGCCAGGGCGTCGGCAGGCCCGAGGCGGTCCTCGCTGCGGTAGGTGGCGAGTCGGGTCTCCAGTTCGGAGAGACTCGGCAAGCCATGCCGCTGGGTCATGCACTGGCCCAGCGCCAGGCGCAGGCTGCCCTGGGCGCAGCCCCAGGGGCCGGCGGCGAATACGCCCAGGCCACGGTAGGTCTCGGGGAAGGCCACGGCCAGTTGGGTGGCCATGTAGCCACCCGACGAGACACCCACCACGCTGATGCGCTCCGGGGCAATATCGAGCCCGGGAAGGGCGGGAAGCGTATCGCTGTCGGCCAGCGCCGGGCCCGCCAGGCCCAGCGCCAGACCGCACACTAACAGCGCGGGTTGCATGGTGTTCAATCGTCGATGCCGAGCAGCTCGACCTTGAAGATCAGCGTTTCGTTGGGGCCGATCGGACCACCGGTACCGGCTTCACCGTAGGCCAGCTCAGAGGGCAGGTAGATCATCCAGGTGTCGCCGACGCTCATCAGCTGCAGGGCTTCCTGCCAGCCTTCGATGACCTGATCGACCCGGAAGCTGACCGGCTCGCCGCGCTGGTAGGAGCTGTCGAACACGGTACCGTCGAGCAGCGTGCCCTCGTAGTGCACCTCGACGCTGTCCGAGGCGCCCGGCGATGGGCCATCGCCCGACTCCACCACCTGGTACTGCAGGCCGGAGTCGGTGACCTCGACGCCCTCTTCTTCGGCGTTCTCGGCGAGGAAGGCCTCGCCTGCTTCGCGATTGGTCTCGGCAGCCTGTGAGGCCTGGGCCTCGCGACTGGCCATGGCACTCTCCTGGAAGCGGGTCAGTGCCTCAGCCATCTGCTCTTCGCTCATGGCCAGTTCGCCACCGGCGTAGACGTCCTCGATGGCCTGGGTGAAGGCGTCGAGATCCAGTTCCTCGACGTCCTGTACCAGGCTCTGGCCAAGGGTGACCCCCAGGCTGTAGCTGAGCTGCTCTTGCTCGGTCTCGGGGGCCGCCAGGGCCAGCGGGGAGGCGACCAGCAGGGTGCCAAGTGCCGCAGCGGAAACCAGTGTCTTCATGCAGAGTCCTCGATTCATTGTAAGGCGTCGTGTCTCGGACTCTATCAGGCGCCATGAGTTTCCGCACCCGCGCTATTGCGGTGCATTTGCGCACTCGCTGGGCACCTAGACCACCAGAACCGGGCACTTGGCCATGCTCGCGACCCGCTGCGAGACGCTACCAAGAATACTCGACTCGCCGTTGGTGCCCTTGGAGCCGAGCACGATCAGGTCGCACTCGCGCTTGCGGGCAAAGCGCACGATGGTGCTCGACGGGCGGCCACCCTTGACGAAGGCCCGCACCCCCTCGACGCCGAGCTCGATGGCGCGGTGCTTGGCGTTGAGGGCGATCTCGGAGGCGTACTCCTTGAGCGCGTCGTCGGGGATGTCGAGCTTGGCCGGGCGCACCATCGATAGTGACGCCTCGAGCAGACTGTGGTGCTTGAACACGCACAGCACGTACAGCTCGGCGTGGGTCAGCCGCTGCAGTTCGACGGCCTTGTCCAGCGCCCGCAGGGCGCGCTTGGAGCCGTCGACCGGGACCAGGATTCGCTTGAACATCGTCACCTCCTCCTCGTGGGGCGAGTGGCTCACCGGAACGCCAGGTCACGCAGGAACAGCGCGATCTGCGGGAACATGATCACCAGGGCCGCCGCCACCACCAGCATGAAGATGAAAGGCGGCGTACCGCGGATCACTTCCCAGTAGGGGCGCTTGAAGATGGCGATGGCGGTGAAGATATCGCAGCCGAAGGGTGGCGTGGCCGAGCCGATCGCCACCTGCAGGGTAATCAACACGCCGACGTGGACCGGATCGAGCCCGGAGGCGGCGATCGCCGGGGCGAAGATCGGCGTCAGCACCAGGATCACCACGATCGGGTCGACGAACATGCAGGCCACGAAGAAGGCCACCGAGATGGCGATCAGCACGCCTACCGGGCCGGCCTCGTCGATGCCCACCGCGGCGAGTATCTCCTGGGGAATCTGGGCAAACGAGATGACCCACGAGAAGCCGTTGCCCACCGCCACCAGGATGAAGACCACGGCGGTGATCAGCCCGGTGGACTTGGCGATGGTGTAGATGTGCTGCAGCTTGAGGGAGCGGAACACCACGAATTCCAGCAGCACCGCATACAGCACGCAGGCGGCCGCCGCTTCGGTGGGGCTGAAGATACCGCCATAGATGCCGCCGACGATCAGCACCGGAAAGCCCAGCGGCCACAGCGCGCGCTGCACCGCGGTGAGGCGCTCGCGCCAGCTCGATTTGGGCTCGGTGGGCACGTCCTTGATCACCGCATACAGCACGCAGTAGATCGAGAACATGAACAGGATCAGCAGCCCCGGGCCGATGCCGGCGATGAACAGCTCGCCGATCGAGGTGCCGGAGATCACCCCGTAGATGATCATGCCGATGCTCGGCGGGATCAAAAAGGCGATGTCGCTGGAGTTGATGATCAATGCCAGGGTGAAGGGGTCCTTGTAGCCGGCCTTGAGCATGCGCGGGCGCAGCGGCGAGCCGACGGCCACTACGGTCGCCTGAGTCGAGCCGGAGACCGCGCCAAATAGCGTACAGGACGCCGCGGTGCTTACTGCTAGGCCGCCTTTCACGTGGCCGACGAAGCTCATCACCATGTTGATCAGGCGATGCGCGGACTGGCCGCGGGTCATGATGTCGGCGGCCAGGATGAACATCGGCACGGCGATCAGCGCGGTGGGGCGTATGCCGCCCATCATCTGCTGGATCAGGGTTTCCATCTGGCCAGTGCCGCCGAAGGTCATGTAGAAACCGACGAAGGCGGCGGTGACCAGCGGGATCATCATCGGGAAGCCGAGCAGCAGCAGCACGATCATGATGGAGATAATGATTGTCGTCATGGTGCGTTCCCCGCGTCAGACTTCGGTTTCCGTGTCCTTGTATCCGTCGACCACATGGGTCGAGAGATAGACGTCACGAGAGGTCAGGTTCTTGAAGGCGGTCAGCAGGTACTGGATGCCTGTGACGGTGAAGCCCAGCGGCACCCACAGGTACATGATCCACACCGGAATACTCAGCGACGGCAGCACCCGGCCGCGGCTGTAGGTGGTCTGGATATAGCCGATCGAGTAGTAACACAGCGTGAACATGACAAGCGCGGTGAACAGGCAGATGAAGATCATCAACCAGCGGCGCGCGCCGGTGGGCAGGGCATCGTAGATCGCCGACATGCGGATATGCCGGCCGTGGCGGGCGGCATAGCCAATGCCCGCGAACGTGATCATCACGATCAGGATGCGGTTGACCTCTTCGGAGAAGTGCAGGCTCTCGCCGAACGCGAAGCGGCCGATGACGTTGGCCACGGTGTTGATCGCCATCAGGATGACCCCGGTGGCCAGGATCATGGCCTCGGCCTTGCTGATCCAGGTGTCGACTACGCCCAGCGGCCCGGGCAGGGTGGAGCGGTACTGCTGTTCTGCGACGTCTTCTTCGCTCATGTCCATGTCGAAGGACTCCTCGCGGTCTGGATCACGTGACGGATTGCGTGTAAACGAATGGTGACACCTCCCAGCCTAAGCCGATGCGCTGTCGCCTGCAGGCGCAGAATCAACGCTGTTTGGCCGGGTGGCAACGACGAGGGGGCAGCCTTGCGGCTGCCCCCTGTGCGGTTAGCTGCGTGGCACGCCAGGCGTGCGCGGCGCGGCATCACTCGTTGGTGACGGCCTCGAGG
The DNA here is from genome assembly GCA_001971685.1 of Halomonas sp. 1513. Classification (NCBI taxonomy): domain Bacteria; kingdom Pseudomonadati; phylum Pseudomonadota; class Gammaproteobacteria; order Oceanospirillales; family Halomonadaceae; genus Halomonas; species Halomonas sp. 1513. The sequence continues at coordinate 188,893 of CP019326.1, forward strand.
TCGGCCTTGAACTGCTCGAGCAGCGCGGCACCGCGGTCGCCGGTCATCTCCACGAAGCGCTCCTCGACCTGCGGGGCGCGGGCGCGGAAGGCTTCGATCTGCTCCTCGTCGAGGCGGGTCACGGTGACCTCGTCGGAGGATTCCTGAATCGCCGCTAGCGAGTCGTCGGCGAGCCCGGAAATGTGCTCGATGATGTGCTCGTAGGCGGCCTCGGTGGCATCGCGAACCAGCTGCTGGTCCTCTTCGGAGAGGCCCTCGTAGAAGTCCTGGTTGGCCATCATCGCGGTGGTGAACCAGCCATGGCCGGTAAACACCAGGTTGGGCGACACCTCGTACAGGCCACCGGACTCGATCCAGAAGATCGGGTTCTCCTGGCCCTGGATGATATTGGTCTGCAGGCCACCGTAGACCTCGCCCCACGGCAACGGGGTCGGCGTGGCACCAAAGGCGCGGTAGGTCTCGGAGAGCAGCGGGTTGGTCATGGTGCGGATGTTCTTGCCGCGCAGCTCTTCGGGGGTGGTGAAGGGTTCGTCCAGGGTGACGACCATTTCACCTTCCGGGTACATCTTGAGCAGTTCGAGGCCCTGCTCGGCATACAGCTCGGGGAAGGTTTCGTGAATCGCCGTAGAGGTGTTGAAGAACTCGATCACGGTCTCTTCATCGGTGGGCAGCAGATAGGGGATGAAGAAGATCTGCGCCTCGGGGATCAGCGAGCCGGTGAAGCCCGGTGACTGGTTGACGAACTGCAGGATGCCGGCCTGGGTCTGCTCCATGATATCGTCGGACTCGCCGAGCTCACCGAAGCGATAGATCTGCACGGTGTGGTCGGAATTTTCCTCGACATACTCCTTGAAGGCTACGGCGAAGACGTCCTGAACATCGCCTTCGAATTCCTCGTGGGCGTAGCGCCAATTATCGGCACTGGCAGCGGCGGAAAGGCCGAACAGCAGGGCGCCGACACTGGCGGCGGTGAGTAGGTTGCGAACCATCATTTTTGTCTTCCCTCACAAGGTTGAGCCAGTATCGCTACATCCCGACTGGCTGAAGTGCAGGTTTAAAAACATGCAGTTGTGATTTCAGGCTAGCGCGGGCCCCGGGAGGGGTCAAGGCAGCGTTCGAGGGTTTGCAGGGCGTCGAGGTGGTGTTTTTTGCGTTCGGGTAGCCAGGCGTACAAGCGATTCACCAGGGGCAGATCGCTCGGCTCGCGAGGTCGGAGCAGGCCCCCGGCGGCCAGTCGATCCTCGCTGATTCGCTGCAGCTGCCGCAGCGCTTCACGCTCGGCCAGCAGTTCGGCGCGTTTGAGCACCTCGCGCAGCTCGGCGATCTCGGGGTTGGTGAGCGCTTGCTGTTTCAGGGCGCGCCGGCGCTGTCGCAGCGGCCGGGTCATCTCGGCCTGCCAGTGGCGCAGCGTTGCCAGCTCTGTGCCGAGCTCGCCCTGAGCTACCAGCCCGTGGGCGTCGAGCCAGCACAGCCACAGCAGTTCGCAAACATCGGCGTGAGCCTCGTCCTGTAGCTGCAGGCAGGCCGCTTCTACGCCGTCTCGGGCATACAGTGCCAGGGCAAAGTCCCACAGCGGCGCTTCGCGTAGACAGCGCCGCAAGCGGGCCGACAATTGGGTAGAATCCATGCCATTCGTTCCTCAGGGGTGGAGAGCCACCCTGCCGATCTACCGGAGCCAGCATGATCGCACTGCGCCAACTCTCGCTGCAACGCGGCACCCAGACGCTGATCGAGGGCGCCGAGCTGACCCTGCATGGCGGCCACAAGGCCGGTATCGTCGGTCCCAACGGGGCCGGCAAGTCGAGCCTGTTCAAGCTGCTGCTGGGTGAGCTGGCCCCCGATAAGGGCCAGGTCGAGATGTCCGGCGGCCAGCGTATCGCGCACATGGATCAGGAGATCGCCGCGCTGGACCGCGCCATCGTCGACTATGTGCTCGACGGCGACCGCGAGCTGCGCGCCACTGAAGCCGCGCTGGCTGAGGCCCAGGCGTCCGGCGACGCCCATCGCGAGGCCGAGCTGCACGGCAAGGTCGAGTCACTCGACGGCTACAGTGCCCCGGCGCGTGCCGCCCAGCTGCTGGTAGGGTTGGGCTTTGCGCAACGCGATCTCTCGCGGCCGCTGGCGGACTTCTCCGGCGGCTGGCGGATGCGCGTCAACCTGGCGCGGACGCTGTTCATGCCGTCCGATCTGCTGCTGCTCGACGAGCCCACCAACCACCTCGACCTCGACGCTCTGCTGTGGCTCGAGCAGTGGCTGGTGCGCTATCCCGGCACCCTGCTGCTGATCTCCCACGACCGCGACTTCCTCGATGCGGTGTGTGACCACATCGTGCACTTCGACCGCGGCCGGCTGGTGCTCTATCGCGGCAACTACTCGACCTTCGAGCGTACCCGTGCCGAGAAGCTGGCGCTGCAGCAGGCCGAGGCCGCCAAGCAGCAGGCGCGCAAGGAGGAGATCGAGCGCTTCGTGGCGCGCTTTCGTGCCAAGGCCACCAAGGCGCGTCAGGCCCAGAGCCGTCTCAAGATGCTCGAACGCATGGGGGATATCGCCCTGGCCCATGCCGACTCGCCGTTCCACTTCTCGATTCCCGCGGCGGACAAGACCTCGCATCCGCTGCTGGTGCTGGACGAGGCGCGGCTCGGCTACCGTGATGAGGCGGGCAACGAGAGCGTGCAGCTCGACGACGTCAAGGTCACCCTGCTGCCCGGCAGCCGTATCGGCCTGCTCGGCCCCAACGGCGCCGGCAAGTCGACGCTGATCAAGTCGCTGACCGGCGAGCTGGCGCCGCTGGCCGGCAAGCGGGTGCCCGGCGAGCACCTGGCGATCGGCTACTTCGCCCAGCATCAGCTCGAGGGGCTCGACCTCGCGGCCAGCCCGTTCATGCACGTGCAGCGGCTATCGCCGACCGCCAGCGACCAGGAGATCCGCAACTTCCTGGGCGGCTTCGGCTTCAAGGGCGATGACGCCTTCGAGGTAGCTGGCAGCTTCTCCGGCGGCGAAAAGGCGCGCCTGGCCCTGGCCCTGGTAGCGTGGCAGAAGCCCAACCTGCTGCTGCTCGACGAGCCCACCAACCACCTCGACCTGGAGATGCGCGAGGCGCTCACCGAGGCGTTGGCCAGCTTCGAGGGCACGGTGATCATCGTCTCCCACGACCGCCACCTGCTGCGCGCCACCGTCGACGAGTTCTGGCGCGTGGCCGACCACCGGGTCGAGCCCTTCGACGGCGATCTCGAGGACTACCGCGCCTGGCTCAAGGCGCGCCTGGAGGGAGAGCGTCGCGAGGCGCGGGCCGACAAGAGCGAGGATGCGCCCCGCGAGGATCGCAAGGCGGCCCGCCGCGCCGCCGCCGAACTGCGCGAGAAGCTGCGTCCGCTGAAGAAGCAGCGCGACCGCGCCGAGCAGGCGATGGACAAGATCCAGGCGCAGCTGGCCGCGGTGGAGGAAACGCTGGGCGATGCCGAGCTCTACACCGATCCCGCGCGCAAGGCGGAGCTGACCGCGGCCCTGGCGCGCCAGGGCGAGCTCAAGTCGCAGCTCGACGACCTCGAGGCCGACTGGCTGGCCGCCGAGGAGGCGTTGGAGGCCATGGAGGCCGAGCTGAGTGAGAGTTGACTCTGGCGTCGCTAGGCTTGGCGGTCAGGCGCCGCCGACGCAGCGCACTCACGGGTAAGCACGAAAGCGACATATACCGCGGGTTGCTGGCGCAAGCGAAGCGACGTCCGGCGCTCGCCATGGATGGCGAGCGAGGGTCACTCGTGAGGGATTATGTTGTGACCCGACGGACAGGTCGCGAGCGCAGCGTCAGGGTTTCAACCCGGGGGGCGCGACTCGTGCTTACTCGGTGAGTGCATGCTGGCGGAACTGGGCACTCTCAACTCTCCAGCAGAAAGGTCACCGGCCCATCGTTGATCAGCGCCACCTGCATATCGGCGCCGAATTCGCCGCAGGCGACCCGCGGCCAGCTCGCCTGGGCGCGGCTCAGCAGGTAAGTGAACAGTCGCTCACCCTCGGTGGGCGGCGCGGCGCTGGAGAAACTCGGGCGCAGGCCCTTGCGGGTGTCGGCGGCCAGGGTGAACTGCGAGACCAGCAGCAGCCCGCCTTCGGCCTGCTGCAGGTTGAGGTTCATCTTGCCCTCGGCGTCGCTGAATACACGGTAGTGCAGCAGCTTGTGCAGCAGCTTGTCGGCGCGGGCCTCATCGTCGCCCTTCTCGACGCCGATCAGCGCCAGCAGGCCGTGGTCGATGGCGCCGATGGTCTGGCCGTCGACCTCGACGCTGGCGCGGCGTACGCGTTGGATCAATGCTCGCATGCGGGCTCCTGTGACGAGTGGTCGGCGCGCCAGTATAGCCGCTCAGCGTCCCAGCAGGGCGTCGCGGAAGTCGCGGCGCAGCGGGTTGCTGCCCAACCAGATGCCGAACAGGGCGTTGGCCAGCGCCAGGTCGCCGCTGCGGTAGAGCGTCTCGGCGTTGAGCGCCAAGCGCAGCTCGCTGCCGTTCCAGCTCAATGCGTAGCGGTCGCCGGGGACCACGTCGCGATAGGCTTGATTGAAGGCATCCAGCTCGTCACTGAGCCGGGCAAAGGCCTCGGCATCCAGGGTGTCGCGAAGCGTTTCGCGGGTCGCATCGGCGAAGTCCTCGGCCTCGATGGCATGGAAGTACTCGAGCTCCAGCCGCTTGGGGACGTCGGAGAGCGGCGCGGGGGCGCTGGCATCCTCGTCCTGATAGTAGGCGCCGGCGTAGGCGTTCCATACCAGATAGCGGAATACGCCGCTGCCGAGCAGGGCGTAGCGGATGCCGTCGTCGTCGAGACGGGTGTCGAATTCGGCGCCGCGCACCTCGACCCGCGACTCGCTCTGGGCCAGGGCAAATGGGCTGCATAGGATCAAGATCACGGCGGCGATGCGGGACAGGGACGCAGGGCGCATGGGGACTCCATCGGCAGGAAACGATTCCATACAGACCGCGCGTCAATGTATAGGTTCTGTACTATTCTGGCGAGGCATCAGCTACCAGGCACGACACACCATCACATCGCAGTGTGGTTCTGCCAGCAGCTGCTCGGTGAGGTGGCCCTGGCGGCCCAGCGGGCCGCGGCTGCCCAGCGCCAGCAGGTCCGGCGGCTGGCGGCGCAGGCGATTGAGCAGCACCTCCAGCGGATCACCCTGCTCGAGCACGAGATGGACCTCGGGCACGGCATCGAATTCGCCCATCAGCTGGTCGATCTCGCGCTCCAGCTGCTGACGCAGCCGCGCCACCTCGCTATCGCGCCACTGCGCATAGTGGCTGTCCGAGCCGAGTTCGCGCTCGCCGGGAATATTCCAGGCGTGAAGCAGGGTGACGCTGGCCTCGGGGAAGCGCTTGAGGGTCTCGCGCAGAGTGTGGCGGCAGGCCAGCGAGAAGTTGACCGGCACCAGGATGTCCTGCCAGGTCTGGGTCGCCAGGTGGCTCGCCGAGAGCACCGGGCAGGGCGCACCGCGCAGCACCCGAGCCAGCGTCGTGCCGCCGACCAGGTCGAGCTGGCCGCGCTTGCGGTGAGCGCCGAGCACGATCATGTCGACCTCGCGCTCGTGGGCCTCGCGAATGATCTCGGCGTAGGGTGCACCGGCCACGGTCTGCAGCAGGGTGGCCGGCTCGGGGAGGGCGTAGTCCTCGCGCAGGTCGGTCAGGATGCGCTGCATCTCCTCGATCACCAGCGGCTCGAGGTCGCGTAGCGCCTGGCGCGGCAGATGAGGATCGAGCACGTGGATGACATCGAGGCGCGCGCCGCTCTCATTGGCCATGCGCAGGGCGCGGGCGAAGGCGGCGCGGTTCTCGGCGGACAGGTCGCAGGCAAACAGCAGGGTGTGGGCCATGAGCTTCCCTCCCTCGATGCGGGACACGTGGCGCCAGCTGTGGCGATGGCGCCGTCACTCCCAGCATGGTGCCAGTTGTCAAAGCCTGCAAGCTGAGGGGGCCCACCCCGGCGTTCTCTCAGTCGGCAGCGTCCGAGAGTGATCCGCCGGCAAGCCTTTGCGCCGCTTACCACCAGGCGTGGAAGTGGTGCACCGGGCCGTGGCCACGGCCGACGTTCAGGCGTGCGCTGGCGGTGAGCGCTGCGCTCAGCCACTGCTTGGCGGCGCCGACCGCCTCGGGCAGGGCATCGCCGCGGGCCAGGCAGGCGGTCACCGCCGACGACAGCGAGCAGCCGGTGCCGTGCAGGTTGTCGGTGGCGATGCGCGGGCCGTCGAGCCAGCGTGCGCCGCCGGCATCGGCGAGCAGGTCCGGGCAGCGCTCGCCGCGCAGGTGGCCACCCTTGAGCAGCACATAGGGGGCGCCGAGCTCGCCCAGCGCAGGCAGCATGGCCTCCATCTCGTCGGGGCTGGCCGGCGTGCTGCGTGCCAGCAGTACCGCCGCCTCCGGCAGGTTGGGGGTGATCAGGTCGGCCAGCGGCACCAGGATGTCGCGCACCGCGGCGATACCGGCATCGTCGACCAGCACGTCGCCGCTCTTGGCGACCATCACCGGGTCGAGCACCACCCAACGCGGGCGGCGGCGCGTCAGCGCCGCGCGGATCACCTCGGCGACCTCGCGGCTTGCCACCATGCCGATCTTCACCGCGTCGATCTCGACGTCATCGAACAGGGTGTCGAGCTGGGTGGCGATAAAGTCGGCGGGCACCGGGTGCACCCCCCTCACGCCGCGAGTGTTTTGGGCGGTCAGGGCGGTGATCACGCTGGTACCATAGGCGCCCAGCGCGGAGAAGGTCTTGAGGTCGGCCTGGATGCCGGCGCCGCCGCTGGGGTCGGAGCCGGCGATGGTCAGGGCATTGGGGATGGAGACGGGAGTGGTCATGGCAAGGGTGTCAGTATGGTGTCGATGAAGGCTAGGCTACTGCAGCAGGCGGGGTGGGCGCCATGCTGAGTCTGTTCTTGGTGGCGCTGGTCAGTGCCACCCTGCTGCCCGGCGGCTCCGAGGTGTGGCTGGCGCGCCAGTGGTGCCTGGGCCAGCCGGCCCTGGCGCTGTGGCTGGTGGCCACCAGCGGTAATACCCTGGGCAGCCTGATCAACGTGTGGATGGGCCGCTATGCGCGGCGCTTCCAGGATCGGCGCTGGTTTCCAGCCAGCCGCGCCGGGCTGGCACGCGCCGAGCGCTGGTATCATCGCTTCGGCGAGTGGAGCCTGCTGCTCTCCTGGGCGCCGCTGATCGGCGACCCGCTCACCGTGCTGGCCGGGGTGTTCCGGCTGCCGTGGTGGCGGGCGATCCTGCTGATCACCCTGGCCAAGGGCACCCGCTACGCGGTGGTGCTCTACCTGGCCCACGCCTGGCTGGCGCCGCTCTGCCAGTAGGCGTTCACAGCACCGAGGGCAGCCAGGTGGCCAGCGCCGGGAACAGCGCCAGCGCCCCGAGCATCGCCAGCTGCAGCAGTATGAACGGGATCACGCCGCGGTAGATCGCCGTGGTCGGCACCGAATCCGGGGTCACGCCGCGCAGATAGAACAGCGCGAAGCCGAACGGCGGGGTCAGGAACGAGGTCTGCAGGTTGATGGCGATCATGATCCCCAGCCAGATCGGGTCGACGCCCATGGCCAGCAGCACCGGCCCGACGATCGGCACCACCACGAAGGTGATCTCGATGAAGTCGAGGATGAAGCCGAGCAGGAAGATCACCAGCATCACCACCAGGGTGGCGCCGACCACGCCGCCGGGCAGCGCCTCGAACAGCTCGGTGACCAGGTGCTCGCCGCCGTAGGCGCGGAACACCAGCGAGAACAGTGCCGCGCCGATCAGGATCAGGAACACCATGCTGGTGACGTGGGTAGTGGTGCGCGCCACGTCCTTGAGCACGCTGAACGACAGGCGGCGCTTGGCCAGCGCCAGCACCAGCGCGCCGAAGGCACCGACCGCCGAGGCCTCGGTGGGAGTGGCGAAGCCGCCGAGGATCGAGCCCAGCACCGCGACGATCAGCAGCACCGGCGGCACCAGCCCCTTGAGCAGCAGCGGCCACAGGCTGCCGCGGTAGTCGAGCTCGCGCATCAGCTCCTGGCGGTCGGCTGGCGGTGCGGCCTCGGGCTTGAGCCAGGCCACCGCCGCGACATAGACGATATAGGCCACGACCAGGATCAGCCCGGGAATCAGCGCGCCGATGAACAGGTCGCCCACCGACAGGGTGCGCGGGCTCCACACCCCCATCGACAGCTGGGCCTGCTGATAGGCGTTGGAAAGCACGTCGCCGAGCAGCACCAGGGCGATCGACGGCGGGATGATCTGGCCCAGGGTGCCGGTGGCACAGATGGTGCCGGTGGCCAGCGCCGGCGAGTAGCCGCGCTTGAGCATGGTCGGCAGCGACAGCAGGCCCATGGTGACCACGGTGGCGCCGACGATGCCGGTGGAGGCGGCCAGCAGCATGCCGACCAGCACCACCGAGATGCCCAGGCCGCCGCGCAGCGCGCCGAACAGCAGCGCCATGGCGTCGAGCAGGGTCTCGGCGACCCGCGACTTCTCCAGCAGCACCCCCATCAGCACGAACAGCGGCACCGCCAGCAGGGTCTGGTTGGTCATGATGCCGTAGAGGCGGTTGGGCATGGCCGACATGTAGCGGCCCTCGAAGGGCACCGCCACGCCCAGGCTCTGCAGTGCAAAGCCCAGGCCGGCGAAGGCCAGCGCGGTGCCGGCCAGCGACAGCGCCACAGGGTAGCCCAGCATCAGCACGCCGCAGACGGCGAAGAACAGCACGAATGGCATATAGACGAGCACGGCTTCCACTTACAGTATCTCCTCGTGCTCGTGGGTCTTCTCGGCAGGCAGGCGCCCGCGCAGGATAAGGATCTGGCGCCAGGCCTGGGCGATGCCCTGCAGCAGCAGCAGCAGGCACATCAGCGGGATCAGCGTCTTGAGCAGGAACACCGCCGGCAGGCCGCCGTCGGAGGAGCGCTCGAGGATCGCCCAGCTGCTGGCCACGTAGCGCAGGCTACCAAGGCCCAGGAACAGCACCACCGGGATCAGCAGCAGCAGGGTGCCGAACAGCTCGATCCAGGCCCGGCCGCGGGGTGACATGCGCCGGTTGAAGACGTCGACGCGCACGTGGCCGTCGTGCTTGAGGGTGAAGGCGGCGGCCAGCATGAAGACCGCGGCGTGCATGTACATCACCGATTCCTGCATGACGATGCTGTGGACGTTGAACAGATAGCGCATCACCACGATGGCGAATTGCACCAGCATCATCACCAGCACCAGCCAGGCAACGCTGCGGCCGATGACCTCGGTGAAGGCATCGAGTCGGGACAGCAGCATCGGCTCGCGAGTCGCGCGGCTCATGGGACCTCTCAACGGTAAACGGTTGTTCTAGCGTGGCGCGACATGATCGCCGATTATGGCGACAAAATCATCCATCAATGCCCCGGTGTCCTTCATTGGGGACGGCTCATCCCGTGGACTTGATACGCCCCAGCGCCTGCTGGCAGGCATGCGGCAGGGTCAGGTCGACGGCGATCGGCAGGTGGTCGGAGAACAGCTGGTCGAGGACCCGCACCTGGGTGGTGGCCAGCGACGAAGAGAGCAGGATATGGTCCAGCGCGCGGCGCGGCTGCCATGAAGGGTAGCTGGGCAGCGGCAGCACCGGGTGCAGCGGCAGCGAGCGGCAGAAGCGGTCGTGGGTATGCAGCTGCTCGGGGGTGCAGTTGAGATCGCCCATCACCACCACGTGGCGCAGCGGGGTAATGATTTCGCTGAGATAGTCGAGCTGGCGCACCCGGGCGCGATGGCTCAGCGCCAGGTGGGCGACGAACAGATGCAGGGCGTCGGGGCCTTCGCCGTAGCTGGCGTGGATGGCGCCGCGCCCGGGCAGGGGGCCGGGCAGGCGGTGCTCCTCGATGCGCGCCGGCGGCAGCCGCGACAGCAGGCCGTTGCTGTGCTGGGCGAAACGCCCCAGGTTGCGGTTGAGCTGCTGGAAGTGGTGCGGGAAGCCGGCGCGGCTGGCCAGGTACTCGACCTGGTTGACGTTGCCGGAGCGGAAGCTGCCGCCGTCGACCTCCTGCAGGCCGACGATATCGAACTTGCCGAGCACCTCGCTCATCAGGTCGAGGCGCCCGGCGCGCTTGGGATGCGGCAGGAAGTGCTGCCAGCTGCGGGTCAGGTAGTGGTGATAGGCCGAGGTGTGGATGCCGACCTGCAGATTGAAGGTCAGCAGCCGCAGGTGACTGGCATCGTGGGGACGATGCAGGACATCGGCCTGGCTCACGGTTACCGGCTCCGCTCTTCTCGTACCATGTCGATCAGCGCATCGGCGACCTGCGGCATGTTCTCGAGGCTGCCGGCGCTCGATGGGCTGACCACGTAGCGGCCGTCGATGACCAGGGCCGGGACACCCATCACCTGCATGGCGCGCATCCGCGAGTGGGCCTGGTTGACCTGGCTGCGTACGCCGAAGGAGCCCAGCGCCTGGCGTGCCTCGTCGTCGCTGACGCCGTAGTCGCTGAAGAAGTCGGCGATGTCGTCGTCATCGGTGAGTGCGCGACCCTGGTCGTGGATGGCAGCGAAGAAGTCGGCGTGGACGTCTTCACGAATGCCGAGCTCCTCGGAGGCATAGTAGGCCGCGGCGTGCTTGTTCCAGTCGCCACCCATGGTCGCCGGCATATGGATCACGGCGACGTCGTCGTCGAGCTCCTCGAGCCAGGCGTTGAGGGTGGGCTGCAGGCGGTTGCAGTGCGGGCAGCCGTACCAGAAGACTTCGGTGACCTCGATCAGGTCGTCATCGACGCGGGTCTCCACCGCCTCGTCGATTACCTCGTAGTGCTGGCCTTCGACCACTTCCTGGGCCGCGACCAGCCCGGAAAGACCGAGCCCGGCAATGGCCACCATCAATGTCTTGAACATGCGTAGTTTCTCCTTGGCATACAGCGCGTGGAGCCCGGCAGTCCGGGCGCCACTCTTTGAGCAGGCGAACCGACCGGGGTTCCCAGCGTATCATGCAGCAAATCGTGATGGTGTAAAACGCCGAGGGCGGCCATTGGCCGCCCTCCAGGCCCCGCCAGGCGCGGGGCGTGACACTCTGCCGCGGCTGGCTCAGTCGTGCAGGCCATAAAGGTAGTTGGCCACCGCTTCCATGTCGGCATCGCTCATCTTGGCGGCGATGTCGCGCATCATGTCGTTGGGATCGTTGGCACGCTCCCCGGCGGCGAAGTCCTGCAGGGTGGACACGGTATAATCGGGGAACTGCCCGGCGAGCCCCGGATAGACCGCGCTGCCGATGCCTTCGCCGCTGGGGGTGTGGCAGGCGGCGCAGGACGGAATGCCCTTGGCCATGTCGCCGCTGCGGTAGAGCTCTTCACCGCGTGCCAGCAGTTCTTCATCGTCATCCGACTGGCCGATGTTGGCCTCCTGCTCGGCATAGAAGGCCGCTACGTCCCAGGCGTCCTGGTCGGAGTAGTCGTCGACCTGGCCAGCCATCTGCGGCACCACGCGGTGGCCGTCGCGGATATCCTTGATCTGCTTGGCGAGGTAGGAGGCCTGCTGGCCTGCCAGATGCGGGAAGGAGGCCGAGGGGCTGATGCCCTCCTGACCGTGACAGGCGGCACAGGTGGCGGCCAATTCCTGGCCCGCGGCCGCATCGCCTTCGATTTCTTCTGCGTGGGCTACGCCCACGGCGCCCATGGTAATTGCCAGGCTTGCCAGTAACTTTCTCATCGCTAATCCACTATGCCGTTTCGTTGTTTACCGGTACGCACCCTGGGTGCCGCCCGGGCCCGCGGTGACCGCAGCCGAGCCCGCCAGTCGCGCGACAGCCGTGCCTTGAGCGGGCAGGTCGCTGTCGACGAGAGCACGGTGGTACACTAGCGTGCCCCAGGTCGCAGACAAAAGACACCGCATTATAACGAATCCGCCGGATAACGTGAATGCGGCTGTACTGCGCCGTGCGCCATCAATCGTCGTATACCGGCCCTAGACAGGATCCTGCTGCCCCATGCCGCGCCTCAATTACCAGACCGCCCGCTTCCTCACCAGCGCTCCGACCCTGGCACAGTGCCCCCCCGATGCCGGCGCCGAGGTGGCCTTCGCCGGCCGCTCCAATGCCGGTAAGTCTAGCGCCATCAATGCCTTGACTCAGCAGAAGGCGCTGGCGCGCACCTCCAAGACCCCCGGCCGCACCCAACTGATCAACTTCTTTTCGCTGGCCGGCGGCGAATCCCAGCGGCTGGTCGACCTGCCCGGCTATGGCTATGCCAAGGTGCCGGAGAAGGTCAAGCTCGAGTGGCAGCGCCACCTCGCCGACTACCTGCGCAATCGCCAGTCGCTGCGCGGCCTGGTACTGGTGATGGACGTGCGCCACCCGCTCAGCGAGTTCGACGAGATGATGCTCGGCTGGGCCGACGAGCAGGACATGGCGGTGCATATCCTGCTGACCAAGGCCGACAAGCTCAAGAGCGGTGCGGCCAAGAGCGAGTTGCAAAAGGTCCGCGGCCGGCTGCGTGAGTGGGAGGACCTGGTCAGCGTGCAGCTGTACTCGTCGCTCAAGCGCGAGGGGGTCGAGGAGGCTCAGACCAAGCTGGACGAGTGGCTGGTGGCTGACTAATCCAGGCCGGCCAGCAGATCCGGCAGCTCGCTGACGTGGCGCAGCCGATGAACCCCCGGCGGCAGGCTGGCGGCGCCTTCGTCACGGGCATCGATCCACGCCACGCGCATGCCCAGCCGCTGGGCGGGCAGCACATCCTCGCGCCATGAATCCCCCACGTGTAGCGCCCGCGACGGGCGGCTGCCGAGGCGTGCCAGGGCGGCCAGGAAGGGCCGCGCGTCGGGTTTGGGGGCGAGCATCTCGCCGGCGGCGATGGTGACCCGGAAATGCGCGGCGATGGGCAGCCGGGCCAGGTCGACATTGCCGTTGGTAATCGCGCCGAGGCGGTAGCGGCCGCCGAGGTCGGCGAGCAGTGCGGCGACCTCGGGATAGGGCGTCAGCCGGTGGCGCATGTCGAGGAAGCGCGCCATGCTCGCCGCCGCCCACATGGCGGCGGCGCTGCGCGGCAGCCCGTACTCCTCGAGCAGCTCGCGCAGGGCGCGCTCACGAATCCAGGTGAAGTCGCCGCGGCGCAGCGGCACGCGCTCGGCCAGCTGCTGGCGGCGGGCCTGGTAGGCGTCGAGCGGGAAGCGCTCGGCGTAGCGCCCCAGGCTTGCCGACTGCGCGCCGTGCCAGGCCGCCAGGGATTCGTCCAGCCAGCGGTAGTGGCCGTGTTCGGCGTGTTCCATCACCGGGCGGTTGTCCCACAGGGTATCGTCGAGGTCGAAGGTCAGCGCATCGATGGGCGGCATGGCGTGCTCTCAGGGTGTCGGGTCACGGCGCCGCTTGGCGCGCGGGTGGGCGGCGTCGTAGCTGGCGGCGAGGTGCTGCCAGTCGAGGCGCGTATAGACCTGGGTGGTGGAGAGATTGGCATGGCCGAGCAGCTCCTGCACCGCGCGCAGGTCCTGGCTCGACTCCAGCAGGTGACTGGCGAAGGAGTGGCGCAGGCGGTGCGGGTGGAGGTGCTCGGCCAGGCCGCGCTGGCGGGCCAGGGCGGCGAGGCGCAGCTGGATCGCCCGATGGCCGAGGCGGCGGCCGCGCTGGCCGACGAACAGTGCGCTTTCAGCCTCGCCGGCCAGATCGCCGCGCACCGCCAGCCAGGCGTCGAGTGCCTGGCGCGCGCGCTGGCCCACCGGCACCTGGCGCGGCTTGCTGCCCTTGCCGACCACCCGCACCCGCTGGGCCTGGAGTTGGTCGATATCCAGCGCGGCGAGTTCGGCGAGGCGCAGGCCGCTGGAGTAGAGCAGCTCGAGCATGGCCTGGTCGCGCCGCGCCAGCGGCGAGCCGTCATGGGGCGTGTCGAGGAAACGGCCGAGCAGGTCGACGTCGACGGGGCGCGGCAGGTGGCGCGGCTGGCGCGGTGCCTGGGTCAGGCTCACCGGGTTGTGAGCCAGCAGGCCGCGGCGCACCAGGTGGTCGGCGAAGCGTGACAGCGCCGCGCGGCGCCGGGCCAGACTGCGCGCGGCCAGGCCGCGGCTGCGCTCGGCGCCGAGGAAGCGGCGTACCAGGGCCAGGTCGAGGCTCTCCCAGCCCGCCACGCCGGCCGCGTCGGCAAAGCCCGTCAGCGCGGCCAGATCGCGACGATAGGCGTCGACGGTGGCCGGGCTGGCGTGGGTGGCCAGCTCGACCAGGAAGGCCGCGACGTCATCCTGCAGGACGCTGTTGCTCACGCCGCCGGCCCGTGGCGTACCAGCAGCCGCGCCACCACGTCGCCGAGATACTCGGTGAACAGGGTGTCGAGGCTGGCGCGGAAGTGCTCCGGGTCGCTGCTGGCGAGCACCAGGTAGCCCAGCGGCTCGCCCAGCGATAGTCGGGTGATGGCGCAGGAGCCGGGCTGTTCGGGGGCCGGCAGGTGCGGCAGCAGGCGCTTCCAGTCGGTCACCGTGAGCCGCGTGCAGCGGCTGGTACGGCCGTCGAGGAGTGCCGCCAGGCGAGTGCTGGCGGCGTCGTCGAGCACATGGCGCGGGGCTTGCGGCGGCCGCGGTTCGCGGTCGGTGAGGCTGGCCGGGCACCACAGCGCCACCGCCGGGGTGCGAAAGCGCTCGGCCAACTGAGTGGCCAGGGCCTGGCCCATGGCATCGTTGTCCTCGGCCTCGAGCAGGGCCAGCACCATCTCGCGGATGCGCCGGTACTGGGCCTCGTTGTGGCGCGCCGACTCCAGCAACTGCTCCAAGCGCCATTCGGCGCTCTCGGCGCGCTCACGCAGGTCGTGCACCAGCCGCTCGAGCAGCGAGGTGGCGCCGCGCGCTTCGGGATGCGGCACCTTGAGCTGCTGCAGCAGGCCTTCACGGCCGACGAAGAAGTCGGGGTGGCGCGCCAGCCACTCGGCGACGCGTTCGGGGGCCAACGTCTGGCGCGGTTCGGGGGCCGGAGCTCGGGCCATACGGGACTCCTTCTATCGCAGCGGGTCGGGGGTCAGGTCAGTGCCACCCGGCCGTCGAAGACCCGGGTCGCCGGGCCGGTCATGATCAGGCTAGCCGCATCGCCGGGCCAATCGATGGTCAGGGCGCCGCCGGGCAGGTGCACGGTGACCGGGCTCTCGAGGATACCCTGGCGGATGCCGCAGGCGACCGCCGCGCAAGCCCCGGTGCCGCAGGCCAGGGTCTCGCCGCTGCCGCGCTCGAACACGCGCAGGCGGATCTCATGCGGCGATACCACCTGCATGAAGCCGGCATTGACCCGCTGGGGAAAGCGCGGATGCCGCTCGATGGCCGGGCCGAGGCGCGCTACCGGGGCGGCATCGACGCTGTCGACGCGCACCACCGCATGCGGGTTGCCCATCGACACGGCGCCGATCTCGAGACGCTCGCCGTCGACCTCGAGCGGGTAGCTGAGCCGCTCTTCGGCGGCATCGAAGGGGATCGCCTGGGGCGCGAAGCGCGGCGCGCCCATGTCGACGCTGACCCGGCCGTCGTCTTCCACCACCAGGGTCAGCGGGCCGCCCTGGGTCTCGACGCGGATCTCGTGCTTGTGGGTCAGGCGCTGATCGCGCACGAAACGCGCGAAGCAGCGCGCGCCGTTGCCGCAGTTCTCCACCTCGCTGCCGTCGGCGTTGAAGATCCGGTAGCGGAAGTCCATGTCCGGGTCGTGGGGCGGCTCGACGATCAGCAACTGATCGAAGCCGATGCCCAGGTGGCGATCGCCGAGCTGGCGGATCTGCTCGTCACGCAGCCGCGCGCGCTGGGTGACCAGGTCGACGACCATGAAGTCGTTGCCCAGCCCGTGCATCTTGGTGAAGTGCAGCAGCATCAGCGCGCCTCCTCGGTCTCGGGCAGCAGCGCTTCGCCGGCCCACAGGTCGCTGAGGCGCTCGCGGCGGCGCACCACGTGCAGCCGGTCACCGTCGACCATCACCTCGGCGGGGCGCGGGCGGCTGTTGTAGTTGGAGGCCATCACGAAACCGTAGGCACCCGCCGAGCGCACCGCCAGCAGGTCGCCGGCGGCGATCGCCAGTTCGCGCTCCTTGCCCAGGAAGTCGCCGGTCTCGCAGACCGGGCCGACCACGTCAAAGGTGCCGGTGTCGCGGGGCTGGCGGGTATCCACCGGAAGGATCGCCTGCCAGGCCTGGTAGAGCGCCGGGCGGATCAGGTCGTTCATGCCGGCGTCGACGATGGCAAAGCTCTTCTCCTCGCCGGGCTTGAGGAATTCGACCCGGGTCAGCAGCACGCCGGCGTTGGCGGCGATCGAGCGGCCGGGCTCGAACAGCAGCGTCAGCCGCTGGCCGTCCTGCCACTGCGAGAGCCGCTCGAGCAACGAGGCGGCGTAGTCGAACGGCGCCGGCGGGCGCTCGTCGCGGTAGGGCACGCCGAGGCCGCCGCCGAGGTCGAGGTGCTCGACCTCGATGCCGCGCGCCTTGAGCTTGTCGAGCAGCAGCAGCAGGCGGTCGAGGGCGTCGAGGAACGGCGACAGCTCGGTGAGCTGCGAGCCGATATGGCAGTCGAGCCCGACCACCCTGAGGTTGGGCAGTGCCGCGGCGCGCTCATAGACGCTCAGCGCCTCGTCCACCGGGATGCCGAACTTGTTGGCCTTGAGGCCGGTAGAAATGTAGGGGTGGGTCTTGGCGTCGACATCGGGATTGACCCGCAGCGACACCGGCGCGACCTTGCCCAGCCCGCCGGCCACCGCGTCGAGGCGCTCGAGCTCCGGCAGCGACTCGACGTTGAAGCACTTGATGCCCACTTCCAGCGCCCGGGCCATCTCGTTCTCCTGCTTGGCGACGCCGGAGAACACCACCTTGGCGGGGTCGCCGCCGGCCGCCAGTACGCGCTCCAGCTCGCCCACCGAAACGATGTCGAAGCCGGCACCGAGGCGCGCCAGCAGGCCCAGCACCGCCAGGTTGGAGTTGGCCTTGACGGCATAGCAGATCAGATGTGGATGGCTGCCCAGCGCCTCGCTGTAGGCGCGGAAGTGGCGTTCCAGGGTGGCCCGGGAGTAGACGTAGCAGGGCGTGCCGATACGCTCGGCAACCTGCATCAGCGGCACGTCCTCGGCGTACATCACGCCATCGCGGTATTCAAAGTGGTCCATGCTCAGCTCTCGTCGTCGGGCGTGGCGTCGGCCGGATCGCCGTAGCGCTCGGCGGCCTGTTGGTCGTCGGGCAGGTAGAGCGGCCCCTTCTGGCCGCAGCCGGCCACCAGCAGCAGCGCCAGGGCCAGCGGGGCGAGGCGCGCGATCATGCCGGCCTCCCGGCGAGGTCGTCGCGGGCGCGCTGGGCGGCGGCGCGCACCTGGTCGGGGGCGGTGCCGCCGATATGGTTGCGTGCCGCCACCGAGCCCTCCAGGGTCAGCACCTCGAAGACATCGTCGCCGATCGTATCGGAGAACTGGCGCAGCTCGTCGAGGCGCATCTCGGAGAGGTCCTTGCGCTGCGCGATGCCGTAGGCCACCGACTGGCCGACGATCTCGTGGGCGTCGCGGAAGGCCACGCCCTTGCGGACCAGGTAGTCGGCCAGGTCGGTGGCGGTGGAGAAGCCGCGCCGCGCCGCCTCGCGCATGTTGTCGGGCTTGGCCTGGATGGCCGGGATCATGTCGGCGAAGGCGCGCAGGCAGCCCTTGACGGTGTCGAGGGTGTCGAACAGCGGCTCCTTGTCCTCCTGGTTGTCCTTGTTGTAGGCCAGCGGCTGCGACTTCATCAGCGTCAGCAGGCTGATCAGGTGGCCGTAGACCCGGCCGCTCTTGCCGCGCACCAGCTCGGGCACGTCGGGGTTCTTCTTCTGCGGCATGATCGACGAGCCGGTGCAGAAGCGGTCGGGCAGGTCGATGAAGTCGAACTGGGCGCTGGTCCACAGCACCAGCTCCTCGCTCATCCGCGACAAGTGCATCAGCAGCAGGCTGGCGAAGGCGGTGAACTCGATGGCGAAGTCGCGATCGCTGACCGCGTCGAGGCTGTTCTCGGCGGGACGCTCGAAGCCCAGCAGCTCGGCGGTGACGTGACGGTCGATGGGGTAGGTGGTGCCGGCCAGGGCGGCGGCGCCCAGCGGCATCACGTTGACCCGGCGGCGGCAGTCGGCGAGGCGCTGCTGGTCGCGGGCGACCATCTCCTGCCAGGCCAGCAGGTGGTGGCCGAAGGTTACCGGCTGCGCGGTCTGCAGGTGGGTGAAGCCGGGCATGATGGTGTCGGCCTCGCGGTCGGCGAGCTCGATCAGGCCCTCGCGCAGCCGCGACAGTTCGGCGTCGACCACGTCGATCTCGTCGCGCAGGAACAGGCGGATGTCGGTGGCCACCTGGTCGTTACGCGAGCGCCCGGTGTGCAGCTTCTTGCCGGTGATGCCGATCTTGTCGGTGAGCCGCGCCTCGATGTTCATGTGCACGTCTTCCAGCGGCACCGACCAGGCGAACTCGCCGCGGGCGATCTCCTCGCCGATCTCGCCGAGCCCGACGATGATGGCATCGCGCTCGTCCTCGCTGAGCACGCCGACCCGCGCCAGCATGGTGGCGTGGGCGATGGAGCCGCGGATGTCGTGCTGGGCGAGGCGCTGATCGAAGTCCACCGAGGCGGTGAAGCGGGCGACGAAGGCGTCGGTGGGCTCGCTGAAGCGGCCGCCCCAGGACTGGTTGGTTGGCTTGGTCATCGGGCTTGGCATCCTGCTGTGATCGTGTCGGCGGTTACGGTCGAAGACTCGCGCTCATGGCCGCAAAGTGTACCAGAGTCGTGCAGGCTGGCCACGCTGTGCCCCGTGCCGAACACGGCGCATTTTTCCTGCCTGCGCCGGTGCATTATGATGGGGGCATCATGCGAGGCCAGCGCGCCTCGCCGTGCTCATTGCCCGGCCCATGGTGGCCGGGCCCACCTAGGAGCCCCCCGTGCCCGCTTATAGCACCCTGCGCATTGCCACCCGCAAGAGCCTGCTCGCCATGTGGCAGGCAGAACACGTGCGTGACCGCCTGATGGCGGCGCACCCCGGCCTCGAGGTGGAGCTGGTGGCGATGTCCACCCGCGGCGACAAGATTCTCGACACCCCGCTGGCCAAGGTCGGCGGCAAGGGGCTGTTCGTCAAGGAGCTCGAGGAGGCGATGCTCGACGGCCGCGCCGATATCGCCGTGCACTCGATGAAGGACGTGCCGATGCACTTTCCCGAGGGGCTGGGGCTGTCGGTGATCCTCGAGGGCGCCGAGCCCACCGACGCCTTCGTCTCCAACCACTATGACTCGATCGACGCGCTGCCCGAAGGCGCGCGTATCGGTACCTCGAGCCTGCGCCGCGGCCTGCAGATGCGTGAGGCGCGCCCCGACTTCGAGGTGCTGAGCCTGCGCGGCAACGTCCAGACCCGCCTCGGCAAGCTCGACGCCGGCGAGTTCGACGCCATCATCCTGGCCACCTCGGGCCTGCGCCGGCTGGGGCTGGGCGAGCGCATCGCCGCCGAGCTGGCGCCGGAGGTGTGCCTGCCGGCCTGCGGCCAAGGAGCGCTGGGCATCGAGTGCCGCAGCGACGATCACGCCTTGATCGAGCTGCTGGCGCCGCTCGATGATCCCGACACGGCGACGCGTGTGCGCGCCGAGCGGGCCATGAATACCCGTCTCGAGGGCGGCTGCCAGGTGCCCATCGGTGGCCATGCGGTGTTCGAGAACGACGGCCAGACGCTGTGGCTGCGCGCGCTGGTGGGTAACCCCGAAGGCACCCAGGTGCTGCGCGCCGAGGGCCGCGGTTCGGCCAGCGAGCCGGAAACGCTGGGCATTCGTGTGGCCGAGGACCTGCTCGACCAGGGCGCCGGCGAGATCCTTGCCCAGGTCTACGGCGACGTCTGATGGCGTCGCCGATCCTGCTGACGCGCCCCGGCGAACGCGGCACGCGGCTGGCCGCGGCACTGGCTGCCGAGGGGCACGCGGCGCAGCACCTCGAGGTGATGCAGCTCGAACCGCTCGAGGAGGACGCCCGCCAGCGCAGCGTGTGGCTGGATATCGACCAGTTCGCGCGCATCGTGGTGGTCAGCCCCTATGCGGCCGAGCGGCTGGCCGAGGCACTCGACCGCTACTGGCCGCAGCTGCCGCTGGGGCCGGCCTTCTACGCGGTGGGCCAGGCCACGGCCGAGACGCTGCACCGCTGCCTGGGCGTGCGGGTACATGTGCCGCCGCCGGGCAGCGGCGACACCAGTGAGGACCTGTTGACGCTGCCCTCGCTGGCGCGCTTGGACGAGCAGAAGGTACTGCTGGTGGCCGGCGAGGGTGGCCGGCCGCTGCTCGCCGAGACCCTGGCGGCGCGTGGCGCCCGGGTCACGCGTCTGGCACTCTATCAACGTGTCATGCGTCCGCCGCGGGGCGCCGCCGCCGAGCGTCTGGCAAGCGGCGACTATGCGGCGTTGGTGATCTCCAGCGGAGAACTCCTCGAATATCTGGCAGGATGGTGTCAGACACGCGCCTTGCACCAACCGCTAATCGTTTCCAGTCGGCGTTTGGCTACACTGGCAGGCAGCCTAGGCTTCAGCGATGTGCGCATCGCCGGTGGTGCCTCGGTGGCGGCCCTGAGTGCAGCAGTCGCCGATATGGACGCGCGGGACGATGGCGCAGCAATCGATCATGACGATCTTGAAAAGGGCTAGCGACAGATGAGCAAGCAACCACACGATCAGGACGATAACCAGACGCCATCCGGTGAGACCCCGCCAGGGATATCTTCCCGCGACGCCGACGGCGTACCCGCGACCTCATCTGATACGGCCGCGTCGAGCAAGGGGGGAGGGCGCTCGCGCAGCCGTCGCCGCGGCGCCAAGGCCCCCGCCGAGAACGCCGCTGCGGCCAAGTCAAGCGATAGCGCCGCGGACAAGCCCAGCGACACTTCCTCAGGCCAGGCTAGCGAAACGTCTGACGCCAAGCCCAGCGAGACGTCGGCGGCCAAGCCCAGCGACACTTCCGCAGGCAAGGCTAGCGAGACGTCTGACGCCAAGGGCGCCCGCAAGCCCGGCGCTGGCGGCTCCGCCAACAAGCCATCGAGCGCGGCCGCCAAGACCAGCGCCGATGCCTCCGGCAAACCGAGCACCGCTAAGGGAGGCGGCGCCGACAAAGCGCCCCCCGCCTCGTCGGCCACGCCGCCGCCCCGCGACGGAGGCGGCAGCAAGACGGGGCTGATTGCCCTGGTGCTGGCGCTGCTGCTCGGCCTGGCACTGCTGTTGGCCGCCTGGCAGGGCTGGGAACGGCTCGAGGCGCAACAGCAGCGTATTGCCGACCTCGAGGCGCGCAGCGGTGACGCCGCGACGCGCGATGAGCTGGCGGCGCTGGAGGAGCGTCTCGACGAGGGTGAGAGCGAACGCGACGCGGCGCTGGACGACGCCTTGGCTAGCCTGCGCGGCGAGTTCGACGACTACCGCGGCGAGGTCGATGCGACCCTCGATCAGGTGCTCGACGAGCTCTCCCGCGAGCAGGAAGCCGATGAGCGCGAATGGCTTCACGCCGAGGCCGCCTACCTGCTGCGCCTGGCCAACCAGCGCCTGCAGCTGGAGCGCGACGCCGACGGCGCCGCAGCGCTACTGCGCACCGCCGATGGCCGCCTGCGCGATGCCGATAACCCGGCCCTGACCGCGGTGCGCCGCGCGATTTCCTCCGAGCTGGCAGCACTGGACGCGGTGCCGCGGGTCGATCGTACCGGCCTCTATCTGGCCCTCGACGCCCAGCAGGAGCAGCTTGCCGGGCTGCCGCTGGGCCAGGACATCGAACAGATCGCCGCCGAGTCGGGCATCGAGCAGCCGCCCTCAGGCACCTGGCAGCAGCAGCTGTCACGCTTCGGTGCCGAACTGCGCGACCTGGTCACGGTGCGTCGCCACGACGAAGCGCTGGAGGCGCTGATTGCGCCGGAGCAGGAGGCCTACCTGCGCCAGAACGTCCGGCTGCTGATCGAGCAGGCTCAGCTGGCGCTGCTCAAGGAAGAGGAGGCGCTGTACGAGGCCAGCCTCGACAAGGCGATCACCCTGGTCGAGGCCTACTACGACACCGATAGCGAAGGCGTGCAGCGGGTCCTCGAGCGCCTCGGCGAGCTGCGCGAGGCGGCGATTCGCCCCGAGCTGCCCGACATCAGCGCTTCCCAGCAGGCCCTGGCCGAGTTTATCGAGCGGCGCTTCAACGGCGCGGCGGATAACGGCGACGATGAGGGAGACGAGGCATGAGAAAACTGATCCTCATCGTCGTCCTCGGCCTCGCGCTGGGGGCGCTATTTGGCCAGCTGATGGTCAGCGTGCCCGGCTACTGGCTGGTGCGGGTCGGCGATACCTCGCTGCAGACCTCGTTCTGGTTCGGGTTGATCCTGCTGCTGGGCGGCTTCCTGGTGCTGCACTTCGTACTGCGCGTGCTCAGCCGGCTGCGCCACCCGGTCAGCCGGCTCAAACTGTGGAACAGCCGCACCCGCAACCGCAACGCCATGAAGAGCACCGTGCGTGGCTTGGTCGCACTGGCCGAGGGGCGCTGGAAGCGCGCCGAAAAGGCCCTGGTCAAGTCGGCGGACGACTCCAGTACGCCGCTGGTCAACTACCTCTCGGCGGCGCTGGCGGCTCACTACCAGGGCCGCTACGACCAGGCCGACACCCTGCTCAAGCGCGCTCATCTGAGTACCGAAGGCGCCGACACGGCGGTGGGCATGATGCAGGCCCAGCTGATGCTCGACCGCCAGCAGTTCGAGGAGGCGCTGGCCACCCTGACGCGCCTCGACAAACAGCTGCCCAACCACCCTCAGGTGCTCAAGCAGCTCAAGCAGGCCTATCTCAGCGTCAATGACTGGGACGGCCTGCGGCGATTGATCCCGCGCCTCGCCGCCCAGCAGCTGATTGCCCCCGAAGAGCGCCAGACCCTCGAGCAGCGCGCCTACCGCGAACTGATCGTGCAGGCGGCGCGCCAGCCGGGCGATATCGAGCGGGTGCGCAACCTGTGGGCCGACATGCCCGACTACCTGCGCGGCGATATCGAACTGGTGGTGATCTATGCCGAAGCGCTGGTGCGCGGCGGCGAGGAGGGCATCGCCGAGCGCCTGCTGCGCCACTCCCTCAAGGAGCACTGGGATCATCGCCTGGTGCTGCGCTACGGCCTGCTCAATGTCGACTCGGCACGCCAGCTGGTCTACGCCGAGAAGTGGCTGCAGGAGCGTCCCAACGACCCTGACCTGCTGCTGACGCTGGGCCGGCTGTCGCTGCGCAATGCCTACTGGGGCAAGGCGCAGGAGTACTTCGAGGCCAGCCAGCGCCAGCGTCCCAGCGGCGTGGTGTGCGCCGAGCTGGCGCGTCTCTACGCCAACCTCGGCGAGCACAACAAGAGCCAGCTCTACTATCGCCAGAGCGTCGAGCTGCTCGACAAGTCGCTGCCGTCCCTGCCCCAGCCCAGCGACAACAATCGCTGAGCCTGCCGATTTGCTCTCCTGGGCGCCGTGAGGCGCCCTTTTTTATGCCGCCAAAAGCGTATCCAGTGATTTGCCCTTTTGTATACGTCATTGGTCTACCAGTGCTTGTCCAAGTGGTCAGATATTGCCTACCCTGTGTGTCTCGATTGACCAAAAGGTCAAAAAACCTGATCGATGATGTCCAACAACAACAGGACCGTGACCATGGAACAGACCTCTACCACCCATCACGACGAGCCACCCCGCGCCGCCGACGCGCAGGGCAACTGGCTGGAACGCTATTTCCGTATACGCCATCGCGGCTCGACGCTACGTACCGAGGTGCTGGCCGGTGTCGCCACCTTCCTCGCCTCGATGTACATCATCGTGGTCAACCCGGCGATCCTGTCGGATGCCGGCATTCCCTTCTCGGCGGCGCTCTCGGCCACCGTGCTGATCAGCTTCATGAGCAGCCTGGCGATGGGGTTGTATGCGCGCAATCCGATCCTGGTGGCGCCGGGGATGGGCATGAACGCGCTGTTCACCTACACCCTGGTGCAGGGCGCCGGATTGTCGTGGGAGGTGGCGCTGGGCTGTGTGTTCTGGTCGGGGGTGCTGTTCGCGACCCTGGCGGCCTTCAACGTGCGCAAGGCGATCATCGAGGCGATCCCGGCCTCGCTGCGCTATGCGATCACCTGCGGGATCGGCCTGTTCATCACCTTCATCGGGCTCAAGAATGCCGGCTTCATCGTTGGCAGCGATGCCACCCTGGTGTCGCTGGGCAGCATGGACCCGACCTTGATCACCTTCTTCATCGGCATGATGGCCACCGCGATCCTGGTCATCCTGCGCTTCAACGGCGCGCTGATCCTGGGTATCGCCCTGACCACCCTGCTGGCCACCCCGATGGGGCGCATGTGGGGTGGCGAGGTGATGGTCGAGTGGAGCGGCCTGGCCGCCTGGCCCGACTTCAGCGCCGTCATGCAGGTGGATATCTGGGGCGCGCTGAAGGTCGCCTACCTGCCGTTCATCTTCGTGATGCTGTTCACCAACTTCTTCGATGCCCTGTCGTGCTTCATGGCACTCTCCGAATCCGCCGACCTCAAGGACAAGGACGGTAATCCGCGCAACCTCAAGCGCTCGATGACCGTCGACGCCTTCGCCTCGATGATTGCCGCGCCGCTCGGCACCAGTGCCGCCCAGACCTTCATCGAGTCCGGCGCGGGGGTTGCCCAGGGCGGCCGCACCGGGCTGGTGGCGGTGGTCATCGCGGTGCTGTTCCTGCCGTTCCTGTTCCTCTCGCCGCTGCTGTCGCTGGTGCCATCGATCGCCACCGCGCCGGCGCTGGTACTGGTCGGGCTATTCATGCTGGCGCCGATCAGCAAGATCGACTGGACGCGCTACGACGAAGCCTTCCCGGCCTTCCTGGCGATCATCCTGATGCCGCTGACCTACTCGATCACCCTGGGGATCGCCTTCGGCTTCCTGAGCTTCGTGATGATCAAACTGTTCACCGGCCGCATCGAGGCGATCAAGCCGGCGATGTGGGTCTCGGCGGCGCTCAGCGTGGTGATGCTGGTGACCACCCACTGATCCAGCCGCTGCGGGCAAGCCGCAAAAAGGGGGCTGCCGATGGCAGCCCCCTTTTGCGTGGGTGGCAGGCGCGCGATCAGTCGTCGTCGAAGTCGCCCTTGAACTCGGGGTTGGGCTGCGAGCGCGGGTCGTCCTGCCCGCTGCGGCTCTGCTCCCCGGAGCGCGGTTGGCCACCCGGGCGGCCGTCGATATCGAACGGCTGCTGCATGAGGCGCAGGTTGGCCGGCGGCGCTTCGCCCTCCTTGCCGACACCGAAGTAGAGGGTGGTGTGGGGGAAGGGAATCTCGATGCCCTTGGCGTCGAAGTGCAGCTTGACCAGACGGTTGAAGGCGCGGCCGGTGGCCCACTGGGTGCCCGGCGTGGTCTTGATGCGCACGCGGATATTCACCGAGCTGTCGGCGAGGGCGACGACCCCTGCAACTTCCAGCGGGGCAAGGATATTCATCTTGCTATCCTCGCTGGCGGCCAGTTCATCGAAGGCCTCGCGCAGGGCAATAATGGCGTCATCGATACTCTCGCGGTAGGCGATGCCGTACTCGCCGACGTGGTAGCCGAACTCGCGCATGTAGTTGGAGACGGTGTCCACGCTGGAGAAGGGCACGATATGGTAGGTGCCGTTGAGGTCACGGATGCCCACCGAGCGGATGCTGAGACGCTCGGCGGTGCCGGTGATACCGCCGACGGTGACCACGTCGCCGTTGTTCATGGCGTTCTCGATCTGGATGAACACCCCGGTGATGATGTCCTGCACGAGCTTCTGAGCACCGAAGCCGATGGCCAGGCCGAGCACACCGGCACCGGCGATCAGCGGGCCGATGTTGATGCCGATCTCGGCCAGCACGATCATCAGCGTGATGGTGACCAGGGCAATCGCCAGGGCGTTGCGGAACAGCGTCAGCAGCGTCTTGGCGCGGGCGTCGGGCTCGCCGGTGCCGGTCTCGGGGTTGAGCTTGTGCTCGATCAGGCTGGCGAGTGCCAGCCAGGCGCCGATGGACAGCACCAGAATGATGGCCACGCTGACGGCCTTGCCGATCAGCCCGCGGCCGGCCTCGGAGGCGTACCAGGCAGCGGCGTCGAAGGCGCCCCAGGCGTTGAGCACCAGCATGATCACGGCGATCAGAATCAGCGCACGCACCACCCGCAGAGCGTTGGGGACGTAGCTGTTGAGGCGCGGCTCGAGCATCGGCAGCTTGCGGCGCAGGTCATCCGAGAGGCGGATATGGCGGCCGATGGTCTGGGTCAGCAGCGCCGACAACAGCGCGCCGGCACCGACTACCAGTAGTGTCTGCAGGGTGGCGACCATCACGAACGGCAGTGCATCCTCGGGACGGATCAGCGTCACCACCAGCACCATCAGGAAGTACAGGATGGCCAGCCAGTGCCACAGTCGCGCGAACAGCTGCAGCGACATGCGGGTCGCACTCAGCGAGCTGCGTTCGGCGATGCCCTCGATGGCGAGGCGCAGCTTGAGGCGGTTCTTGAGTACCTTGCCGACGGCGTAGACAAAGGCGCCGAACATGATCAGGGTGCCGACGCTTTCGCCGAGGGCCGGCGAAACGTAGAAGTTGAGCAGCGGTACCACGGCCAGCAGGCCGTAGCCGACCAGGCCGATCAGTCGGGCGATCCAGGTGTTCCAGTAGGAGGCCTCTTCGGCGCTGATCGGCAGCAGGCGCAGTCCCTGATAGCGCGAGGCGAACAGCATGCGCACCGCGGCCTTGAACAGCTCGATGACCAGGAAGGCGTTGAGGAACAGCGAGGCGCGGGTCGACAGCTCGCCGGTCTCGCCCACCGCAAAGGTGGCGATCAGGTTGCCGCCGACGTAGGCCAGTGCCACCACCAGCACGTCGATGACCGCGGCCACGGCGACCGCAATCACCAGGCGCAGGATCGGCGTCAGGCCGGCGCCCTCGCGGGACCACTGGCTGATGCGCGTGAAGGCCGGCTTGGCCAGGTAGCGGAAGCCGATGAACAGCGTGAAGGTGGCGATGATCACCAGGCCAAGGTTGATGGCGGCCTCCATGAAGGCGGCGCTGTCGAAGCCCGGCTCGCCGGTGGGCTGTCCGCTGAACAGGCCGCCGAGCACGTTGACCAGATTGTTGAACTGGCTGCCGACGTCGCCGGCGATATTGCTGGTGGCTTCGGCCAGGCGGCGCGGCAGCGAGACCTGATCGGCGCTCTGGCCGCTGGGCGCGGTGGCGGCGATTGCCTCGGCGGAGACCTCGCCTTCCAGTCCCAGTGGCGCGACCGGGTCCTGCTGCGACAGGCCGCGCAGCTCTTCTATCAGGCGATTGCGTGACTGCTCGTCTTCCAGCAGGTCGGCCAGAGTGTCGTAAGCGGGTGGCGGTGCCGTGGGATCCGGCTGTTGGGCGTGTGCCGGTGACAGCACCAGCATGGCCAGCAGCAGGCCGAGAAGTATCGTTAGGAGACGTGGAGCAAGCACGCTTCTACCTCCATGAGTCAGCGTGAAAGGGCGATTGGCGACAGCGGGTACAGCGCGTCCATCATGGCGCATCTCAACATGCCGGCGCCCGCGCAGACAAGTCGCGCGCTGTCACGCGTGCGTCATGCCAGGCGGCGAGACTGTCCAAGATGCCCCTGATTCAGGGGCTATTATACCCGGGATATTCTGTACAAACATTGTACATGGGTAGAAAATTGTGCCACTGTATATTCATCGCTATTGCCTAGGTGATCAGGGAAGAGCATCACGCATTAGGAGGAATCCCCGATGTTGGTAGTCCCCTTGGAGCTGCGCTGCAATGTCTGCGGCCACGATCGTTTCACGTTGCCCGCCGCGGACGCCATGGATCAGGACGTGCGCTGCGGCGAGTGCCTGGCCTTCAAGTGCCGTGCCGACGACCTCGAACAGCACATGCTGGCGGCCGCCTCGAGCCTGGTGCCACAGCCGGGCAAGAGCCCCCGCCGCCCCAGCGCCGGCTAAACAGAATATTGGCAAGCATGCGGTAATTTTCACCACCCGTTCGCGGGTGGTTTTTTGTGTCTGCTAGGATGGCATCTTTGCCGCACGGGAGGGGGGGAAGGCGTGGTCGATGGTCAGGCGCTGATGTTGGTGGGTGCCGGTGGCGCACTGGGCGGTGCACTGCGGGTGGGACTGACGGCCGTAGTGACGGCGCGCTGGGGGGCGAGGTTTCCCTGGGGAACGCTGGTGGTCAATCTTAGTGGCGCGCTGCTGCTCGGGCTGCTGGCCGGTGCTTGGGGGCTCGACCTGCTACTGCTGCAGGGTCCGACCGCCAGCTGGTGGCTGCTCGCCGTCGGCGTGCTCGGCAGCTACACCACGGTGTCCTCGTTCAGCCTACAGAGCGTGACGCTGCTGCGCAGTGCCGAACCCTGGCGCGGCTACCTGAATATCGGCGCCTCGCTGTTTGGCTGCTTGCTGGCGGTATCGCTGGGCCTGATCGTCGGCCGGCTGGTGGCGGGAGGCTCGCTATGAAGGCGGCAATTGCCAACTATGCGGCGGTAGCGGCCGGCAGTGCGCTGGGCGCCATGGCACGCTACCTGTTCTCGGTGTGGCTGCTGGCAGCCCCCGGCGGGCTGCCGTGGGGCACCCTGAGCGTCAATCTGCTCGGCTCGATCGCCATTGGCCTGATCGCCTCGCTCAGCGCCGGGCGCTGGCCGCTCTCGACGCGCATGCAGCTATTCCTGATCGGCGGCGTGTGCGGTGGCTTTACCACCTTCTCGATCTTTAGCCTCGAGGTGCTGACCCTGGCCGGCACCGGCGCGCTGGGCATGGCGCTGCTCTATATTGGCCTGTCGCTGGCGCTGTGGCTGGCCGGGGCTTGGTTCGGCACCGGCATGGGCGCCTGGCTCAATCGGCGTCCGGGTCGTTAGCCACGAACTCGGCGTCTTCACCGCAGTCGGCACCGTTGATGAAGGTCTCGCGCACGTCGAGCAGTCCCAGGTGTTCGATGGTGCGACGCCCCAGCAGCAGCGGGTAGAACATCTCGCTGCGGTCGCGCAGCCCGACCTGCTCCTCGTAGACACGCTCACCGATACAGAACTCCATCAGTACTACGGGGCGTTCGGCGCGGCCGCCGGCACCGCGCACGGTGATGTCGCGATAGATCGGCTTCTCTACCTCTTCGGCGAGCACCTCGTCGCTGCGCTCGTCCTCCAGCTCGAGGCGGAAGCGCACCCACTCTTCGCCGTCCTTTTCGAAGCGCTCGATATCGCGGGCGTCCAGCGATGAGGTCAGGGCGCCGCTGTCGAGCTTGGCTTTTATGGTGGTGCCCCAGGGCTCCACGGTGGCCATCTCGACCCAGCCGAAGACGGGGTCGTCGGCACTGGCAGAGAGCGCGGTGGTGGCCATTAGCAGGGCGGCAGCAGCGCCGATCAGGCGCGAGTGCGGCAGTGGGCGGGTGGGCATGGGATCTCCTTGTCTTATGCAACGCGGAGATAGAGTACCATGGCGGCAAATAATTCCCCCGCGGCCCGGCGGGGGCGCCAAAGGACCAGAGATGCTGCCCGACTACTCCTGGCTCGCCTGGA
Organism: Halomonas sp. 1513; assembly: GCA_001971685.1. NCBI lineage: Bacteria > Pseudomonadati > Pseudomonadota > Gammaproteobacteria > Oceanospirillales > Halomonadaceae > Halomonas > Halomonas sp. 1513. The sequence continues at coordinate 218,307 of CP019326.1, forward strand.
GCCTGATCATCTTTTCCACCTACCTTACCGGGGTCTCCAAGGGCGGCTTCGCCGGTGGCTTTGGCACCCTCTCGGTGCCGCTGATGGCGCTGGCCATCGGTCCCATCGAGGCGGCCGGCCTGCTGCTTCCGCTGCTGCTGGTGATGGATGCCTTTACCGTCAAGGCGTGGTGGGGGCATCACGACCGCGGCGAGGTGCGGCGCCTGCTTCCCGGGCTGGCACTGGGGGTGGTCATCGGCACGCTGCTGATCGGCAGCCTCGACGAGGACGGCGTGCGTCTGCTGCTGGGCGTGCTCTCGCTGCTGTTTGCCTTGTACATGCTGCTGCGCCCTGCGGCAGGGCGCCCGATCTCGCCGCGCTGGGCGCCGCTGGCCGGGACCGGCTGCGGCTTCACCAGCTTTCTGGCCCACGCCGGCGCGCCGCCGATCAACCTCTACCTGATCCCCCGTCGCCTGGCCAAGCGTACCTTCATCGCCACCTGCGCCATGGTGTTCGCCGCGGTCAACCTGATGAAGCTCGGCCCCTACCTGTGGCTGGGCGAGATAAACCTGACCAGCGCCTGGGCCTCGCTGGTGCTTGTGCCGGTGGCCTGGGCCGGCGTGCGCAGCGGTCTATGGCTGCAGCACCGGGTCAACGAGACGCTGTTCTACCGCCTGATCATCATCGCCATGGCCGTCGTCGGCGTGCAGCTGGTGGTCAAGGCGCTGGGGTAAATCGTCGAGCCGTTGCGGTCATTCGGGAATACGCCAGGTATCTGGGCACTCGTTGCTACGAAACAGCCGCTGGGCGGTATAGGCATTGGCGCGCTGGGCAACTACCTCGCGGCCTTCGCTTAGCGAGGCCAGCCGCGCCGGGGTGGGGTGGCGCACCGAGAGCAGCGTCAGGTCGTCGTGGCGGGTCAGCGCATAGTCGGCGGCCAGCGACTCGACCAGCGGGGCGAGGCGCGCGGGATGGGCGTCGAGGCATAGCGACAGGCGCATGGCGCCGCCGTCGATCAGGTTGGCGTGCAGGCCGGCGTCGACCAGCCGGCCAAACACCTCGTGCTGGCGGACTTCGTCCATGAACGAGAAGTCGCGGGGCTGGATCTCCAGCAGCACCTGCTCCTCGGCCAGGATATAGGCCGGCACCAGGTCGTCGTCGCCGTGCTGCGAGATCACGCTGGGCGGAGCGTCCGGGGTCTCGAACGAGCGCACCTTGAGGGGTATGCGGCGCTCGCGCAGCGGCGCCAGGGTCTTGGGGTGGATCACCTTGGCACCCAGCCAGGCCAGCTCGATGGCCTCGTCGTAGCTGAGTTGCATCAGCTGTTGGGCGTTGTCGAAGCGCCGTGGGTCGGCGTTGAACAGCCCCGGCACGTCCTTCCAGATCACCACCTCCTCGGCGTCCAGGCAGTGGGCGATGATCGCGGCGCTGAAATCCGAGCCCTCGCGGCCCAGCGTTGTCGCGACGCCGCCGGCGCTGCCGCCGATAAAGCCCTGGGTGATGACCATTCGTCCGCCGGCGAGCGCCTGCAGCCGCTGCGAGGTCTCGGCCCAGTCGACGTTGGCGGCCTGGTGGTTGGCATCGGTGACGATCAGCCGGCGGGCGTCGTGCCAGTCGCAGGCCAGGCCGATCTGGTTGAACCAGGCGCTGACGATGGTGGTGGAGAGCAGTTCGCCATAGCCGATCGTCTGGTCGTAATGAAACGCCCGTTCCGCGTCGCGATGCTGGCGATGGCAGTCGTCCAGTTCGCTCAGCAGTTCCTCGACGCGCTCGCCAAGCTGGCCCTGCCGTGTTCCGAACAGGCTCTCGACGGCGGCCAGGTGGTCGCGGCGCAGCGCCTCGAGCTGTTGGCGGTAGTCGTCCTCGTCGCTGCCGCGGGCGGCGGCGAGCAGCGCCTCCAGGGCATTGGTGGTTTTGCCCATGGCGGAGACTACCACCACGTCGGGGCGCGCCTCGAGGTGCTGCAGCAGCTCACCCAGGTGGCGAATCGCATCGGCGTCCTTGATGGAGGCGCCGCCAAACTTGAATACCGTGGTCATTACCGTCTCTCCCTGGCGGTGGATGTGGCACTGATACCTTGCGGCAATCCCGGGCCGGACGAAAGAGGCGCGGCGCAGCGTGCAAGCGATTGGGTGCCATGGCGTAAATGCGCCCAGCAAAAAGGCACCCGAAGGTGCCTTGTCTAAGCCGATGAGACTCGCTCAGCTGAGCCGCTGCATATAGTCCACGTAGCCGAAGGTCCGCACCGTGCGCACCTTGCGGCTCGCCTCGTCGATGCGGCAGATCGACGGCAGGCGGATACCGTTGAAGGTGGTGGTCTTGACCATGGTGTAGTGGGCCATGTCGGTGAATACCAGGCGGTCGCCGATCTCGAGAGGCGCGTCGAAGCTGTAGTCGCCGATCACGTCGCCGGCCAGACACGTCATGCCGCCCAGGCGATAGGTGTGGGCCTTCTCTTGGGGCTCGCCGGCGCCGATGATCTCGGGCCGGTAGGGCATCTCCAGCACGTCGGGCATATGCGCGGTGGCGGAGGTGTCGAGGATGGCGATGGGGCCGTCGTTGTCGACGATATCCAGCACCGAGCAGACCAAGTAGCCGGTGTTCAGCGCGATCGCCTCACCCGGTTCCAGGTAGACGGTAAGGTGCGGATGGCGCGCCTTGAAGTCGCGGACCACTCGCACCAGCCGCTCGACGTCGTAGTCGGCGCGGGTGATATGGTGGCCGCCGCCCAGGTTCATCCACTTCATGCTGCCGAGGTAGTGGCCGAACTTTGCTTCGAAGGCCGCCAGGGTCGCTTCCAGGGCGTCGCTGTTCTGCTCGCACAGGGTGTGGAAGTGCAGCCCCTCGAGGCCTTCCAGGTCCGCAGGAGCCAGATCCGCGGCGCGGGTGCCGAGCCGCGAGCCCGGCGCACAGGGGTCGTAGAGCGGCACCGCGCCGGTAGAGTGCTCCGGGTTGACCCGCATGCCGCAGGAGACCCGGCGCGGCGCCGTCGCGATGGTCTCGCGGAAGCGCCGCCACTGGCCCGGCGAGTTGAAGCTGAGGTGGTCGGCGTAGCGCAGCACCACGGCCAGCTCCTCCTCGGTGAACGCCGGCGAGTAGCAGTGCACCTCGCCACCGAAGGTCTTGGCGCCCAGACGCGCCTCGTCCTGGCCGCTGGACGTGGTGCCCACCAGGTACTCGCGGATCATCGGGAAGCAGTCCCACATGGCGAAACCCTTCAGCGCCAGCAGGATCCGCGCGCCGCTGGCTCCCTGGACCGCCGCGAGGCGCTCCAGGTTGCGGCGCAGCAGGGCATCGTCCACTACATAGGCCGGGGAGGGGCAGGCCATAATGTCAAAATTGAGCTTGAAGTCCAGGCCCTGCTCGCGTGCGTTGGCCATGGCTCAGGCCAGCGGGTCGTGGTCGGGGTCGAGCTCGACCACCTGCCAGGGCAGGCCCATCTCGCCGATGCGCGCCATGAAGGGGTCGGGGTCGAGCTGCTCGACGTTGAACACGCCCGCGCCCTTCCAGATGCCTTCCAGCATCAGCATGGCGCCGGTCACCGCCGGTACGCCGGTGGTGTAGGAGATCGCCTGGGACTGCACTTCGGCATAGCACTGCTCGTGGTCGCAGATGTTGTAGATATGCACCTTGCGCCGCTTACCGTCCTTGATGCCGTCGGCGATGATGCCGATGTTGGTCTTGCCCTTGGTGCGCGGGCCCAGCGACGCCGGGTCGGGCAGCACCGCCTTGAGGAACTCCAGCGGAGATATCTCGGCATCGCCGACCTTGATCGGCTCGATGCTGGTCATGCCGACGTTCTCGAGCACCTTGAGGTGGGTGATGTACTTCTCGGAGAAGGTCATCCAGAAGCGGATGCGCTCCAGGCCCTTGATGTTCTGGCACAGGGATTCCATCTCCTCGTGGTAGAGCAGGTAGATGTCCTTCTCGCCGATGCCGTCGAAGTCGAACTTGCGCTTCACCGCCAGCGGGTCGGTCTCCTTCCACTCGCCCTTTTCCCAGTAGCGACCCTTCGCGGTGATCTCGCGAATATTGATCTCCGGGTTGAAGTTGGTGGCGAACGGGTAGCCGTGGTCGCCGCCGTTGGCATCCAGGATGTCGATGCGGTGGATCTCGTCGAACAGGTTCTTCTGGGCGTAGGCGCAGTAGATGTTGGTCATGCCCGGGTCGAAGCCGCAGCCCAGGGTGGCCATGTTGCCGGCATCCTTGTAGCGGTCCTGGAAGGCCCACTGCTCCTTGTACTCGAACTTGGCCTCGTCCGGGTGTTCGTAGTTGGCGGTGTCCAGGTAGGGCACGCCGGTGCGCAGGCACGCCTCCATGATGGTCAGGTCCTGATAGGGCAGCGCCACGTGGATCAGCACGTCGGGTTGGAAGGATTCGATCAGGGCGACCAGCGCCTCGACGTCATCGGCATCCACCTGGGCGGTCTGAATCGGGCGATCCAGCTGGTCGGCGATCGCCTTGCACTTGGCCTCGTTGCGGCTGGCCAGCATGATCTCGCTGAACACCGCGGGGTGCTGGGCGCACTTGTGGGTAACGACACCGCCGACGCCGCCGGCGCCAATAATCAGGACTTTGCTCATGGGTTCGCATCCAGATCGGGTAATGTTCGGTCGTGGCCTCGCCCAGGACCCGGTGGGCCGGCGAGAGGGCGCAGATAATGGCTCCCCACGAGGCTGCTCGCAAGTGGTTTTCGCGTCAAGTCTGAGACCACGGCCGATCGAGATCTGAAGGCTGCTTCTGCCTAGCCAAGTTGACGGATAGGCTCTCCCTGTTGCCAGGCGTGGATGTCTTCCACCATCTGCTGGTAGAAGAGCCTGAACGTCTGCTCGCTGGTATAGCCCAGGTGAGGTGTCAGCAGCAGCCGTCCGCTGTCGATCAGCTCGTGATCGCGAAGCGGGTCATCGGCAGGCAGGGGCTCCTGATCGAAGACATCGATGGCGGCTGCGCCTAGGGTCTGGCTGCGCAACGCGTCCACGAGCGCTTGAGTGTCAACAATTTGCCCTCGCGATGTGTTGACAAGGCAGGCCGTAGGTTGCATCAGGCTAAGCGCCTCGCGGCCTATAAGCCCCTGGCTGCGAGGCGAAAGCACCACATGTATCGACACTATATCTGACACCTTCAATAGATCTTCCAGGGAAGGCGCAAGCTCGACGTCATGCTCATCACAAAGCGCTTGCGTCAGATTTTGTGACCAAGCCAAGACGCTCATGCCGAAGGCTTTAGCAAGTGCTGAAACCTGCTGGCCAACCTTGCCCAGCCCGACGATGCCCAGCGTCAGCCCCGCAAGGTCACGCCCCAGTCCCTGCTGCCACTGGCCATTGCGCAGGTGATTTGACTCGACGACTATCCGTCGCTGGCTTGCCAGTATCAGTCCCAACGTCAGCTCGGCAGTGGTGGTTTTCCGCAATTCGGTGCCACATACCGTGATGCCCTGGCGCGCGGCAGTGTCGAGGTCGATCGAGAGGTTGCGCGCGCCCGAGGTAACGATAAGTTTCAGCCGTGGGAGCCTCTCCAGCAGTGCCCCGGGTAGCGGGGTTCGTTCACGCATCACGCATAGGACGTCATAGGCGGCAAGGCGCTCTACCAGAGCGTCCTGACCGGTTATCGTATCCTGGAATACGTCGATCTCTCCCAGCCCGCTCCAGTCCGCTAGTCGCAGGGCATCATTACCATAATCATCTAAAATGGCGATCTTCATATTTTTACTCCCGGTAAAGTGGCCAGTCGAGAGGGCCATCATCGTAGCGAAGCCCCTTTTCGATAACTTTTTCGCGTAAGCCCAGCAAGTCGAGTGTCTTTCCGCCCTGCTTGATGGCCGTGCGCATGGCCTCTTCCTTTTCGATGCGCTGGTGAGAGGCATCGAGAACGCTGGCAGCTCGCTGGCGGGGAACCAAGACGACACCGTCGTCATCGGCCACTACCACGTCGCCGGGGATGACCAAGCGTCCGCCGCACATGATGGGAACATTGACGGCACCTACCGTTTCCTTGACCGTGCCTTGAGGGCTAATGGCCCGCGACCATACTGGAAAGCCTTGCTCTCTAAGGTCCTTGATATCGCGTGCCCCCGTATCAAGGACGGCACCAACGCCGCCTCGCTGTGTCACGAACTCTGCAAGGATATCGCCGAAGAACCCATCGAGGCTGCGTGATGTCGTGCCCACTACTAACACATCGCCTGGCTCCATCAGTTCGATGGCGACGTGCAGCATCCAGTTATCCCCCGGGGCGCAGAGTACGGTAACCGCAGATCCTGCCATTGCTGCACCTGGGACGCCGGCACGGATTTCCGGTTCCATTGCTCCAGAGCGGCCCTGTGCCTCATGGACAGTGGCAACGCCACACTTGCCAAGTGCTTCGATCACCCCCTTTTCAGCACGCTCAATTGTCTTGATAGCAACCTTGTTCATGTTTTCATCCTTATTTTAGGTCATGCTTTTTCAGTGATTTTTTTTCGTGGTTTGAAGCTTCCCCAAGCGACCCAAACTAGTAGCAGAGCCGCCAAGAAGAGGAAGGAAGCGCTGATGGGCCTTTCCAGAAACACCATGAAATCTCCCCTGCTGAGCAGCATCGAGCGGCGTAAGTTCTCCTCCAGCATCGGGCCGAGGATAAAGCCAAGTAGCAGCGGTGCTGCTTCAAAACCCAATTTAATCAATAGATAGCCAACGCCGGCGAAGCCAGCAACAAGTAGCACGTCCATTACAGATCGGTCGAGACTATAGACGCCGGCACAGATCAGAAGGATGATGATGGGGAACAGGAGACGATATGGGATCTGGAGAATCTTTACCCAGATCTTTATCAAGGGAATGTTAAGAATAAGCAGCATCAAGTTGCCGATTAAGAAGCTCACCACGAGCCCCCAGAATAGTTCCGGGTTCTCAGTTACAACCCTTGGCCCTGGCGCAATGCCATGTATCATCAGGGCCCCTAGCATTAATGCCATGATGGCGTCGCCAGGAATACCCAACGTCAAGGTGGGAATGAAAGAGGACTGTGCTGCGGCGTTATTTGCACCTTCTGGTGATGCAATGCCTGCTACTGCGCCCTTGCCGAAGGTTTCCGGCTTGGAGGAAACGCGCTTCTCCACAGCGTAGGCCATGAAGGAAGCCATGGACCCACCGCCCGTTCCGGGTAGAATGCCGACAGCAGTGCCAACGCTTGAGCCACGCAGGATTGGCCAGCCCGATTCTCGCCACTCCTGGCGCGTTGGTAGCAGAGAGCGAAACGTCACGCGAGCCTTGTTAGCGCCACTGCCGGTTTTTCCGATGCTGGAAATAACCTCTGAGACACCAAACAGTGCCATGGCAATTACGATAATGCTCACGCCATCAAAAAGCTCGGGTATGCCGAATGTCATGCGCATTGCACCGCTGTTGACATCGATGCCAACTAGGCCAATCAGTAATCCCAGTACTACGCTTGCAAGTCCTATCAATGGCCGACCCTGACTTATTGAGCCAGCCGCAACTAGACCAAGAATCATCATTGAGAAATAGTCTGCAGAATGAAAGGATAGTGCCAACTGAGCGAGTGGTGGCGCCATGAGAATCAGTACGATTATAGCGAAGCAGCTACCCACAAAAGAAGCGATGGTGGTAATCATCAGTGCGGCACCAGCGCGCCCTTTTTGTGACATTGGGTAGCCGTCCAGGCATATTACGGCTGACGATGCAGTGCCGGGCAAGTTGAGAAGTATCGAGGCGATCGACCCACCGTACTGAGCGCCATAGTAGATCCCCGCCAACATGACCAATGCCGCAGTGGCTGGGACGTGAAATGTCAGTGGCATGAGTAGCGACACTGCTGCCAGGTGGCCAATGCCAGGAAGCACCCCCACAATCATTCCAACACTCACGCCGAGCAGACAGTAGAGCAGGTTCTCCATGGTTAGCGCAGTGGCCAGGCCAAGCTGAAGGCTCTCCAATAGATCCATGATTAACTCCAGATCAGAAATGGAATAGGCACGCCCAGCACCAGGGCAAATAGCGCCCAAATCGCCGGCACCAGGACGCTGGCGAGCAGTACCAGCGCAAACTTATTGGCCTTGGGGTCAGCCAATCCGGAAATGACCACTACAGCGAGGCCCGCAGGAGCAAAGCCAAAGCGCGGTAACAGCCAGGCAAAAGCGATAATCGCCGCGGGAATGACAAGCCAGGGGCGCAGGTTGAGTGGAGGAAGCCTTTCATGAGTACGCAACGAGCTGAGCACGATGCCGGCTCCCAGCAGTAATAGCAGCGTACCGAGGGTGATCGGGAAGAAGCCAGGGCCCATGCGACGTGGCGTACCAAAGCTATAGTCGGAGGCGACTATCAATACCAGGCCTCCCAGGAGCACACAGGCTACTCCCGCCAAGAAGTCCTTGGAGGTAAGTACATTCATCGTCTAATCCCGTCAGAAGTGGCCAGGGCCCAGAACACTGGGCCCTGGCTGGTAATGTCAGTCGGCGCTGATATTGGCTGCTTCGATGATGGTCGAGAACTGCTCCCGAAGCTCATCCAGCATCTGGCCGAATTCTTCTGACGTCATGGGTGAGACAATGGCTCCTCGATCAGAGAAGGTGTCCTGGGCCTGATCGGTTTCCAGATAGGCGACAACATCCTCGTAGATCTTTCCAACGATCTCATCGCTAACACCAGAAGGGGCGAAAAGGCCTGCCCACTGGCCGGCTGCAACGTTGGGAACGCCACCTTCGATCAGGGTTGGAAGGTCTGGATGAGAGTCGACGCGTTCCTGGCGAGCAACCCCCAGTAGTTTGATATCGCCGCTATCGACGAACGGCCCCACTGACGACAATGCCAACACGCCGACCTCGGCTTCGCCAGATGCAACCGCCGTCGCAGCAGGAGCGCCGCCACGATAAGGGATGTGCACGGTGTCTATGCCGGTCTCATAGTTGATCCACTCTGGCACGATATGGTTTAGAGAGCCGATGCCAGCCGATGCAAAGCTAATATCACCCGGATTGGCTTCGGCGTAGGCAATGTACTCTTCGGTCGTATCAAAGGGGGCGCCGCTGTATGCTGCCAGGACGAGTGGGGTGTCGCTGATCATCGTGATCGGACGAAAGTCGGTGGCCGGGTCGTAGGGGGCGTCGTCGAACAAGTAGGGGTTGATGACGTTGACACCCATGTCGGCAACGAAGAGGGTGTGGCCGTCGGGGGCGGCCCTTGCGACCGCAGTCGCCGCGACGAAACCTGCCCCGCCGGTGCGATTGTCCACGATGACTTCCTGGCCCCAGATCGGTGTCATGGCTTCTGCCACGGTGCGTGCTGCTATATCGGCAATTCCCCCAGGTGCGTAGGGTACGACGATAGTAACGGTCTGATCAGGCCAAGCGTGTGCGGATAGCGGAACGGTGGCGAGTGCAATAGCACCGATGGCGCTGGCGAGAACCTTCTTATTATTCATGTTGTATTCCTCATTATCGTTCTAACGGTGTGCTAGGCGTGTGTCTCGGGCTTCTCATCGCGCCTGAATCGGCATGCCTGCCTCGGCGGCGTTGAGAGGCATTCTTGTCTTGCCCTCCGGTGGCTGGCCAAGAGCCAATAGGTCCTGTCTTGAGATTTGACCAATTTCCCTGATAGGTCAAGAAATGGTTGCCCAATTTTTTTTCGCCAACTAAAGTTGGGTAAGGTCGCTGTTCATGCGAGGAGATGTTATGGAAGAGCATCACGCGACGCTGGTGCAGCTGCGCGCCTATCTGTCGCAGAGTGGGAAGCGGCCCAATGATCGCCTGCCCCCCGAGCGCGAGCTGGCGGAGTATGTGGGTGTCACGCGTGGTGAGCTACGCAAGGCGCTCGCGATACTCGAGAAAGAGGGCCTGGTGTGGAGGCATGTGGGTAAAGGTACCTTCGTGGGTGATCGCTCCCCCCTCAAGGCGTTTGACCCTGCGAGCCTCCTTCATCATTGCAGTCCGTCTGATATCGTGCGGGCGCGCATGACATTTGAGCCAGGCTTGGCTGCCGAGGCCGCACTTCAGGCTACGCCTAGAGACATCGAGGCGATGTACGACGTGGCCAGGCGCAGTCGCGAAGCATCAACCTGGCGCGAGTACGAGGCGTGCGACAACCAGTTCCATAAGCTGATCGCCGACTCCACGCAGAATCTGATTACGGCCTCAATGTTCGACATGTTGTCGGGTGTAAGGCGGGCAATGGTGTGGGGACGGCGGCGCACCAACACCCTGCGCCCTGAGCCTGACCATCATTCGTTCGATGAGCACGAGAGCATTATTCACGCGATTGCCGACCGTGATCCTGCCGCGGCCTCTGCGCAGATGTTGCAGCACCTGTTGAGCGTAGAGCGCCAGTTGCTCACACCGCACACGCGCCTGGAGCTGGGCCAACCCTCTCAGCCACAAGAAGAAAAAACAGACCAATTTGACCAATATAACCAATAGTGCGCCGCTAACTGGTACGGCGCGGGAGATGCCTGCTATGACGAACCAACGATTGGATGGCAAAACCCTTGAGCGCTGCCGCGCTCTTTCGACGTCAAGCTTGAGCGATGCGCTTGATAAGCATGGCCTACCCGGGGCGGTAGAGGGGCTGAAGCCATTGATGCCAGAGGCATCCATCGCCGGGCAGGCGTTTACGCTGGCCTATATGCCCGTCGGGGCCGAGGGTGGCACCGTGGGAGACTTCCTCGATGATCTGGGCCCGGGGGATGTGGTGGTGATTGATAACCGCGGCCGCACGGACTGTACCGTCTGGGGCAATATCATGACCGAGGTGGCCAAGCGCAATAAGGTCGAGGGCACTGTGGTCGACGGGGTAAACCGTGACCTGCAGGAGAGCCTGGCGCTGACCTACCCAATCTGGTCAAGACAGGGGCATATGAGAACGGGGAAGGATCGCGTGATGCTACAAGCGATTAACGTTCCGGTCTGTCTTGGCACGGTGCGCGTTGAGCCGGGTGATCTGATCTGCGCAGACGGCAATGGCGTCGTAGTCGTGCCGCTGTCGCGAGTGGAGGCTGTACTCGCCACCGCCGAAAGCATCGAGGACAAGGAGGACGCTATTCTGGGTGACGTCCGCAATGGCCTATCCCTCGGAGAGGCGCGTGCTCGCCACGGCTACCACGCTCTACAGACTCGAGAAACTACCTGATAAGCACCATTGATCGAAGAGGTGTCGTGATGACGAGTTCATGGGTCATACCAGCCCCCGAGCTGGCGAGTGTTCCAGTGGCGGATAGCGAGCAGCGTTTTCCTGTGCATCGCATCTATTGCGTTGGCCGTAATTTTGCGGCACATGCGGTTGAGATGGGGCACGATCCAGACAAGGAGCCACCGTTCTTCTTTCAAAAGAGTGGGACGACGCTGATCACTGATGGCGGCGATTTCAGCTATCCGCCGGCGACGCAGGAAGTGCATCATGAAATTGAGCTGGTGGTTGCTCTGGCCAAAGGGGGAGAGAATATTCCTGTCGAGCAGGCGTTGGAGCATATCTACGGGTATGCGGTTGGCCTAGATATGACACGCCGGGACATCCAGGCTGAGATGAAGAAAATGGGGCGTCCATGGGACACCGCCAAGAGCTTCGAAGGTGCTGCTCCGTGCAGTGCCATCGTGCCGGCGGCGAAGATTGGCCATCCTGATAAAGCGGCGATCTGGTTGAACATCAATGGTGAAGTGCGCCAACAGGGTAATCTCGATCAGATGATCTGGAAAGTGCCTGAAATCGTTTCCCAGCTGTCACGTCTATTCCGCCTGCGTGCGGGTGACCTAATTATGACAGGCACCCCCTCTGGGGTTGGCTCGGTGTCGATCGGTGACGACTTGCAGGGAGGAATCGAGGGTGTTGGAGAGCTGCACACTCGGGTGGTGGCTGGCTAGGCCCCGGCTGCCATGCTGATACTGCTGTCAATCTTGACGCTGGTGCTGGCAGGGTTCGTCAAAGGCGCCATTGGTTCTGGAGTCCCCCTGATCGTGGTGCCCATCTTCACGGTGCTCTACGATATCCAGACCGCCATCGTCGTCCTGCTGGTGCCCAACCTGCTGAGCAATATGTTGCAGGTCTGGCGCTACCGTCGCCATCTGCTGCCGCTGCGCTTTCTGGTGTGGTTTGCCGTGGCGGGCGGGGTGGGCGTCCTGCTGGGCACCTGGGCGCTGGTGAGTATCAACGAGAAGCTGCTGTCGATCACCGTCGCGGTGACTATGCTGGCCTACCTAGGGTTGCGCGTGCTGCGCCGCGATGCCGAGCTGGGGCACGCGCTAGCCAATAAGCTGGTCATTCCTGCTGGCCTATGCGGGGGCGTGCTGCAAGGCGCGGTGGGAATGTCGGCGCCGGTGTCGGTGGCGTTTCTCAACTTCATGCGCCTGGAGCGACGGGTTTTCATTGGCTCGATTTCGACGTTCTTTGCCGCCATCACGGTGGTTCAGCTTCCTGCGCTGCTATCCGTTGGGCTCGTCACCTGGCCGCTCGCCATGGCCAGCGTGGCGGCATTCCTGGTGATCTGGCTGGCCATGCCGCTGGGAGGGCGGCTAGGCCAGTACCTGGCGCGTGACGTCTTCGACAAGGTCATCATGGCGCTGCTGTTCCTGATCGCCATGCGCATCTTGCTGGATGCCTTGCTGACCTCGGTGAACGGGTAGCCGGCAGGGTGCGGCGCTACCATTGAGTAGCACCCGCGCCAAAAAAAGCTGACCACACCATGCCAAAAACAGACCAAATCATGCCCTATGAAACGAAAAAAGCACCCGTAGGTGCTTGATTCGTATGCTTGATTGGTGGAGGCGGCGGGAATTGAACCCGCGTCCGCCGGCACTCGCTCTTCGGCTCTACATGCTTAGGTCCGTCTTTTGATTTAACGCTGCTGGCTCCGACGGGCAGGATCCAGCTACGCGATTCCTCTAAGGTTTAGCGATTGGCGAGAGGACACCACCAACCGCGATCCCATCAGTTTGCGCTCATATCCCCGCCGTGATGAATGGGCACATCACTTTGGGGCCGGACTAGAAGCTAACAGCTATTAAGCTGCCAGCGCGCCCTGAGCGTAGTTGTCGTCGTTTGCGACTATTTAATCGTGATGTTGTATTTACGAGATACATCACGCTCTCGGCATGCACCTAGGAGGTTGTCACCGGCGTCGAAGCCATGTCGCCCCCGTGGAACCTCATCATTCTATCAGGTGGGGACGGCGCGACGCCAGTTCAAGCGTGCGCCGTTCAGTGGTCGCGCATGATCCGCGCCTTCTGGCGGTTCCAGTCGCGCTCCTTCTCGGTGGCGCGCTTGTCGTGCTGCTTCTTGCCGGTCACCAGTGCCAGCTCGCACTTGATCAGGTTCTTCTTCCAGTACAGCTTGAGCGGCACGCAGGTGTGGCCCTTGTCCTGGGTGCGCGAGAAGATCTTGGCGATCTCCTTGCGATGCAGCAGCAGCTTGCGGGTGCGCGTCGGATCGGCGATCTCGTGGGTGCTGGCGGTATTGAGCGGGGTGATATGGCTGCCCAGCAGCCAGGCCTCGCCGTTCTTGATCAGGATATAGGTGTCGGTGAGCTGGGCCTTGCCGGCACGCAGGCTCTTGACCTCCCACCCGGCCAGCGCGAGGCCCGCTTCGAAGGTCTCGTCGATGTGGTACTCGAAGCGGGCCTTCTTGTTCTGGGCGATGACGGAACTGGACGGGCCTTTGCCCTTGCCTTTCTTGTTGGCCATGGAACCTCGTGTGTCGATATGCCTTGGCAGCCCCGTTCGAGATGGGGGGAAGCGTGATAAGATTCAAGGCTTGACGAAATAGCCGACCATGATACGCGTACGGCCCAGCAAAGTCAGCGGAGAGGTAAATGCCTACGGTCAATCGGTCCGCCCTGGTGCGGCACTCCCCCCAGGCGATGTTCGACCTGGTCAACGATTTCGAGCGCTATCCGGAGTTCCTGCCGGGCTGCCGGCGGGCACGCCTGATCGAGCGCGACGAGGAGCACCTGATCGGCGAGATGACCCTGGGCAGGGCGGGTATCGAGCACAGCATCATGACCCGCAACGACCTGGTCGAGCCGGAGCGTATCGAGCTATCGCTAGTCAAGGGGCCTTTCAAGCGCCTGCGCGGTCGCTGGCTGTTCACACCGATGGGCGAGGATGCCTGCAAGGTGAGCCTGGAGATGGAGTTCGAGTTCGCCAACCGGCTGCTGGGCATGGCCTTCGGCAAGCTGTTCCAGCAGGTCGCCGGGCAGCTGGTGGAGTCGTTCACGCGCCGCGCCGACGACCTCTATGGGCGCTGACGTGAAGGAGGGCGTGCCGCGATGAGCGCGACGATTGAGGTTGAAGTGGCCTTCGCGCTGCCGGAGCGGCAGCGGCTGGTGACGCTGACACTACCCGCGGGGACGACGGCCCGCCAGGCGGTGCTGCAGGCCGGGATGGCTCAGGCGTTCCCCGAGCAGGGCGAGGCGTTCTTCCGCGAAGCGCCGCTAGGCATCTTCGGCACGCTGCTCAAGCGCGACGACCTGCCTCTCAGCGAGGGCGACCGGGTCGAGGTCTACCGCCCGCTGCAGATCGATCCCAAGCAGGCGCGCAAGCGGCGCGCCTCGCAGGGCCAGGCGCGCTGAGCGAACGTCAGGCCGAGGTCAGAGCGACGGGTCCTGCTGGATCGGCTCCTGCTCGCTGGGTTCGGGCTGGCTGGGCTCCGGTGCACGCTCGGCGGGGGCGCCGCCGGCCGGCGCCGTGCCACCGCCCTGCTGTGGCTCGGGTTGGGCGTCCGGCTGCGGGCCCATGCCGTCGTCCGGGCCGACGCCCTCCGGGGCCGGGCCGGGGCCATCCTCGGGCATCAGGTCGATGTCGCGGGACAGGTCGCCGTCGCGGCTGATGTCGACCAGGCGGTCGCCGTCGAAGGTCAGGGTGACGCGCCGCTGGTCCACGCCGCCGTAGGCCTCGTCGAGGCGGAACAGATAGTCCCACTGGCTGGCGTCGAAGGGCCCCTCGAGCAGCGGGGTGCCCATTACGCCGCGCACCTGGTCGCGGCTCATGCCCGGCTGAAGCTGCCCGACCATGTCCTGGGTCACCAGATTGCCCTGGGCCAGGTCGCGCTTGTAGACGCCGAAGTAGCTGCAACCGCTGACCAGCGTGGTGAGGGCAACGGAAAGGGTGACGGTTTTGATCAGCTTTTGCATTTGAGCCTGTTCTTCACTATCGTTGAGTCGGTCGATCATACCCGACCCTACACGTTACTGCGAAGAGCGACCATGGCCGATCAGAACCATGAACTGCGCAAGGCGGGTCTGAAGGTGACCCTGCCCCGCGTGAAGATCCTGCAGATCCTGGAAAATGCCCCGGGTCAGCACCACTTGAGCGCCGAGGATGTCTACAAGGCACTGCTGGAGGCCGGCGAAGACGTGGGCCTGGCCACCGTCTATCGCGTGCTGACCCAATTCGAGTCCGCCGGCCTGGTGATCCGCCACAACTTTGACGGCGGCCACGCGCTGTTCGAGCTGTCTCAGGACGAGCATCACGACCATATGGTGTGCCTCGAGAGTGGCGAGATCATCGAGTTCTTCGATGAGACCATCGAACGTCGCCAGCAGGAGATCGCCGAAGAGCACGGCTTCGAACTGGTGGACCATGCGCTGGTGCTGTACGTGCGCCCCAAGGGCTCCAAGGCCACGCGCCAGGAAGGCATCCAGAAGAAGTAGACGCTAGCGTTGCCCGCGATAAGACTCGGCCCCGATCATGGATCGGGGCCGAGTGCGTTGTGGGGCCGCGCTACGTCATCGCGACAGCTTAGTGATGGGCGTGCTGGCTGGCGTCGAGCATCTCGCGGGCATGCGCCAGGGTCCGTTCCGATAGCTTGACCCCGCCGAGCATGCGCGCCAGTTCACGTACCCGGCCGGCACCGTCGAGCAGCACCATCTGGGTCAGAGTGGTGTCGGCCTCGGCCTGCTTCTCGATATGCAGATGCTGGTGGGCCTGGGCGGCGACCTGGGGCAGGTGGGTCACGGTCATCACCTGGCCGCCCTCGCCGAGGCGCTTGAGCAGCTGGCCGACGATCTCCGCGGTGGCACCGGAGATCCCCACGTCGACCTCGTCGAATACCAGGCTGGGAATGGTCGAGTGGCTGGCCGCTACCACCTGGATCGCCAGGCTGATCCGCGACAGTTCGCCGCCGGAGGCGACCTTGGTCAGCGGCCGCGGCGGCTGGCCGGGGTTGGCGCTGATCAGGAAGCGCACCGCGTCCATGCCGTCTGCGGCTGGCGTATCGCGGGCCTCGACCTGCACCGCGAAACTCGCTTTGCCCATGGCCAGGAAGCCCAGCTGTGCCTGCACTTCGTCGGCGAAGCGCGTGGCCGCCTTGTGGCGCGCCGCGCTGATCGCCTTGGCTTGCTGGCGCCAGGCGTCGCGTAGCTGCTCGACCTCTTGGCTGAGCGCCTCGAGGTCGTGTTCGCCGCCGTCGAGTTCGGCCAGCTCATGGTGCAGGCGCTGGTGCAGCGCGACCAGCTCGTCGGGCAGCACATGATGCTTGCGGGCGATGCGATGCACGGCACCGAGCCGCTCGTCGACCTCGGCCAGACGTGCCGGGTCGAGCTCGGTGGTGTCGACGAAGCGCTGCAGCTCGCGGCTGGCTTCCTCGACCTGGATGCGCGCCTCTTCGAGCATGCCGAGGGCCTCGGCGAGGCTGCCGCGGTCGCTGCCGGGCAGCGCGCCCAGGCGGCCGACCGCCTGGGCCAGCAACGACTGGGCGCCGCCGTCTTCGTGGTCGCAGCAGTCGGCGGCGGCCTGCGCCTCGCGCAGGGTCTCCTCGGCGTGGGCGAGGCGCGTCTGCTCCTCCTCCAGGGCGTCGAGTTCGCCCTCGGCCAGTGCCAACTGGTCGAGCTCATCGACCTGATAGCGCAGCAGCTGGCGGCGTGCCGCCAGTTCGTCGCCGTCTTCGCTCAGGCGCTTGAGGTTGCGCCGCGCCTGCTGCCAGCGACGGTGGGTCTCGCCCAGGGTGGCGACCGCCTCGCGCTGGCCGGCGTAGTCGTCGAGCAGGCGCAGGTGGGTGTCTTCGCGTAGCAGCGCCTGATGGGCGTGCTGGCCGTGAATCTCGATCAGGTGCTCACCCAGTGCCTTGAGGTCGGCGATGGTCGCCGGCTGACCGTTGATCCACGCCTTGGAGCGGCCCGCGGCGGTGATTACCCGACGCAGCAGGCAGTCGTCGCTGGGCAGCTCGCGGCTCTCCAGCCAGGCCCGCGCCTCGGGCAGGGCGGCGATATCGAAGCGTGCCGAGAGGTCGGCGCGCTCGCCGCCGTGGCGTACGCTGCCGGCGTCGGCGCGCTCGCCGAGGCACAGCCCCAAGGCGCCAAGCAGGATCGACTTGCCGGCCCCGGTCTCGCCGGTGATGGCGGTCATGCCGCCGTGAAGCTCCAGGTCGAGGCTATCGACGATGGCGTAATCACGAATCGCGAGCTGTACCAGCATGGCCGCCTGTCTCCTTGCAGTAGTCATTACTCTCTGTGCGTTTATACAGTAGTCGATTGTCGCCGACAATGCTCGCGCAGACGCCGCGCGCCTGCATGCCTTGAGATTGTCGCGGGCATCCCCATATAGGCTGCAATTCGATGCACTTAAGTCTTGCAGATACTGCATGTCGTGAAATGTTCTGGCGGCCGCGCGCCGCCTTTGGATGTCAGGAGACACTCATGGCCAAACAACCGCAGACGCCGCTGGACGATGAGCTGGCGCGTGCCGAGCAGGATGCCGAGCCGCAGAAGACACCGCTGGATGGCGATCTCGAAGAGGCCATCGAGGCCGCCGCCGACCAGGGTGAGAGCGAGCCGCTCGAAGAGCCAGCAGCCAGCGACGCCGATGTCGATGCACTCAACGCGCGCATCGAGGAGCTCGAGCAGAGCGCCGCCGAGGCCAAGGACCAGGCGCTGCGCGCCGCCGCCGAGGCGCAGAACGTGCGCCGCCGCGCCGAGCAGGAAGCCGACAAGGCGCGCAAGTTCGCGCTGGAGAAGTTCGTCAAGGAGCTGCTGCCGGTGATCGACAGCCTCGAGAAGGCGCTGGAGGCCATGGAGGACGGCGCCAGCGACGCCCACCGCGAGGGCGTATCGATGACCCTCAAGCTGCAGCTCGACGTGCTCGGCAAGTTCGGCGTCGAGGCGGTGGAGCCCCACGGCGAGCCGTTCGACCCGCAGTACCACGAAGCCATGGCGATGGTGCCCAATCCCGAGCTCGACCCCAATACCGTGATGGACGTGATGCAGAAGGGGTACCTGCTCAATGGGCGCCTGGTGCGTCCGGCCATGGTGGTGGTCAGCCAGGCGGCGAACTGACCAAACGCCGACGCGATTGGGGGCGCGGGTCTTGAAAAGCGCCAGGCGGCCCCCAGATAGACGACAACCCCGCGGCGAAGGCCGCGACGTACGAATCAAGTAACAACTTTCGAGGATTTCCTATGGGACGCATCATCGGTATTGACCTGGGGACGACCAACTCCTGTGTCGCCGTTCTCGACGGCGACAGCGCCAAAGTCATCGAGAACGCCGAAGGTGGCCGCACCACGCCGTCCATCATCGCCTACACCGATGATGGCGAGACGCTGGTCGGCCAGGCAGCCAAGCGCCAGGCGGTCACCAACCCGCACAACACCCTCTACGCCATCAAGCGCCTGATCGGTCGTCGCTTCAAGGACGACGTGGTGCAGAAGGACATCAAGATGGTGCCCTACGCCATCACCGAGGCCGACAACGGCGACGCCTGGGTGGAAGTGAAGGGCAAGAAGCTGGCCCCGCCGCAGGTCAGCGCTGAAGTGCTCAAGAAGATGAAGAAGACCGCCGAGGACTACCTGGGTGAAGAAGTCACCGAGGCGGTGATCACCGTGCCGGCCTACTTCAACGACAGCCAGCGTCAGGCCACCAAGGACGCCGGGCGCATCGCCGGCCTCGAGGTCAAGCGCATCATCAACGAGCCCACTGCGGCGGCGCTGGCCTACGGCATGGACAAGTCGCGCGGCGACAAGACCATCGCGGTCTACGACCTGGGCGGCGGTACCTTCGATATCTCGATCATCGAAGTGGCCGACGTCGACGGCGAGACCCAGTTCGAGGTGCTGGCCACCAACGGCGACACCTTCCTGGGTGGCGAAGACTTCGACATGCACCTGATCAACTACCTGGTCGATCAGTTCAAGTCTGACTCCGGCATCGATCTGTCCGGCGACAACCTGGCCATGCAGCGCCTCAAGGAAGCCGCCGAGAAGGCCAAGATCGAGCTCTCCAGCGCCCAGCAGACCGACGTCAATCTGCCCTACATCACCGCCGACAACACCGGGCCCAAGCACCTCAACGTCAAGGTCACCCGGGCCAAGCTCGAGTCGCTGGTGGAGGACCTGGTGCAGCGCTCGCTGGCGCCGTGCAAGACCGCATTGGCCGATGCCGGCCTGTCGGCCTCGGAGATCGACGACGTGATCCTGGTCGGCGGCCAGACGCGCATGCCGATGGTGCAGAAGAAGGTCGCCGAGTTCTTCGGCAAGGACGCCCGCAAGGACGTCAACCCGGACGAAGCCGTGGCCGTGGGTGCCGCCATCCAGGGCGGCGTGCTGGGCGGCGACGTCAAGGACGTGCTGCTGCTCGACGTCACCCCGCTGACCCTGGGCATCGAGACCCTGGGTGGCGTGATGACGCCGCTGATCGAGAAGAACACCACCATCCCGACCAAGAAGACCCAGACCTTCTCGACCGCGGATGACAACCAGACTGCGGTGACCATCCACGTGCTGCAGGGCGAGCGCAAGCAGTCAAGCGGCAACAAGTCGCTGGGCCGCTTCGACCTGGCCGACATTCCGCCGGCGCCGCGCGGCGTGCCGCAGATCGAGGTCGCCTTCGATCTCGACGCCAACGGCATCCTGCACGTGTCGGCCAAGGACAAGGCCACCAACAAGGAGCAGTCGATCGTCATCAAGGCCTCCAGCGGCCTGTCCGACGACGAGATCGAGCAGATGGTCCGTGATGCCGAGGCGCATGCCGACGAAGACAAGAAGTTCGAGGAGCTGGTGGCGCTGCGCAACCAGGCCGACGGCATGATCCACGCCACCCGCAAGACCCTCGAAGACGCCGGCGACAAGGCCAGCGACGAGGAGAAGCAGGCCATCGAGAGCGCCATCGGCGAACTCGAGGAGGCGTTGAAGGGCGACGACAAGGACGCCATCGAGCAGAAGCTCAGCGCCCTCACCGAAGCCTCCGGCAACCTGGCCCAGAAGATGTACGCCGAGCAGGCCGAGGCCGCTCAAGGTGAGGCTGGCGGCGAGCAGGACGCTGGCGCCAAGCCGGAAGATGACGTGGTCGACGCCGAGTACGAAGAAGTCAACGACGACCAGAAAAAGCAGTAACCACGACATCTGAGCTTCGGATGACGCCAGCGCGGGGGCCTGACTCCCGCGTTGGTGTTTCCGCAGTGTCGCTACGGAGGCGGACAGACCCATGTCCAAACGTGACTATTACGAGGTGCTCGGCGTCGAGCGCGGGGCCGATCAGAAAGAGATCAAGAAGGCCTACCGGCGCCTGGCCCAGAAATTTCATCCGGATCGCAATCCGGACGACGACAGCGCGGCGGAGAAATTCCGCGAGGTCTCCGAGGCCTACGAGGTCCTGACCGACAGCGAGAAGCGCGCCGCCTATGACCAGTTCGGCCATGCCGGCGTCGACGGCCAGGGCGGCGGCTTCGGCGGCGGCGGTTTCGGCGGTGGCGCCGGGGCCGGCGGCTTCAGCGACATCTTCGGCGACGTGTTCGGCGATATCTTCGGCGGTGGCGGCGGACGTCGCCATCCCAACGCCCCGCAGCGCGGCAGCGACCTGCGCTACAACCTCGAGCTCGACCTCGAGGATGCGGTGGCCGGCACCAGCGTCGACATCCGCGTGCCGCGCCACATCGACTGCGAGCGCTGCGACGGCGAGGGTGCCGAGCCGGGCTCCACCAAGGAGACCTGCCCGACCTGCGCCGGCCACGGCCAGGTGCGCATGCAGCAGGGCTTCTTCGCCGTGCAGCAGACCTGCCCCACCTGCCACGGCAGCGGCCAGCACATCAAGGTGCCGTGCCACAAGTGCAACGGCGAAGGCCGCGTGCGCGAGACCCGTACCCTGTCGGTGAAGATTCCTGCCGGCGTGGACACCGGCGACCGCATTCGCCTCAACGGCGAAGGCGAGAGCGGCATCAACGGCGGCCCGCCCGGTGACCTCTATGTGCAGGTGGCGATCAAGCCGCACCGCATCTTCCAGCGCGACGGCCGTCACCTGCAGTGCGAGGTGCCGATCAACTTCGTCGACGCCGCCCTGGGTGGTGAACTCGAAGTGCCGACCCTGGATGGCCGGGTCAAGCTCAAGATCCCCGCCGAGACCCAGACCGGCAAGCTGTTCCGGCTCAAGGGCAAGGGCGTAAAGCCGGTGCGCGGCGGCCCCGCCGGCGACCTGCTGTGCAAGGTCGTGCTCGAGACCCCGGTCAAGCTCAGCGAGCACCAGAAGGAGCTGCTGCGCCAGTTCCAGGACAGCCTCGGCGAGAGCAACAGCCACTCGCCCAAGAAGAGCGGCTTCTTCGACGGCGTGAAGAAGTTCTTCGAGGACATGAAGCCGTAAGGTTTCCAAGCCTCCTCGAGATGACAAGGCCCTGGCATCCCGGATGCCGGGGCCTTGCGCGTCTGGCCAAACGTACCTCGCCACGTGCGAAACGTCTCGCATTCTTGATAAGCTGCCGAGAGGGCAGAATGTGCTGCCTGGCCGTGAGCAAGGACTACCCACATGACCCGCGAGACCCTGGTGCTAGGCGCCGGCATGGTTGGCACTTCGATTGCGTACCACCTGGCGCGGCGCGGGCGCGCGGTGACGCTGCTCGACCGCTGCGGGCCGGGGGAGGAGACCTCCTTCGGCAATGCCGGGATCATCCAGCGCGAGGCGGTCAAGCCGTACCCCTTTCCCCGCGACCTGGCGACCCTGCTGCGGGTGCTGCCCAACCGCCAGATCGATATCCGTTACCGCCCCCGCGGGCTGCTCGCCGCGGCCGGGCCGCTGCTGCAGTACTGGCGGCACTCCACGCCGGCGCGCCACGCACAGGCGGTGCCGGCCTACGCCTCATTGACGGTGCGCTGCACCGAGGAGCACCAGGCGCTGATCGCCGCCGCCGGCGCCGAGTCGCTGGTGTGCAAGCAGGGCTGGCTGGACGGCTTTCGTGAGCAGGCCTCCTTGGAGGCTCAGGTCGCCAACGCCGAGGCCATCGCCGCGGCGTACGGCGTGACCCATGAGGTGCTCGACGCCGCCGCGCTCAAGGCCCGCGAGCCCCACCTGCGCGGCGGCTTGCTGGGCGCGGTGCACTGGACCAACGGCTGGACGGTGCGCGACCCCGGGGCGCTGGTCAAAGCCTATGCCGCGGCCTTTGAGGCCGCCGGCGGGCGCGTCGAGCAGGCCGAAGCCCGGCGCCTGGAGCAGACCGCCAGCGGTTGGCGGCTGCACACCGCGGCCGGCGTGCACGAGGCCGAGGAGCTGGTGCTGGCCACCGGGCCCTGGTCGTCGCGCTGGCTGGCCGCGCTTGGCTATCGCGTGCCGCTGTTTCCCAAGCGCGGCTACCATATGCACTATGCGATGCAGGACGATACCCGGCTCCACCACTGGCTGCGCGACGCCGATGCCGGCTACCTGCTGGCGCCGATGCGCGCCGGGGTGCGCCTCACCACCGGTGCCGAGCTGACCACCCTGGACGCCGCGCCGCGCTACGGCCAGCTCGACGCCGCCGAGCGCGTCGCCCGCGAGCTGCTGCCGCTCGGCGAGCGATGCGACGCCGAGCCGTGGATGGGCAGCCGCCCCTGCGTGGCCGACATGCTGCCGGTGATCGGTGCCGCACCGCGGCACGATGGGCTGTGGCTCGCTTTCGGCCACGGCCATCAGGGTTTTACGCTGGGCCCTGTCACCGGCCGCGTGCTGGCAGAGCAGATGTGTGGCGAAACGCCGGCGGTGGATCTCGCGCCCTTTCAGCTGGCGCGTTTCGCGTCGTGACGCTTTCTTACCCTGCGTTGGGCGCTATGCCCGACGCCCAACGGAGGACCCATGCCTATTTCGCGTACTGAGATCGCTACCGCCGACGGCAGCAAGCTGATCAACCGCCTGTGCAAGCACTGGGCCCATAAGCTCGAGGTCGAGCACGACGCCGAGCAGGGCCGGGTGGCGTTTGCCGATGGCACCTGCCTGATGCATGCCACGGCGGATCGCCTGACGGTGGCCATCGAGGCGCTGGATGAGCCGACCCTCGACCGCCTCGAGGGCGTGGTGAGCAGCCACCTGGATCGCATGGCCGGCGAACCGCTCGATATCGTCTGGGAAAATTGAGCTTTGCCAGTGTGCGCCGTGCCCACCTGGGCATGCTGCTATGGGCGCTGCTGGTAGGGCTGTCGTTCCCCGCCGTGGGGGTAATGAGCGAGGGCCTGCCGCCACTGCAGCTGACCGCGCTGCGCTTTGCCATCGCCTCGCTGGCGCTGTGGCCGCTGGCGCGCCGCGCCGCCGACTGGTGGCCTGCGCGGCGCGGACTGCTGCTGTACGCGCTGATGGGGCTGTGCCTGGCGGGCTTCTTCGGCGCCATGTTCTGGGCCGCGCATCGCGCCACGGCGCTGTCGATGGCCACCCTCTACGTGGTGGTGCCGCTGCTGGCGTTCAGCTTCGGCGTAGTGGCAAGCGTCGAGCGGCTGGCCTGGCGGCTGCCGCTGATCCTGGCGCTGGGCGCCTGCGGGGCGCTGGGGTTGGCGTTTGCCGAGGCGCGCAACGGCGGTGACGGGCTGCAGTTCGGCAGCGGCGAGCTGGTGTTCTTCGGCGGTTGTTTATCCACCGCGCTGTATCCGGTGCTCAGCAAGTGGGGGCTCAATCGCGGCTGGCTGTCGGGGTCGGCGGCGGCGCGCACCTTCTGGAGCCTGGCGCTGGGCGGCGCGCTGATCGGCCTGGCCGGCAGCCTGGTCGAGCCGCTGGCCGGCCTGGCGCGGATGACGGCATTCGACCTGCTGCTAGTGGTCTACCTGGGGCTGTGCTCCAGCGCCATGACCTTCTGGCTGATGCAGCGCGCCACCGCGGCGCTGACCCCGGGGGCGGTCACCGCCTATAGCTACCTGGTGCCGTTCGTCTCGATGCTGCTGCTGTTCGCCAGCGACCCGGCGCAGATCGGCTGGGCCTGGCTGCCCGGCAGCGTGCTGATCGTGGTCGCCATGGTGTTGCTGCTGCGCGGCGATCGGGCCAGCGCCTAGGCGTCTTTGCTATACTTCGCCGCCACCTTCATTGAATTGCAGGAGTCCGCATGACCCGTATCGCTATCGTCGGTGTCGCCGGCCGCATGGGCCGCACTCTGGTCGCCGCCGTGGAGCAGGATGCCGAGGCTACCCTGGCGGGTGGCCTAGTCGAGCCGGGCAGCTCGCTTGCCGGTGTGGATATCGGCGAGCTGGCCGGGCTTGGCAAGTGTGGTGTCGCGGCGGCGGCGACGCTCGACGATATCGTCGACGACTTCGATGTGCTGATCGACTTCACCGCGCCGGAGGTAACGCTGGCCAACCTGGCGTTCTGCGCCGCGCACGGCAAGCGCATCGTGATCGGCACCACCGGCCTGGATGACGCCCAGCTGGCGGAGCTCGACGGCTACCGCGACAAGCTGGCGATGGTCTTCGCGCCGAACATGAGCGTGGGGGTGAACCTCACGCTGAAGCTGCTCGAGACTGCCGCCAGGGCGCTGGGCGACGAGGGCTACGATATCGAGGTGATCGAGGCCCACCATCGCCACAAGGTGGATGCCCCCTCCGGCACGGCGCTGAAGATGGGCGAGGTGGTGGCCGATTCCCTGGGTCGCACGCTCATGGAGCACGGCGTCTTCGAGCGGGTCGGCCAGTGCGGGCCGCGGGATGCCAAGGAGATCGGCTTTGCCACCGTGCGCGCCGGCGATATCGTCGGCGAGCACACCGTAATGTTCGCCACCGAGGGCGAGCGCATCGAGATCACTCACAAGGCCTCGAGCCGCATGACCTTTGCCAAGGGCGCGGTGCGTGCCGCGCGCTGGGTGGCCGAGCAGGGTAAGGGGCGGTATAGCATGCAGGATGTGCTGGGGCTATAGGCGCTCAAATGTCCCGGGTGGCGGGGCTGATCCGGGGGCAAGCCTACGAGGTGGCGCTGTGAACCCATCCCTGGGCGCTATCTTGCGCCCTGCTGCGCTCTCGCATCCTGCTCCGCTTGCAGGACCGGTGCTGGCCATCCGTGGCCAGCCCGTTCGGAGACATGCTCCTCACCCATGGCGCAAACCACCTCTGCGGCTTGCCCCCGGCGCCCCTCGGTCGCGGCGTTAGCTGGTCTCTTCATGCGATCAGGGAGGACTAGCCGTTGGGCGGAGATTCCTGTAACATTCCAAAAATTTTGGCCGGGCGCCGGATGCTGCATCCACCATAGCGCTTGTTGAGTCGGCCACGGGCACACCGAGCAATGACAACAAGCGGGATGAAACCGGTTTTTCAGGTTTCGTCCCGCTTTTTTACGGCTCGCCTGCCGCGTGACCCAGCCTGGCGCCCGCCCTTGAAACATCTGTCGGATGAGCGTGACTCGTCGGCGGTCTCTTAAGAGCATGGGAGGAAGTTGCGTTGAACAGACCCGCGATATTGGCCTTGGAAGATGGCAGCGTATTCCACGGCACCGCGATCGGCGCCGATGGGCAAACCAGCGGTGAGGTGGTGTTCAATACGGCCATGACCGGCTATCAGGAGATTCTCACCGACCCCTCCTACACACGACAGATCGTCACTCTCACCTATCCGCATATCGGCAACACCGGCGTCAACGCTGAGGACGTCGAGTCCGACGCCATCGCCGCCGCCGGCCTGGTGATCCGCGACCTGCCGCTGCTGGCCAGCAGCTTCCGCTCCGAGCAGTCGCTCTCCGACTACCTCAAGAGCCAGAACGTGCTCGGCATCGCCGACATCGACACCCGCCGACTGACCCGCATCCTGCGCGACAAGGGCTCGCAGAACGGCGCGATCCTGGCCGGCGTTGATGCCGAAGGCGACGACGCCGTCGAGCGTGCCCTGGCCGCCGCCCGCGCCTTCCCCGGCCTCAAGGGCATGGACCTAGCCAAGGTGGTCTCCTGCCAGACGCCCTACGAGTGGAGCGAGGGCGAATGGACCCTGGGTGAGGGCTATGCCGATACCACGCAGGGCGAGCGCCCCTTCCACGTGGTGGCCTACGACTACGGCGTCAAGCGCAACATCCTGCGCATGCTGGCCAGCCGCGGCTGCCGGCTCACGGTGGTGCCGGCCCAGACCCCGGCCAGCGAGGTGCTGGCGATGAAGCCGGACGGCGTGTTCCTGGCCAACGGTCCCGGCGACCCCGAGCCCTGCGACTATGCCATCAAGGCCATCGGCGAGATCCTCGAGACCCAGCTGCCGGTGTTCGGCATCTGCCTGGGCCACCAGCTGCTGGCGCTGGCCAGCGGCGCCAAGACGCTGAAGATGAGCCACGGCCACCACGGCGCCAACCACCCGGTGCAGGACCTCGACAGCGGCCAGGTGATGATCACTAGCCAGAACCATGGCTTCGCCGCCGACGAGGCGAGCCTGCCGGCCAATCTGCGTGCCACGCACCGTTCGCTGTTCGACGGCACCCTGCAGGGGATCGAGCGTACCGACCGGCCGGCGTTCAGCTTCCAGGGCCACCCCGAGGCGAGCCCCGGGCCGCGCGATGTGTCGCCGCTGTTCGACCGCTTCGTCGAGATGATGAAGGCGCGCCGCTGAGCGCCGGCCCTCACCACCGAGTCCGTTCTTTCACCGATTTGCCGCGGGAACCGTCATGCCCAAGCGTACCGACATCAACAGCATCCTGATCATTGGCGCAGGCCCCATCGTCATCGGCCAGGCCTGCGAATTCGACTACTCCGGCGCCCAGGCCTGCAAGGCGCTGCGCGAGGAGGGTTACCGGGTCATTCTGGTCAACTCCAACCCCGCCACCATCATGACCGATCCGGCCATGGCCGACGCCACCTATATCGAGCCGATCACCTGGCAGGCGGTGGAGAAGATCATCGAGGCCGAGCGCCCCGACGCCATCCTGCCCACCATGGGCGGCCAGACCGCGCTCAACTGTGCGCTGGAACTCGACAAGCACGGCGTGCTGGAGAAGTACGGCGTGGAGATGATCGGTGCCAACGCCGATGCCATCAACAAGGCCGAAGACCGCGACCTGTTCGACCAGGCCATGCGCCGCATCGGCCTCGAGTGCCCCAAGGCCGAGGTCGCCCACAGCATGGACGAGGCCTGGCGCATCCAGGCGTCGCTGGGTTTCCCGGTGATCATTCGTCCCTCCTACACCATGGGCGGCTCCGGCGGCGGCGTAGCCTACAACAAGGAGGAGTTCGAGGAGATCTGTACCCGCGGCTTCGAGCTCTCCAACAACCATGAGCTGCTGATCGATGAGTCGCTGCTGGGCTGGAAGGAGTACGAGATGGAGGTCGTGCGCGACAAGCACGACAACTGCATCATCGTCTGCGCCATCGAGAACTTCGACCCCATGGGCGTGCACACCGGCGACTCCATCACCGTGGCCCCGGCCCAGACGCTGACCGACAAGGAGTACCAGATCATGCGCGACGCATCGCTTGCGGTGCTGCGCGAGATCGGCGTCGAGACCGGCGGCTCCAACGTGCAGTTCGGCGTCGACCCCACCACCGGGCGCATGGTGGTGATCGAGATGAACCCGCGGGTGTCGCGCTCCTCGGCGCTGGCCTCCAAGGCCACCGGCTTCCCGATCGCCAAGATCGCCGCCAAGCTGGCGATCGGCTACAGCCTGGACGAGCTGCAGAACGACATCACCGGCGGGCGCACCCCGGCCTCGTTCGAGCCGTCCATCGACTACGTAGTCACCAAGATTCCGCGCTTCACCTTCGAGAAGTTTCCCCAGGCCAACGACCGCCTGACCACCCAGATGAAGTCGGTGGGCGAGGTGATGGCCATCGGCCGCACCTTCCAGGAGTCGCTGCAGAAAGCGCTGCGCGGCATGGAGACCGGCAACGACGGCCTCGACCCCATCGTCACCGACTTCACTCCCGAGGCCATGGCGCATATCAAGGGCGAGCTGCAGGCCGCCGGCGCCGAGCGCATCTTCTTCATCGCCGATGCCATGCGCGCCGGCATGAGCGTCGACGAGATCTTCACGCTGACCAACATCGACCGCTGGTTCCTGGTCCAGCTCGAGGACCTGATCAAGAGCGAGGCCGCGGTCGCCAAGCGCTCTCTCTCCGAGTTCTCGCCCCGCGAGCTGTTCGGCCTCAAGCGCAAGGGCTTCTCCGATGCGCGCCTGGCCAGGCTGCTGGGTGTCTCCGAGAAGGAGTTCCGCAAGACCCGTCAGCGGGCCGGCATCCGCCCGGTCTACAAGCGCGTCGACACCTGTGCGGCGGAGTTCGCCTCGGATACCGCCTACATGTACTCCACCTACGAGGAGGAGTGCGAGGCCGAGGTTTCCGACCGCCAGAAGATCATGGTGCTGGGCGGCGGACCCAACCGTATCGGCCAGGGCATCGAGTTCGACTACTGCTGCGTCCATGCCGCCTTCGCCATGCGCGACGACGGCTATGAGACGATCATGGTCAACTGCAACCCGGAGACCGTCTCCACCGACTACGACACCAGCGACCGCCTCTACTTCGAGCCGGTGACCCTGGAGGACGTGCTGGAGATCGCCGACAAGGAGCAGCCGGTCGGGGTGATCGTGCAGTTCGGCGGCCAGACGCCGCTCAAGCTGGCCCGCGAACTGGAGGCCGCCGGGGTGCCGATCATCGGCACCACCCCGGACGCCATCGACCGCGCCGAGGACCGCGAGCGCTTCCAGCAGATGATCGACAAGCTGGGCCTCAAGCAGCCGCCCAACGCCACCGCGCGCAGCTTCGAGGAGGCCTTTGCCAAGGCCGAGGCGATCGGCTACCCGCTGGTGGTGCGCCCCAGCTACGTGCTCGGCGGCCGCGCCATGGAAATCGTCTACGACGCCTCGGAGCTGGAGAACTACATGACCCATGCGGTCAAGGTCTCCAACGACTCGCCGGTGCTGCTCGACCACTTCCTCAACGCCGCCATCGAGATCGATATCGACGCGGTCAGCGACGGCCACGAGGTGGTGATCGGCGGCATCATGCAGCACATCGAGCAGGCCGGGGTTCACTCCGGCGACTCGGCCTGTGCGCTACCGCCCTATTCGCTGCCCGCCGAGGTGCAGGACGAGATGCGCGAGCAGGTCAAGCGCATGGCGGTGGAGCTCGGCGTCAAGGGGCTGATGAACGTGCAGCTGGCCTGGCAGGATGGCGAGATCTACGTCATCGAGGTCAACCCGCGCGCCTCGCGCACCGTGCCCTTCGTCTCCAAGTGCATCGGCACCTCGCTGGCGCAGGTGGCGGCGCGCTGCATGGCCGGCACCACCCTCGAGGAGCAGGGCTTCACCCGCGAGATCGTGCCGCACTTCTATAGCGTCAAGGAGGCGGTGTTCCCGTTCAACAAGTTCCCCGGCGTCGACCCGATCCTGTCGCCGGAGATGAAGTCCACCGGCGAAGTGATGGGTTCCGGCGACACCTTCGCCGAGGCCTTCTACAAGGCGCAGCTCGGCGCCGGCGAGGCGATCCCGGCGCTGAGCGGCGAGCGCAAGGCGTTTCTCTCGGTGCGCGAGCCGGACAAGCCCGGCGTTATCGAGGTGGCCAAAACTCTGCTAGGATTGGGCTTTACCCTTTGTGCGACGCGCGGCACCGCCGCCGCCCTCGAGGCTGCCGGGCTCCCCGTCGAGGCCGTCAACAAGGTCTTCGAAGGTCGTCCGCATATCGTCGATATGCTCAAGAACGACGAAGTGGCCTATATCGTCAATACCACCGAGGGCCGTCAGGCCATCAATGACTCCTCGGTGATCCGCCGCACCGCTCTCGCCCGCAAGGTGCCCTACGCAACGACCCTGGCAGGGGCCAGGGCCGTGTGCATGGCATTGGAATACGGTAACGAGATCACCGTGCGGCGGCTCCAGGAACTGCATGCAGGAGCACCACAATGAACAAGGTCCCGATGACCGTCGCAGGCGAGCAGCGCCTGCGTGAAGAGCTCGAACAGCTCAAGGGCGTCGAACGGCCCAAGGTGATCAATGCCATCGCCGAGGCGCGCGAGCATGGCGATCTCAAGGAGAACGCCGAGTATCATGCCGCCCGCGAGCAGCAGGGTTTTATCGAGGGGCGTATTCAGGAGATCGAGGGCAAGCTCTCCACCGCCCAGGTGATCGACGTCACCAAGCTGCCCAAGACCGGCAAGGTGATCTTCGGCGTGACCGTGGCGCTACTCAATCTGGATACCGACGATGAGGTGACCTACCGCATCGTTGGCGAGGACGAGGCCGACATCAAGTCGGGGCGGATCTCGGTGACCTCACCCATCGCCCGCGCGCTGATCGGCAAGGAGCAGGGCGACGCGGTGGTGGTCAACACCCCGGGCGGCGAGGTCGAGTACGAGATCCTCAGCGTCGAGCACCTGTAAGCTCCGAGCGCCCAGCAGAAAGCGCCATGCCGCTCGGTGACGGGCGGCAGGTGTCGAGGCAGTAAACAGAACCCCCGCCGGATTGAATCGGGCGGGGGTTCTCGTTGTTTCCTGCCTGTCGTTGGGCATCATCCTTGCCCGGCGCTCGGCGCTTTAATGCCGCCCGTGATGCTCGGCGAAGCGCTTGACGTTGGAGAGCTTGGGGTTGGCCTTGGGGTTGTGGCGGTAGAGCAGGGCCATCTTGCCGATGGTCTGGATGCGTTCGGCGCCGCTCTGGGCCACCAGCTCCTCGAGCATGGCGGCGCGGTCGTCGCGCTCCGGCAGGGCCAGCTTGATCTTGATCAGCTCGTGGTCGTTGAGCGCCCGCTCGAGCTCGGCGATCACGCCCTCGGAGATGCCGTTCTCGGACACCGTGACCACCGGGTTGAGGTGGTGGCCGATGCTGCGGAATGCTTTCTTTTGTGCCTGTGACAAGCTCATGGTATCTTGAGGGTCCAAAGTTGCGCTGAACCCGCCATGTTACGGCGAAAGCGGCGCGTGCGAAAGCCTCCCTCCGCTACTCTTCGAACCGACATCAGATTCAGGTGATGCCGTGGGCCGCTCTACCCGTTCTAGCAAGTCCTCTTCGCCCGCTGCGGGTGCCGCGCGCAGCCCCAGCAAGACCAGCAAGGGTTGGTTGAAAGAGCACTTCGACGACCAGTACGTACAGCGCAGCTGGCAGGACGGCTACCGTAGCCGGGCCAGCTACAAGCTGCTCGAGCTGGACGCCAAGGATGCGCTGCTGCGTCCGGGCATGGCGGTGATCGACCTTGGGGCGGCGCCCGGGGGCTGGAGCCAGATCGCCGCCGAGAAGGTCGGCCCGGAGGGCGTGGTGATCGCTTCGGACATCCTCGAGATGGATGCCTTGGCCGGGGTCGACTTCGTGCACGGTGATTTCACCGAGGACGCGGTGCTCGAGGCGATACTAGCGGCACTCGACGGTCGCCCGGTCGACCTTGTGATGTCCGACATGGCCCCCAATATGAGTGGTATGGCCGCCATCGATCAGCCCCAGGCGATGTACCTCGTCGAGCTGGCGCTGGATCTGGCACAGCAGACCCTGAGACCGGGCGGCCGATTCGTGGCCAAGGTCTTTCAGGGCGAAGGATTCGATGACTACCTCAAGGCGCTGCGTGGCAGCTTCAGCAAGGTGGTCACCCGCAAGCCGGATGCCTCTCGGGCACGTTCCCGTGAAGTCTACCTGCTGGCGGAGGGATTTCGTGGTTGAGCGGATAGCGTCAGGCTACCGCCACGATAGACAGACACCCGCCGGCAAATGTGGCAGTGTCGCTCGATGCGCATGGATGTGGTTGAACGCCCGCATCTGCTGTAGTGTCGAAGGCCTATGCCCGCTTGGCAGTTCGTTTTCAGCAATGAGGGTACTCCCTTGAATGATATGGCGAAGAACCTGATTCTGTGGTTGGTCATCGCAGCAGTCCTGCTGACGGTGTTCAACAACTTCAGCGTCGACAGCTCACCCCAGGCGATGAACTATTCGCAGTTCGTCCAGCAGGTGCAGAATCAGCAGATCCGAAGCGTGACCATCGATGGCTACACCATCAATGGTGAGCGTACCGATGGTTCGCAGTTCCAGACCATCCGTCCGGCAGCGGAAGACCCGCAGCTGATCAACGACCTGCTCTCCAACGATGTCACCGTGGTGGGCCGCGAGCCCCAGGAGCAGAGCCTGTGGACGCGGCTGCTGATCGCCAGCTTCCCGATCCTGATCATCCTGGCGATCTTCCTGTTCTTCATGCGCCAGATGCAGGGCGGTGCCGGCGGCAAGGGCGGGCCGATGAGCTTCGGCAAGTCCAAGGCCAAGCTGCTCTCCCAGGATCAGATCAAGACCACCTTCGCCGACGTGGCGGGCTGTGACGAGGCCAAGGAGGAGGTCGAGGAACTGGTCGACTTCCTGCGCGACCCCTCCAAGTTCCAGCGCCTGGGCGGCACCATTCCGCGCGGCGTGCTGATGGTGGGTCCGCCGGGTACCGGTAAGACGCTGCTCGCCAAGTCGATCGCCGGCGAGGCCAAGGTGCCGTTCTTCTCGATCTCCGGTTCCGACTTCGTCGAGATGTTCGTCGGCGTGGGCGCCTCGCGGGTTCGCGATATGTTCGAGCAGGCCAAGAAGCAGGCGCCGTGCATCATCTTCATCGATGAGATCGACGCCGTGGGCCGTTCGCGCGGCGCCGGCATGGGCGGCGGCAACGACGAGCGCGAGCAGACCCTCAACCAGCTGCTGGTCGAGATGGACGGCTTCGAGGCCAACGAGGGCATCATCGTGATCGCCGCCACCAACCGGCCCGATGTGCTCGACCCGGCGCTGATGCGCCCCGGCCGCTTCGACCGCCAGGTGGTGGTCGGCCTGCCCGATATCCGCGGTCGCGAGCACATTCTCGGCGTGCACCTGCGCAAGGTGCCGCTGGCCGAGGACGTCAAGCCGTCGCTGATCGCTCGCGGCACGCCGGGCTTCTCCGGCGCCGACCTGGCCAACCTGGTCAACGAGGCAGCGCTGTTTGCGGCGCGTCGCAACAAGCGCCTGGTGAGCATGGAGGAGCTGGAGCTGGCCAAGGACAAGATCATGATGGGCGCCGAGCGCAAGTCGATGGTCATGACCGACAAGGAGAAGCTCAACACCGCCTATCACGAGTCGGGCCATGCCATCATCGGCCTGGTGATGCCGGAGCACGACCCGGTCTACAAGGTCACCATCATTCCGCGCGGCCGCGCCCTGGGTGTGACCATGTTCCTGCCCGAGCAGGATCGCTACAGCCTGTCGCGCCAGCAGATCCTCAGCCAGATCTGCTCGCTGTTCGGCGGCCGCATCGCCGAGGAGATGACGCTGGGGCCGAACGGGGTCACCACCGGGGCGTCGAACGATATCAAGCGTGCCACCGAGCTTGCCCACAACATGGTCGCCAAGTGGGGGCTGTCCGACGAGATGGGCCCGATCATGTATGACGAGGACGAGTCGCACCAGTTCATGGGAGGTCCCGGCCAGGGCGGCAAGCTCAAGTCCGGCGAGACCACCACGCGTCTCGACAAGGAAGTGCGCAAGATCATCGACGAGTGCTATGCCGAGGCCCAGCGCATTCTCGAGGAGAATCGCGACAAGCTAGACGCCATGGCCGAGGCGCTGATGCAGTACGAGACCATCGATGCCACGCAGCTCAAGGACATCATGGAAGGCCGTCCGCCGAAGCCGCCGGAAGGTTGGGAAGATCCCAGCAGCCCCAGCGGCGGTGCGCCCTCCGGCGATGCGCCAGAGGCTGAGGCCAAGCCTGAAGCCCCCGCCGATGACGTCGACGACGGTGATGAAGAGGATGACGACGAGCCGCGTCGTCGCCCCTCGGACCCGCTGGGTGGTCCGGCCGGGCACTGAGCGGTGGCTAGCCAAGCAACGAGGCGCCGTGAGGCGCCTCGTTGCGTTGTGGCTGGCTTGCGCCTTGCCGAGGGGCTGATTAGAGTGAACGCCTTTGCCTGGCCCGAATGCGGCGCCGGGGCACGAACAGCATCGGGATCACTTCATGAGCGATAGCAGCGCCGTACTGCACTGTGGGCGGCACCGTCTCGACCTCTCCTACCCCCGCGTGATGGGGATCCTCAATGTCACCCCGGACTCCTTCTCCGACGGCGGGCGCCATATCGTGGTCGACGACGCGCTGCGTCACGCCGAGCGGATGCTGGCCGAAGGCGCGGCAATCATCGACGTTGGCGGTGAGTCGACCCGGCCGGGGTCGCAGTCGATTCCCGCCCAGCAGGAGCTGGATCGGGTGGCGCCGGTGGTCGAGCGGCTGGTGCGCGAACTCGACGCACTGGTCTCGGTAGACACCAGCTGTCCTGAGGTGATGCGCGAGGCCTCGGCCCTGGGTGCCGGCATGCTCAACGACGTTCGCGCGCTGCAGCGTGATGGCGCCTTGCATGCCGCGGCGCGCAGCGGCCTGCCGGTGTGCTTGATGCACATGCAGGGTGAGCCCCGCGACATGCAGCAGGCGCCGCACTATGCTGGCCCCATAGAGGAGGCGGTGGCGGACTTTCTGGCCGAACGCATTGCCGCCTGTGAGGCGGCAGGGCTCAAGCGCGAGCGGTTGATCCTCGACCCCGGCTTCGGCTTCGGCAAGAGCGTCGAGCACAATCTCCGCCTGCTGCGGCGCATGCAACACCTCGACACCCTTGGCCTGCCGCTGCTGGTGGGCATGTCGCGCAAGAGCATGATCGGCAAGGTGCTCGAGCGGCCGGTGGAGGAGCGCCTGCCGGGCGGTCTGGCGCTGGCGGCGCTGGCCGTCGAGCGCGGCGCGCGACTCCTGCGCGTCCACGATGTGGGGCCCAGCGTGGACGCCGTCAACATGACATGGGCTGTGCTACAGGAAGGCTTGGAACCATGAGCAAACGCTATTTCGGAACCGACGGGATTCGCGGCACCGTGGGGGAGTACCCCATCACCGCCGACTTCATGCTCAAGCTCGGCTGGGCGATGGGGCGGGTGCTGACCGAGAAGGGCAGCGCCAAGGTGCTGATCGGCAAGGACACACGCATCTCTGGCTATATGTTCGAGTCGGCGCTGGAGGCCGGCCTCTCGGCGGCGGGGGTGGACGTGTCGCTGCTCGGCCCGATGCCGACGCCGGGCATCGCCTATCTGACGCGCACCTTCCGCGCCGATGCGGGGATCGTCATCTCGGCGTCGCACAACGCCTTTGCCGACAACGGCATCAAGTTCTTCTCCGCCGAGGGTACCAAGCTGCCGGACGCGGTGGAGTCACGCATCGAGGCGATGCTCGAAGAGCCGCTGACCACGGTGGACGCCGCCGAGCTCGGCAAGGCGGTGCGCATCAACGATGCCCCGGGGCGCTACATCGAGTTCTGCAAGTCGACCATCCCCGACCGCCTCAGCCTGCATGGGCTGAAGATCGTGCTCGACTGTGCCCACGGGGCCACCTACCACATCGCGCCCAGTGTGTTCCGCGAACTGGGGGCCGAGGTCAGCCTGGTCGGCGCCAGCCCCGATGGCCTGAACATCAATCAGCAGGTCGGCTCGACGCACCCGGCGGCGCTGCGTGCGGCGGTGATTCAGCAGAGCGCCGATCTGGGCATCGCCTTCGATGGCGACGGTGACCGGGTGCTGCTGGTCGACGCCGATGGTCGCGAGATCGACGGCGACGATATCCTCTACCTGATCGCCCGCGACCGTCACGCCCGTGGCGAGCTGGGTGGCGGCGTGGTCGGCACCTTGATGTCGAACTTCGGCCTGGCCGCGGCGCTGGAGTCGATGGGGGTGCCCTTCGAACGCGCCAAGGTCGGCGACCGCTACGTGATCGAGCGGCTCAATGCCAACGGTTGGCAGCTGGGCGGCGAGTCGTCCGGGCATATCGTCTGCGGCCATGTGCAGACCACCGGCGACGGCATCGTCTCGGCGCTGCAGGTGGTGGCGATCATGGTGCGCGAGGGCGTGCCGCTGGCGCGGCTGCTGGCCGGCCTGGAAAAGGCGCCCCAGGCGCTGATCAATGTGCGTTTGACGCCGGGCACCGATGCCAAGGCGATAATGGCGACCTCGGCGCTGCAGGAAGCGGTCAGTGCGGTCGAGGCTGCCCTGGGTGACGAGGGCCGGGTGCTGCTGCGGCCGTCGGGCACCGAGCCGCTGATCCGGGTGATGGTCGAGGGCCGCCCGCACCTGGACGTGGAGGGGCTGGCGCGGCGCCTGGCCGGCGACGTCGAGGCGCTGCTGGCCTGATCGGTGCCTCGGGTTGTCAAGCCGCGGTTGTCATGCTAGGGCCGCTCCTATACCATTTCGCTCCACCTTGAGGGAGGACTGCAGATGCGTTCGCCGCTGATTGCTGGCAACTGGAAGATGAACGGTTCCACTGAACTGGTCGAGGCCTTTGGTCGCGCCTTCGCCGAGGCGCGGTTGCCGGCAGGCGTCGAGGTGGTGATTCATCCGCCGTTCCCCTACCTCGAGGCGGCGCGCCGGGCGTTTGCCGCGACCCCGCTGGGGCTCGGTGCGCAGACCCTCAATCCGCTGGAGAGCGGGGCGCGCACCGGTGAGGTCAGCGGGGCGATGCTCAAGGAGTTCGACGTCGGCTATGTGCTGGTGGGGCACTCCGAACGTCGCCAGCTGTTCGGCGAGAGTGATGACGACGTCTACGATCGCCTGATCGCTGCCCTCAGCGCCGACATCCGGCCGATCCTGTGCGTCGGCGAGACCCTCGAGGAGCGCGATGACGGGCGTACCGAAGAGGTGGTGCTGCGTCAGGTCGGGCATGCCATGGCACGGCTCGAGCCGGCCCAGCGCGCACGGCTGGTGATCGCCTACGAGCCGGTCTGGGCGATCGGTACCGGGCGCACCGCGACTCCGCAGCAGGCCCAGGAGGTCATGGCGGCGATCCGTGAGTACCAAGCGGGCTATGACCGTGACCTCGCCGCGCGCCTACCGCTGCTCTACGGCGGCAGCATGAATGCCAGTAACGCGGCTGAGCTGTTGGCTCAGCCGGACATCGACGGCGGCCTGGTGGGCGGTGCTTCGCTCAAGGTCGACGATTTTCTAGCCATTTGCCAGTCAGCAGGTTGAACCCATGCAAGTTGCCATTCTCATGATTCACGTGGTGATCGCCATCACCCTGGTCGTTCTTATCCTGCTGCAGCAGGGCAAGGGCGCCGAAGCGGGGGCTGCCTTCGGTGGCGGTGCCTCCCAGACCGTATTCGGCTCGCGCGGCTCTGGAAGCTTTCTCGCCAAGTTCACCGCACTGCTTGCCTTCTCATTCTTCGTGACCTCGATGGCGCTGGCCTACTTCGCTACCCAGGCCAGCCAGGCGCCGGAAGCGGGCATTCCCGATTCGCGCTTGATCGAGCAGCAGCAGGGCGTGCCGACGCTTGACGACGAGGCCGCGGATATGGATAATACCGCGCCAGTGCTCGAGGAAAGCAGCGACTGACGCTGCCTGAATCGGTACTCCCCTGTTGCCGAAGTGGTGGAATTGGTAGACACGCTATCTTGAGGGGGTAGTGACCTTACGGTCGTGCGGGTTCAAGTCCCGCCTTCGGCACCAACCTGAAGCACATGTCCGGCATGGGTTTCAGTAGCAAGAGTGGCATCGGCGATAGCGGCCGGCCAGAGGCGAGCCAAGCATGCGCTGCCTTGACGCTGATTTGTCCGCTAGCTATACTCGCCGACCTGTGATGCGGGGTGGAGCAGTCTGGTAGCTCGTCGGGCTCATAACCCGAAGGTCATCGGTTCAAATCCGGTCCCCGCTACCATCTTGGGTCTGACGTGATCAGAGGCCGAGTTGGTATGAAAGGTTTCTTGTAAAAGGCCCCTTCCAGTGAAGGGGCTTTTTGTTAGCAGCTCATCTGTTGACCGTTCATTTGTTAACAGCCCGTGCTGATAGCACGCCAATCAGCCACCTAGCTGTCTCTTCATCTCCTGGCCAGGTGCCTGACGCAACGGCTGTAGGAGTCTTCGTCTGTGGCAATCAAGGACGCCGCGCTACATGCGCTAATCGAGCCGGTGGTGACCGCCATGGGCTTCGAGCTCTGGGGAATCGACTATCTTTCTCAGGGCAAGCACTCCCGGCTGGTGATCTATATCGACGGCCCCGATGGGGTGACGGTCGATGACTGTGCCGACATCAGCCGGCAGGTCAGCGCCGTGTTCGACGTCGAAGATCCGATCGCTGGCGAATATCGTCTCGAGGTGTCATCGCCCGGCATGGATCGGCCGCTGTTCTCCCTCGACCATTTCGAGCGCTATGCCGGGCACGTCGTGGCGCTCAAGCTGCGCGCCCCGTATGAGGGGCGGCGCAAGTACCAGGGCTTGCTGGCCGGCATCGAAGGCGATGACGTGCTGCTGCAGCTAGACGGTGAAGAGTACTGCTTTCCCATCGACGGCATCGATCAGGCACGTGTCGTGCCTCAGTTCGAGGAGTGAGGCCGATGACGATGAATAAGGACAGGTTTTCTGGCGAGGCAAAGGCATGAGCAAAGAGATTCTGACGGTCGTAGACGCGATCTCGAACGAAAAGGGCGTGCCCCGTGACGTGATCTTCGAAGCGGTGGAAGCGGCCCTGGCCAGCGCGTCGCGCAAGCGCTTCGAGCAGGAAGAGGCCACGGTGCGGGTCAAGATCGACCGCTCCACCGGGGACTACGAGACGTTCCGTTTCTGGACCGTGGTCGAGGACGACGAGTTCGAGACCCCGGACCATGAGATCAAGCAGAGCATCGCCGAGCAGCGCGATCCGCCGCTGGCGCTGGGCGACGTGGTCGAAGAGAAGATCGACAACGCCGCCTTCGGGCGCATCGCGGCACAGACCGCCAAGCAGGTCATCGTGCAGAAGGTGCGTGAAGCCGAGCGTGCCGAAGTGGTGCGGCAGTACGCGGATCGCGAGGGCGAGCTGGTCGCCGGTATCGTCAAGAAGACCACCCGCGATGGCCTGATCATTGACCTGGGTGACAATGCCGAGGCCTTCCTGCCGCGCAGCGAGATGATCCCCGGCGAGCGCTACCGCATGAACGAGCGGGTGCGTGCGCTGCTGGTCAAGGTGGACCCGGAGGCGCGCGGCTCGCAGTTGATCCT
Organism: Halomonas sp. 1513; assembly: GCA_001971685.1. NCBI lineage: Bacteria > Pseudomonadati > Pseudomonadota > Gammaproteobacteria > Oceanospirillales > Halomonadaceae > Halomonas > Halomonas sp. 1513. The sequence continues at coordinate 257,340 of CP019326.1, forward strand.
GTCGCGTACCTGCCCGGAGTTGATCATCGAGCTGTTCAAGATCGAGGTGCCGGAGATCGCCGAGCAGCTGATCGAGATCAAGGGCGCGGCGCGCGATCCGGGCTCGCGGGCCAAGATCGCGGTCAAGACCAATGACCGGCGCATCGATCCGGTCGGCGCCTGTGTCGGCATGCGCGGCTCGCGGGTGCAGGCGGTGTCCACCGAGCTGCAGAATGAGCGGGTCGACATCATCCTGTGGGACGACAATCCCGCGCAGCTGGTGATCAACGCCATGGCGCCCGCCGACGTCGGCTCGATTCTGGTCGACGAGGACAGCCACGCGATGGATGTCGCGGTGGCCGAAGACAACCTCGCTCAGGCCATCGGCCGCAGCGGTCAGAACGTACGCCTGGCGTCCGAGCTGACCGGCTGGCGGCTCAATGTGATGACCGAAGAAGAAGCCGAGGGCAAGCGCGAGCAGGAGATCGACAGCCTGGTCGAGCACTTTATCAACCACCTCGAAATCGACGAAGAGCTGGCACGCATCCTGGTCGAGGAGGGCTTCACCTCACTAGAGGAGATCGCCTATGTGCCGCTCGAGGAAATGCTCGAGATCGAGGAGTTCGACGAGGATCTCGTCGAAGAGCTGCGCGCACGCGCCAAGGACGAGTTGTTGAACCTGGCCATCGCCTCCGAAGAGCAGCTCGACGGCGCCCAGCCGGCCGATGACTTGCTCGAGATGGACGGCATGGAGCGTCACCTGGCCTTTATCCTGGCCAGCCGGGGCATCGTCACGATGGAGGACCTTGCCGAGCAATCCGTCGATGATCTCAAGGACATCGAGGGTGTGGACGAGGAGCGCGCCGCGGCACTGATCATGACTGCCCGTGCGCCTTGGTTCGAGAGCGAACAGTAATCAGGTCACGGGCTCAGGAGGGTCGTAATGTCAGAAATGACCGTTAAAGATTTCGCAGTCAAGGTGGGGCGCGACGTGCCTCGCCTGCTGGAGCAAATGAAAGAAGCCGGGCTGCCGCACAAGTCCGAGGGCGACGCCGTGTCCGAAGAGGACAAGCAGCGCCTACTCGACTACCTGACCAAGAGCCACGGCGGCAGCAGCGCCGGGGCGCGCAACCGCATCACCCTGACGCGTCAGACCAAGAGTCGCATCAGAAGCGGTGAGCGCGGCAAGACCATCGAGGTGCAGGTGCGCAAGAAGCGTACCTACGTCAAGCGCGAAGAGCCCGCCGCCGAGGAGCCCAAGGCCGAGGAAAGCGGTCCGCGTCAGCTGGTCGGCGACATGGCGGATTCCCGTCAGCAGGCCGAAGAGCAGGCCAAGGCGGCAGAGGTGGCCGAGGCTGAGCAGTCGCGTAAGGCCGCGGCGGAGGCTGAGCAGGCCAGCGCCGTCGAGGCCAAGGCTGCCGAGCCGGTCAGCGAACCGCAGATTCCGGTGCCCGATCTGAGCAGCGCAGCTGGCGACCCCGAGCAGCCGCCGGCACCGCCCAAAGAGGGCCGCGAACAGCGTCGGGTGCCCAAGAAGGCGGCCGCCAAGAAGGGCCGCGGTGGGCGCGACGAGGAAGATCGCGGTGACCGCGAGGAGCGTCGTCGCGGCGGCGGTGCCAAGAAGGTCAAGCGCGCCGAGCGTCGCGGTACGCGTCGCGGCGGTCGCGACAGCGGCGGCGGCAAGCACGGTTTCCAGAAGCCGACCCAGCCGATCGTACGCGAAGTCTCGATCCCTGAGTCGATCAGCGTGGCCGACCTGGCCGACAAGATGTCGATCAAGGCCAACGAAGTGATCAAGGCGATGTTCACCATGGGCGCCGCGGTGACCATCAACCAGACCATCGACCAGGACACCGCGGCGATCGTCGTCGAGGAGATGGGCCACACGCCCAAGCTGGTCAAGGACGATGCGCTGGAGACAGAGGTGCTTGCGGGCATCTCCTATGAAGGCGACGAGATCACCCGTGCGCCGGTGGTGACCGTGATGGGTCACGTCGACCACGGCAAGACCTCGCTGCTCGACTATATTCGCAAGGCCAAGGTCGCCACCGGCGAAGCCGGCGGCATCACCCAGCACATCGGCGCTTACCATGTGGAAGACAAGCATGGCGGCGTGACCTTCCTGGATACCCCGGGCCACGCGGCGTTTACCGCCATGCGTGCTCGCGGTGCCAAGGCCACCGACGTGGTCATCCTGGTGGTAGCCGCCGACGACGGCGTGATGCCCCAGACCATCGAGGCGATCGAGCACTCCAAGGCAGCGGAAGTGCCGATCGTGGTGGCGGTCAACAAGATCGACAAGGAAGGCGCCGACTTCGACCGGATTCGCAACGAGCTGTCGCAGCACGGGGTGATTTCCGAGGAGTGGGGCGGCGACACCCAGTTCGTCAACGTCTCGGCCAAGACCGGTGAGGGCATCGATGCGCTGCTCGAAGCGGTGCTGCTGGTCTCCGAGGTGCTCGAACTCACCGCCGTGCCGGAAGCGCCGGGCAAGGGCGTGGTGGTCGAGTCGCGTCTCGACAAGGGCCGCGGCCCGGTGGCCACGGTGCTGGTCCAGAACGGCACCCTGAAGAAGGGCGATATCGTGCTGGCCGGCCTGCACTACGGTCGCGTACGCGCCCTGACCAACGAGTTGGGCAAGCAGGTCGACAGCGTCGGCCCGGCGATGCCGGTGGAGATCCAGGGCCTCGACGGTACCCCGGATGCCGGTGACGACTTCATGGTCGTGGCCGACGAGAAGAAGGCCCGCGAGGTCGCCAACTTCCGCCAGGGCAAGTACCGCGAGGTGCGCCTGGCGCGCCAGCAGAAGGCCAAGCTGGAGAACATGTTCAGCCAGATGGGCCAGGACGAGGTGGCAAAGGTCAATATCGTGCTCAAGGCCGATGTGCAGGGCTCGCTGGAAGCCATCAAGGGCGCGCTGGAAGAGCTCTCCACCGACGAAGTGCAGGTGGCCGTGGTCTCCTCTGGGGTCGGCGGGATCACCGGTACCGACGCCAACCTGGCGCTGGCCAGTGACGCCATCGTGGTCGGCTTCAACGTGCGTGCCGACGCCTCTGCCCGCGAGATCATCGAGCGTGAAGGCCTGGATCTGCGCTACTACAGCGTCATCTACCAGCTGATCGACGAGGTCAAGCAGGCCATGAGCGGCATGCTTGCGCCGGAGTGGAAGGAAGAGATCGTCGGCGTGGCCGAGGTTCGTGACGTCTTCCGCGCACCCAAGATCGGCGCCGTGGCCGGCTGCATGGTGGTCGAGGGCAGTGTCCACCGCAACAAGAAGATCCGCGTGCTGCGCGAGAACGTGGTCATCTACGAGGGCGAACTCGAGTCGCTGCGTCGCTACAAGGATGATGTCAACGAGGTCCGTCAGGGCGTGGAGTGCGGCATTGGCGTCAAGAACTACAATGACGTCCAGGCCGGCGACAAGATCGAGGTCTTCGATCAGGTCAAGGTCGAGCGCAGCCTGTAACGGCGCGAGGAGCCAGCATGAGCGAGTTCAAGCGCACCGACAGGGTCGCCGACCAGCTGCAGCAGGAGCTGGCGGTACTCATCCAGCGCGAGGTCAAGGACCCGCGCCTGGGGATGATTACCGTCAGCGGGGTCACGGTCAGCCGTGACCTCGGCTACGCCGACGTCTACATCACCCTGCTGGGTGACAACGACGCCGAGCGGGTCAAGGAGAACCTCAAGGTGCTCAAGCGCGCCGCGGGGTTCCTGCGTAGCCAGATCGCGCGTCGCATCAAGCTGCGCCACGTCCCGGAACTGCGCTTTCACTATGATGAAAGCGTGGTGCGCGGCCAGCGGCTGTCGTCGCTGATCGACGAAGCCGTGGCCAGCGACCGTTCGCGGGATGGCGACGATGACGAGGGCCAGCGCTGATGGCGCGACGCCGTCGCGGTCTGCCGGTGGACGGGGTACTGCTGTTCGACAAGCCCCAAGGGGCCTCGAGCAACCAGATCCTGCAGCGCGTTCGGCGGCTGTTTCAGGCCCAGAAGGCCGGGCACACCGGCACCCTGGACCCGATGGCCACCGGCCTGTTGCCGATCTGCTTCGGCGAGGCGACCAAGTTCTCCTCGCACCTGCTCGACGCCGACAAGGTCTACCGCACCCGGGTCAAGCTCGGCGAGGTGACCGACAGCGGCGATGCCGAGGGCGAGGTGATCGAGCGCCATGCGGTGCCGTCATTCACGGCCGTGGATATCGAGCGGGTGGTGGCGGATTTTCGCGGCGAGATCGAGCAGCTGCCGCCGATGTACTCGGCGCTCAAGCATCAGGGGCGCAAGCTCTACGAACTGGCCCGCGAGGGCAAGACGGTGGCGCGTGCAGTGCGCCGTGTGACGGTGTATGATGCGCGCCTCCTGGCTCACGATGCCGAGGGCTTCGAGCTCGAGGTACGGGTCAGCAAGGGCACCTATATTCGCACCCTGGCCGAGGACATCGGCCGGGCGCTGGGCTGCGGAGCGCACATCACCGCGCTGCGGCGGCTCAAGACCGGCCCGTTCAGCGGCGATGCGATGCTCGACCTGGCGACCCTGGAAGCGCTGGATGACCAGGCCGCCCGCGAGGCGCAGTTGATGCCGGTGGATGTGCTGGTGGAACACCTGCCGGCACTTGGTGTCGACGCCGAGCAGGCCGGGCGCCTGCTGCACGGTCAGCCGATTCGCGCTGAGCGGCTCGAACTGGCCACCGGCAGCCTGGCAAGACTCTACCGTGACGATGCCTTTCTGGGCCTCGGCACGGTCAAGGCGGCGGGGGAAATCGCTCCCCGGCGCCTGTTGAATACCGCGGCCGCCGCCAGCGACGGCCGCGCGTAAGCAACCCGCCGAGCGTTGCCCGAGGCAGCGCCCGGCAGGCGTGGAGACTGCAAATATGCGTGGTCTTCGACATTCATCACTTAGGCATATTGCTTACTGGAGAGACAGATGGCACTGACCGCTGAAAAGAAGGCCGAGATCGTCAACGAGTTCGGCCGTGGCGACAACGACACCGGTTCCCCCGAGGTTCAGGTGGCCCTGCTGAGCGCCAACATCGATGGCCTGCAGGATCACTTCAAGACCAACAAGCAGGATCACCACTCGCGTCGTGGCCTGATCCGCATGGTCAACCAGCGCCGCAAGCTGCTGGACTACCTGAAGCGCAAGGATTTCGAGCGCTATCAGGCGCTGATTCAGCGTCTGGGACTCCGCCGCTAAGCGTCGGTGTTCGAGCGGTAACGAAACGGGCAGCCCTAGGGCTGCCCGTTTTGCGTTTATCGGCGGGAAATGTCGCCAATCGGTGGCCCCGGCGCGCCTCAACCACTAAAATGGTCGCCGAGTCAAAACGACCCAAACGACACAGACAAGTTGAAGGATGCTACCGTGAATCCGGTAAAGAAAACATTCCAGTACGGGCGCAGCACCGTCACTCTCGAGACGGGGCGCGTCGCTCGCCAGGCCACCGGCGCCGTGCAGGTGACCATGGACGATACCGTGGTGCTGTGCACCGTGGTAGCGAAGAAAGACGCCAACCCCGCACAGCCTTTTTTCCCGCTGGGCGTGTTCTATCAGGAAAAGACCTACGCCGTAGGCAAGATTCCCGGTGGCTTCTTCAAGCGCGAAGGCCGCCCCACCGAGAAGGAAACCCTCACCTCGCGGCTGATCGACCGGCCGATCCGCCCGCTGTTCCCCAAGGGGTTCATGAACGAGGTGCAGGTGGTATGTACCGTACTCTCCACCGATCGTAACCACGATCCGGACATTGCCGCGATGCTCGGCACCTCGGCGGCGCTGTGCATTTCCGGTGTGCCGTTCAACGGCCCGATTGCCGCCGCCCGCGTCGGCTTCAACGACGACCAGGGCTACTTCCTCAACCCCACCGTGGAAGAGCTGGGCAGCTCCGAGCTGGACATGGTCGTTGCAGGCACCGACAAGGCCGTGCTGATGGTCGAGTCCGAAGCCAAGGAGCTGCTCGAGGACGAGATGCTGGGCGCGGTGCTGTTCGCCCACCAGGAAATGCAGGTGGCGATCGGCGCCATCAACGAGCTGGTCGCAGAAGCGGGCAAGCCCAAGTGGGACTGGCAGCCGCCGGCCGAGAACACCGCCCTCAAGGAGGCCGTCAAGGCCGGCTTCGAGGCCAAGATCGGCGACGCCTACCGCATCACCGACAAGATGGCTCGCCAGGACGCCCTGGCCGCGGCCAAGGCCGAGGCCGTGGAGCAGCTGGCCGGCGAGGAAGAGGGCAAGTTCGAGGCCGATGAGGTCAAGGGCGCTTTTGCCAGCCTCGAGAAGAAGGTCGTGCGCGCCCGTGTCACCAGCGGCGAGCCGCGCATCGACGGCCGCGATCACAAGACCGTGCGGCCGCTGAGCATCGAGGTCGGCAACCTGCCCAAGACCCACGGCTCGGCGCTGTTCACCCGCGGCGAGACCCAGGCGATCGTCATCGCCACCCTGGGCACCCTGCGCGACGCCCAGCTGATCGAGTCGCTGGAAGGTGAGCGCAAGGATCGTTTCCTGCTGCACTACAACTTCCCTCCCTACTGCGTCGGTGAGACCGGCTTCATGGGCGGCCCCAAGCGTCGCGAGATCGGCCACGGTCGCCTGGCGCGCCGCGGCGTGCAGGCCATGCTGCCCAACGAGGACGACTTCCCCTACACCATCCGCGTGGTCTCCGAGATTACCGAATCCAACGGCTCGAGCTCGATGGCCTCGGTGTGCGGCACCTCGCTGGCGCTGATGGATGCCGGCGTGCCGCTCAAGGCACCGGTGGCGGGTATCGCCATGGGGCTGGTCAAGGACGAGGACAAATTCGCCGTCCTCACCGATATCCTGGGTGACGAGGACCACCTCGGCGACATGGACTTCAAGGTCGCGGGCTCCGCCGCCGGGGTCACGGCGCTGCAGATGGACATCAAGATCGAGGGCATCAACGAGGAGATCATGGAGCAGGCGCTGCAGCAGGCCCATGAGGCGCGCCTCAATATCCTCGAGCAGATGAACGCGGTGATCGACCAGAGCCGCAGTGAAGTCTCCGAGAACGCTCCGTCGATGGCCACCATCAAGATCGACCCGGACAAGATCCGCGACGTGATCGGCAAGGGCGGCGCTACCATCCGCAAGATCTGCGATGACACCGGCGCCTCCATCGACCTCGACGACGACGGCACCGTGCGCATCTACGCCGAGGACAAGAAGGCTGCCAAGGCGGCGATCGATATCGTGCTGGGGATCACCGCCGAGGCCGAGATCGGCAAGCTGTACATGGGCAAGGTGGTGCGCATCGCCGACTTCGGTGCCTTCATCAACATCATGCCGGGTACCGACGGCCTGGTGCATATCTCGCAGATCGTCCCCGAGCGGGTCAACGACGTGCGCGACTTCCTCAACGAGGGCGACGAGGTGATCGTCAAGGTGCTCGACATCGACAACCGCAACCGCGTCAAGCTGTCGATCAAGGAGATCACCGAGGAAGAGAAGGCAGCCTTCCAGGCCGAGGCGGCCGCTATCGAAGTCTGAGGCGCAAGCGCCAAGGATCGAGATGAAACCAAAACCGCCCCCGCAGCTCAGCTGCGGGGGCGGTTTTTTATTTCTGGCTTAGAGGAAGCGCTGATTCATGTCGCGAGCAATGAAACAGTGTTTCCTCAGCGCTCGATGGCGAGCGCCACCCCCTGCCCACCACCGATGCACAGCGTGGCCAGGCCCTTCTTGGCATCGCGGGCGATCATCTCGTGGACCAGGGTCACCAGGATACGACAGCCGGAGGCGCCGATCGGATGGCCGATGGCGATCGCGCCGCCGTTGACGTTGATCTTGGCGGCGTCCCAGCCGAGCTCCTTGTTGACCGACAGCGCCTGGGCGGCAAAGGCCTCGTTGGCCTCGATCAGGTCGAGGTCATCCAGCGACCAGCCGGCCTTCTCCAGGCAGCGGCGGGTGGCCGGTGCCGGGCCGATGCCCATAATGCTGGGGTCGACGCCGGCATTGCTGTAGGCCTTGATGCGCGCCAGCGGTTCGAGGCCGAGCTGCTTGGCCTTGTCGGCAGAGCACAGCATCACCATGGCGGCACCGTCGTTGATCGACGAGGCGTTGCCGGCAGTAACGCTGCCATCCTTCTTGAACGCCGGGCGCATGCCGCCGAGCTTCTCGGCGGTGGTGCCGCCACGCGGGCCTTCGTCTGTATCGAAGACGATCGGGTCGCCCTTGCGCTGGGGGATCTCCACCGGCACGATCTGACCCTTGAACTTGCCAGCATCGATGGCGGCGGCGGCCTTCTGCTGGGAAGCCGCGGCGAACTCGTCCATCTGCTCGCGAGTAATGCCGTACTTTTCGGCCAGGTTCTCGGCGGTGATGCCCATGTGATAGTCGTTGAAGGCGTCCCACAGGCCGTCGTGAACCATCGAGTCGATGGCCTTCCAGTCGCCCATGCGCTGGCCGTTGCGTGAGTTGGGCAGCAGGTGCGGCGAGGCCGACATGTTCTCCTGGCCGCCGGCGATGATCAGCTCGGCGTCGCCGCAGCGGATCGCCTGGGTGGCGAGATGCAGGGTCTTGAGGCCCGAGCCGCAGACCTTGTTGATGGTCATGGCAGGAACCGCCTCGGGAAGTCCGGCCTTGATAGCGGCCTGGCGCGCCGGGTTCTGGCCCGTGCCGGCGGTCAATACCTGACCCAGTAGGACTTCATCGACCTGGTCGCCGGCGACACCGGTCTGGGCGAGCAGGTCCTTGATCACCAGGGCACCGAGGTCGCTGGCGGGAATGCCGGCCAGGGCACCACCGAAGGTGCCAACGGCGGTACGGCGTGCGGCAACGATCACCACGTCTTGCATGTGAGACTCCTTGGCATTGTGAGCAATTACCCTCTCAGCATAGGGGAGTCTTGTGCGCTGCGACAATCACCAAAAAGGGCATGCCGTTAATTCGGCATGCCCTTATGCGGTGCAAGGTGCCTCTCCGCCCGCTGCCGCTAGGCGGGGAGCGTCAGGCCAAGGTTATCGATCAGTCGTGCCGGGCCGAGCTGTGCCGCGGCGAGAATCACCGCCTCGCGGCTATCGGGCCCCAGCGGGCTCAGGTCAGGGGCGCGCACTTCGAGGTAGTCCGGGGTGAAGCCGCGCTCGGCTAGGCGCAGCAGGGCGCTATTGATGGCCGCTGCACGGGGCTCGCCGGTCAGCAGCGCATCGCGCAGTTCGCACAGGGTGCGGTAGAGGCCCGGCGCCTGGGCGCGCTGCTCGGCGCTGAGATAGCCGTTGCGCGAGGAGAGCGCCAGGCCGTCGTCGGCGCGCACGATGGGGACTCCCACGATCTCGATCGGCAGGTGCAGGTCACTGACCAGGCGACGAATCACCGCCAGCTGCTGGTAGTCCTTCTCGCCGAAGCAGGCCACATCGGGTTGCACCAGGTTGAAGAGGATGCTGACCACGGTGGCCACGCCGTCGAAGTGTCCCGGGCGCGAGCCGCCGCACAGCCCTTCGCTGACCTGGGGCACGCGGATACGGGTGTGGGTCTCGAGGCCGCGGGGGTAGAGACTGGCGCTATCCGGGGTGAACAGCAGGTCGCAGCCGGCACGCGCCAGCCCGGCCTGGTCATCGGCCAGGGTGCGGGGATAGGCGTCGAGGTCCTCGCCGGGGCCGAACTGCATGGGATTGACGAAGATCGTCGCTACCACCAGGTCGACGCGCTGGCGGGCCGCCTCGACCAGCGCCAGGTGACCGGCGTGTAGGTTGCCCATGGTGGGGACGAGGGCAATACGGCGACCCTGGCGGCGCGCGGGCTCCAGCGCCGCGCGCAGGGCGCTGATGTCTGACAGGGTATTCATTAGAAGCTGTGCTCGTCGGCCGGAAAGCGGCGGGCCTTGACGTCCTCGTGGTAGCGGCGGAAGGCACCCTGGATGTCGTCGGCCTCGGCCATGAAGTTCTTGACGAAGCGCGGCGTGCGGCCGTGGGTAACGCCGAGCACGTCGTGCATCACCAGGATCTGACCGTCGACGTCGACCCCGGCGCCGATGCCGATCACCGGCACCTCGACCGCTTCGCGCACCGCGCGGCCCAGGCTCGCCGGCACGCACTCGAGCAGGATCACCGAGGCGCCGGCCGCGACCAGGGTGCGCGCATCGTCGACGATCTGCTCGGCGCGCTCGCTGTCACGGCCCTGGACCTTGTAGCCGCCGAGCTGGTAGACGGTCTGCGGGGTCAGGCCAAGATGGGCGCAGACCGGCACGCCGCGGCGGGTCAGCTCGCGAATGTCGTCGGCCATCCACGCCTCGCCCTCGAGCTTGACCATCTCGGCGCCGGCACGCATCAGCGCCCCGGCGTCCTGCAGCAGCCGCTCGCGGCCGGTGTTGCTCATGAACGGCAGGTCGACCATCAGCAGGCTGGCACCCTTGCCGCGGGCTGCGCAGCGGGTGTGGTAGCAGATGTCGTCGAGGGTGACCGGCAGGGTGCTGGCATGCCCCTGGAGCACCATGCCCAGCGAGTCACCCACCAGCAGTACCTCGACGCCGGCCTCGGAGGCGGCGCGGGCGAAGGAGGCATCGTAGGCGGTCAGGCAGCTGAACGTTTCGCCGGCACGCTTGTAGGCCTGCAGCGTGCTCAAGGTGATCGTTTTCATGGTATCCGATCTCATCATTATCGTGCCGACGGCGCTGACAACGACCGTCGTGCTGGCGTGGTTCGGCTCGGGTGTTACGCCGCCTGTTACCGCCGAGCCGGGCGTTCGCGCAAACAGGGGTGAAACAGTAACGTTGGTGCGGCAACTCTACCTTTGGGGTAACAGTGCACGCAAGCCATCACCGGCGTGCCGTGCCGCCAGGTCGGCAATGCGGCGGCCGTCCGGAAGGCATAGCGTGGGCGCGATATTGGCCAAGGGTAGCAGCACGAAGCCGCGGCTGGCCATGTGCGGGTGAGGCAGCGTGAGCCGCGGCGAGGCCAGGCAGGTGTCGTCATGCAGCAGCAGGTCGAGATCGAGGGTGCGTGGCCCCCAGTGGCGCAGGCGTTTCCTGCGCTGGCGCTGTTCCAGCGCCTGGAGCTGATCGAGCAGTGCCAGCGGTGAAAGGCGTGTCTCGAGGGCGGCCACGGCGTTGATGAAGTCGGGCTGGTCCTGAGGGCCCACCGGGCGGCTGGCATAACAAGGGGAGGCTGCCACGCGCCGGGTCAGCGGCAGGCGGCCCAGGGCCGCAAGCGCTTGCTGGATCTGGGCGAGAGGATCTTCGAGATTGCTGCCCAGGCCGATATAGGCAAGGTGTACGTCAGCCATCTTGCCCAGAGGGCGACGAGGCGCGCCGCCGCCGTTTGCGTGGCCGGCGTTTGCGCGGTCCGGGCGTGCCGGCAGGGTCGGCGTCGACCTTGCCCAGCAGGCGCCGCTGCTCGTGCTCATCGGCTTCCTGGAAGGCCGTCCACCAGGCACCAAGGCCGGGCTCGATCTCGCCGGCCTCCTCGCGCAGCAGCAGGAAATCGTAGGCCGCGCGGAAGCGTGGGTGTTCGCGGGTCTGGAAGGCGCGCTTGCCGCGGCGCTTGGGCAGCCGCTGTTGCAGGTCCCAGATATCGCGCATCGGCAGGCTGAAGCGCTTGGGGATCGAGATATGCTGCAGCTGGCGCGACACCGCCTGCTGTGATGCCGCCTGCAGCGCGGGGATCGGCGGCATGCCGTCGTCGGCTAGGTGTGCCATGCGCCGGGTGACGCCGGGCCACAGCAGCGCGGCGAACAGGAACGCCGGCGTGACCGGCCGGCCTTCCTGAATGCGTGCATCGGTGTTGGCCAGGGCCCGCTCGATCAGCGCCTCGGCCCAGGGCAGCTCGGCAATGCTCTCGTCGGCTTCCGGGAACAGCATCGCGAAAAGCCCGTATTCGCGCAGCAGCCGGAAGGTGGCCAGGGCATAGCCGGCCAGCATCAGCTTGAGCACCTCGTCGAACAGTCGCGCCGGCGGAATCTGCAGCAGCAGGGGGGCCAGTTCGCGGATCGGTGCCTCGGTGGCCTCGGCAATGGCGAAGTCGAGCTTGCCGGCGAAGCGGATGGCGCGCAGCATGCGCACCGGGTCTTCGCGGTAGCGGGTCTCGGGGTCGCCGATCAAGCGCAGGGTGCGCGATTCGATATCGCGCAGGCCGTTGGCCCAGTCGTGTATCGAGAAATCGGCGATGTTGTAGTACAGCGCATTGACCGTGAAGTCGCGGCGCAGCGCATCTTCTTCGACGTTGCCCCAGACGTTGTCGCGCAGCAGCAGGCCATCCTCGGACTGCTGCGACTGCTGGGTGCCATGGTCGTCTCCCGGGCGACCGCGGAAGGTGGTGACCTCGATCACCTCACGACCGAACCGCACGTGGACGATGCGAAAGCGCCGGCCGATGATGCGTGAATTACGAAACAGATCGCGCAGCTGCTCGGGGGTCGCGTCGGTGGCGACGTCGAAGTCCTTGGGGATCTGGCCGAGCAGCGAGTCGCGGATGCAGCCGCCCACCAGATAGGCTTCGTAGCCGGCGTTGTGCAGGCGGTACAGCACCTTGAGCGCCGGTTCGCTGAACTGGCGCCGGGAGACCGGGTGCTGGTCGCGCGGAATGATCTGGAGCCCATGGCTGACAGCGGGGCCGTCCTGGCTTCCGAAGAGACTCTTCAAACGTTCACCGGGGCGTTGGAGAAAGCGGGTAAATCCTTTGAACATGCAGCGATATCGACTCGCTATGGGCGAAAACTCCAGTGTAGCCGACCGCCGACACCTTGGAAACCATCGCGTGTGGTCGAAGGGTGGCGTAGATGGCGCGGTTGTCCCTTATGCGCACGCAGAAGGGGGAGACCCTAAGGCCTCCCCCGAAGCATGCGTTCAGCGGTCCGTGCTGATAATTTTTCTTCGTGATGGCGCATCGCCTTGAATACGCACCACAGTCAGCCAAGGGATCAGCAGGCAAGCAACGCTCTTGTTGTTGTCGATCTTCCTGGTGGCGACCGTCTCGTATTCAAAACAATAATCCAACCACGACGGTAGCAAGCTACCTTCCTCCGGTCTGTTGTTATTGTTGCCGGAGGTGCACCTCTGAGCCGCCTGTTCTTGTTATTGCGGCTGCGCGGTGCGTCGCGTCCTGGTTCGTCTTCCGGACCCTCGACCCTGTTGTGCTTGTTGTGGTCGAGTCGCGGCAGCGGTGTGTTGTTGTTGTTGTTGTTGGGCTCCTGGAGCCTACCGAATGCTCGCGTGTCTCAGCCCGACGCAGGCTTGTTATTATTGAGCGTCGGGTCGCGCTGTCATCCACCTTGTTGTTGTTACGTGGCGAGGGACAGCGTCCGGATGTTGTTTTTCTTGCCCTAAGATACTGCAGTGACCGTGCCACTAAAGATTTATCTTTTTATTTTCAGGTGGTTGCTCTCGTTGGCATAAGTTCCTGACGATGCCTGCGGCCGCTGTGTTACCGCCCCTGGGCCATGCTGGGGCAACTCCTGTGTGGGATGGTAACAACTGGTGCATGCGAGGCCGGTGGCGGGCACGAAAACGCCTTCGTCGTGGAGGACGAAGGCGCTTAGACCATGGTCGGGTTGTGTCGGCCGGGCTAGCCGGTGGCCCGGCTGCGGCTGCTCTTCTTGCGCGGGATGCCTAGCCGTTGGCGCCGCTCCCAGAGGCATTTGCGGCTGATGCCTAGCTTCTGGGCGAGCTCGGTCTCGCTCATCTGATCCTGATGCTCGAGCACGAAGTGCTGGAAATAGTCCTCCAGTGACAGGTCGTCTTCGCTGATGCTGTCGGGGGTGGCGGCAGCAGTTTGCGTCGGTGGGCTGACCGGCCGGCTGGGCCGCGCCGTGGAGGCTGGGTGCAGGCCCAGGTCGTCAGGGTGGATCAAATGCCCTTCGGCGAGGATCACGCCGCGTTCGAGGGCGTTCTCCAGTTCACGGACATTGCCGGGCCATGGGTAGTCGCGGATCTCGCGGCGTGCTGATCGCGACAGCTTGAGGCCGCGCCGCTCGTGGCGCTGGCAGGCGCTGTCGAGCAGCACATCGGCGAGGGTCAGGATGTCCTCATCGCGTTCACGCAGCGGCGGCAGGTCGATCTGCATCACGTTGAGGCGGTAGTAGAGGTCGAGGCGGAATTCGCCGGTCTTGGATAGGCTGCGCAAGTCGCGGTGGGTGGCGGCGATCAGGCGCACGTCGACGTGGCGCGTCTCCACCGAGCCGATCTTGCGGATCTCGCCCTCCTGCAGTACCCGCAGCAGGCGCGCCTGGGCGTCGAGCGGCAGTTCACCGATCTCGTCGAGGAACAGGGTGCCGCCGTCGGCAGCCTCGACCAGGCCGGTACGCGCCGCGCTGGCGCCGGTGAAGGCACCTTTCTCGTGGCCGAACAGCTCCGACTCGATCAGGGTCTCGGGAATCGCTGCACAGTTGACGCAGATCAGCGGCGCGCGGGCGCGCCGGCTCTGCTGGTGGATGGCGCGTGCGACCAGCTCCTTGCCGGTGCCCGATTCGCCCTGGATCAGCACCGTGACGTCGGCGGGGGCGGTCTTGCGGATACGGGTATATACCGCCTGCATGGCGGCACAGCTGCCGATCATGGTCTGCGCCGTACTGGCCTGGCTGGCGGTATCGCCCGGTGGGAGCGTATGGCTGGCGCTGTTTTCCAGGGCCTTGGCCACGGTGCCGAGCAGCTCATCGTGGTCGAAGGGCTTGGCGATATAGTCCAGGGCGCCCTGCTTGAGGGCATCGACGGCCGAGCGCATGCTGGCGTAGCTGGTCATGATCAGCACCGGTACCGGCGCGGCGGCGTCGATCAGCGCGGTGCCCGGCTCGCCGGGCAGGCGCAGGTCGCTGATCACCAGGTCGAAGCGCTGCGGGTCGAGGGCCAGGGCGTCGTCCACCGAACCGGCCTCGCTGACCTGGTAGTCGTGACGCTCGAGCAGGCGCTTCAGGGCGCTGCGAATGATGCTCTCGTCTTCAACAATCAGAATCCGGCTCATTGCCGTCCTCTCTGGTCATGGGCAGCCACAGGCGAATGCGGGTGCCGACGTTGCGCCCGGGGGGCGGCGAGTCGATATGAATCTGGCCGTGGTGCTCGGCGATGATGCTGTAGACCAGCGGCAGGCCCAGGCCGGTGCCCTCGCCGGGCGCCTTGGTGGTGGTGAAGGGCTCGAACAGGTGGTCGCGGATCTCGTCGGCAATGCCCGGGCCCTGGTCGCTGACCGTCAGGCTGACGCCGTCGCCGTCGCGGTAGGCATCGAGGGTCACTTCGCCTCCCGCGGGGCTGGCATCGCGGGCATTGCTGAGCAGGTTGACCAGCACCTGTACCAGCCGCTGGGCGTCGCCCTCGACCGTAAGCGCCGGCGGACACAGGTTACGATACCCCACATCCTCGCCCGAGCGTGCCAGGTGGATCAAGTGGAGCGCTTCGTCAGCGATCTCGGCAACGACCACCGGTTGGAACACGGTGCCGTGGACGTGACGACCGCCGTGGGCGAAGCCGACCAGCGAGGAGACGATGCGCGAGACACGGTCGGTGAGCTGCTGGATCTGCTCGGCGGTCTCCAGCACCTCGGGGTCGTCGGTGTCGTAGCGCAGGTTCTGGGCCAGCGACGAGATGCCGGTGATGGGATTGCCGATCTCGTGGGCGACGCCGGCCGACAGCTGGCCGATCGAGGCCAGCCGGGCAGCGTGGACCAGCTCGTCTTCGAGCCACTTCATCTCGCTATGATCCTCGACCAGGATCACGCTGCCGCCGCGCTCGGCGTCGCCGGGCTGCAGCACCGCCTTGTGCAGGGTCAGGAAGCGGGTGCCGACGGCCAGGTTCACCTGCTGCTTGTAGAGATGACTGTGCTGCTGCTCGAGGATGCGTCCCAGCAGCTCGCTCCACGGGGCCGGCAGGCTGTCGCGCCGTGCGCCGATGACGCTGGCACCGCTAATGCCGGAGAGTTCGGCCAGGGCGTCGTTCCACATCAGCAGCTCACCGTCGTCGCCGAAGGCGCACAGCCCGATAGGCAGTTGGGTCAGGGTGCGGCGGTGGTAGCGGCGCAGGCCGTCGAGCTCGCGGGCCAGGCCGGTAAGCCGCGAACGATAAGCCTCCAGGCGGCTCTCGACGAAGTGGATATCGTCGGTCTCGGCCTGGCCGTTGCGCTGGTAGGGCAGGAAGCGATCGACGATGTCCTGTGCCACCGAGGGGCCCATCAGCCCTGAGAGGTTGGCCTGGATGCGGTCGCGCAGCCGTCGCAGCGCATAGGGGCGGCTATCGTCGGCGCTCATGCGCAGCGCGCCGAGGGCGCGGGTGACTTCGCGTTCGGCGACCTCCTCGCCCAGCGCCTGGGCCAGCTGGCGCTGAAACTCGGCGCCGTTGGCGGCACTCAGCGGCAGGCGCTTGGGGCGGATCACGGCATCCACCGAGCAGGCCTCGGCGGCGGCGCGCTCGCCTGCGGAGGTGCGCGTGAGCAGCGAGACCAGAATGAAGGTCAGGATGTTGGCAGCCAGTGCCAGCAGCGTCACCACGTACCAGGGCGGCTCGCCCTCCAGCGCCTCGAGTCCTGGGGGGATGATCACCAGCCCCGGCTGGGCGGTGAGCAGTGGCAGCCATAGCCCGGCCAGCCAGATCGATACCCCCACCAGCAGTCCCGAGACCATGCCCTTGCGATTGGCTCCCGGCCAGTAGAGCACCGCCAGCATGCCGGGCAGACACTGTGCCATGCCGACGAAGGCGGTAATGCCCAGCGCGGTAAGGTCGTGGTTCACGCCGACCGTGCGATACAGCAGCCAGCCGCCGAAGATCACCGCGGCGATCAACGCACGGCGCAGCCAGCGCAGCCAGCGGTAGAGGTCGGGCTGGTAGGTCGGCGGGTGGGCGACCAGCACGATATGGTTGAGGATCATTCCCGACAGCGCCAGCGCGATGATGATCATGGTGCCGCTGGCCGCGGCCAGTCCGGCGATGAACGCCAGCGCGTCGACCCACCAGGCGTCGGCCAGGCCGAACGCCAGATAGGCGCTGCCGAGCAGCTCGGCGTCGGCGCCGACACGCTGGGCGCCCCACAGGATCAGCGGCACCGGCAGCGCCATCAGCAGCAGGTAGAGCGGCAGGCTCCAGCCGGCCTGCAGCAGGGCGCGCCGCGACAGCGTCTCGGCGAAGGTCATGTGGAACATGTGCGGCATCAGGAAGGCCGCGGCGAAGAACAGCAGCAGCAGGGTGCGCCAGTGGGCCGGGTCGAGGGGCGGAATGGCAGCCTGCTGGGCGAGGCCCGGGCCGTCGAGCCAGGCCTGCAGGTCGGCGGGACCGTCGAAGATACCGAACAGCGCCACGCCGCCGAGAGCCAGCATCGCGGCGAGCTTGACCAGCGACTCCACGGCGATGGTCGCCAGCAGGGTGTCGTGACGCGCATGGAGCCGGGTATGTCGAGCGCCGAAGAGGATCGCGAACAGCGCGATCAGCGCACAGAAGCCCAGCGCCAGCAGCCCCGGGGTGGCGCTGCCGGTCATCAGATGGATGGCGCTGCCCAGGGTCTGGACCTGCAGGGCCAGCAGCGGCAGTACCGCCAGCAGGCTGACCAGGGTGATCAGGCTGCCGACCCAGCGCGAGCGGAAGCGGAAAGCGAACAGGTCGGCCAGCGACGACAGCTGGTGGGTGCGGGTCATGCGCTGGATCGGCAGCAGCAGCACCGGCGCGAGCAGGAAGGCACCGGCCACGCCGAGGTAGTAGGCGAGGTAGCCGTAGCCCGCCTCGCTGGCCAGTTCGAGGCTGCCGTACACCGCCCAGGCGCTGGCGTAGACCCCCAGCGCCAGGGTGTAGACCGCCGGGTGGCGGGCAATGCGTGACGGCACCCAGCCGCGCTCGACGGCCAGTGCACAGAGGAACAGCAGCGCCAGATAGCCGCTGCCGAGCAGCAGCACGGCGGGGACGCTGAGACTAGCGTTCATCGAGCTTTCTCTTCTGTTCCAGCCATACCGTCAGGGCGATCAGCCCGGCCCAGATCAGGAACGGGCGATACCAGGCGGTGCCGGGGCTGGCCCAGCCGCTCATCAGCAGCGGCGATAGCAGATAGCCGCCAAACACCAGGAACAGCATGATGCGATAGACGTACATGGGCGTCCTCGAGAGGTACCGGTGTTGACGATGGTATCAGCTCGTGTCGCGGCGGTGGCGCTGGGGGCTGAGGCGGCGTGAATCCCAGCGCGGTATCGCGCTGGCCAACTGCTCGGACACCGGGGCGTCGGCCGCGGCCGGATCCGGCGCCTGGTCGAGGGCCAGCAGTGCCCGATGCAACAGGCGGCGCAGCGCGGCACCGTCAGCGTGGGGCAGCGCCGGCGCCAGGTTCTGCTTGGAGAGCTTCTGGCCGTTGGCGGCGACGATCAGCGGCAGGTGCAGGTAGCGCGGCTCGGGGTAGCCAAGGGCGTGCTGCAGCTGGCGCTGCCAGGGCGTGTTGTCGAGCAGGTCGAGGCCGCGTACCACGTCGCTGATGCCCTGGGCGGCGTCATCGACCACCACCGCCAGCTGGTAGGCCCACAGCCGGTCCTTGCGCTTGAGCACCACGTCGCCGAGCTCGGCGGGGTCGAAGCGCTGGGCGCCGAACAGCCGGTCCTGCCACGCCACCGGGCGCAGCCCGCGGTCGCTTCGCAGCCGCCAGGCCTGGGGCTTGTCGGGCTCGCGCACGCCGGTGCGGCACCAGCCGGGGTAGATGGCATAGTCGCGCCACTGCTTGCGTGAGCAGCTGCACGGGTAGGCGAGACCCGCGGCGATCAGCCGCTCCAGGGCGGCCTGGTAGGCGGCGTGGCGCTGGCTCTGGTAGTGCACGGGGCCGTCCCAGTGCAGGCCGAAGGCCTCCAACTGGCGCAGGATGGTGTCGGCGGCATCGGGCGGGCAGCGCGGCGGGTCGATATCCTCGACGCGCAGCAGCCACTCGCCGCCGACGTGGCGGGCATCCAGATAGCTGCCCAGCGCCGCCACCAGCGAGCCGAAGTGCAGTGGGCCCGAGGGCGTCGGCGCAAAGCGGCCGCGCGCAACGCTCATGACCCGCGTGCCGTCCAGATCGACAAACGGGCACCTGGAGGGTGCCCGTCGCCGTGATGGGTGTGCGCCGGGCGCATGACGTTAGCCGCCCAGCTGCTTTTCCTTGAGCTCGGCCAGCGTCTTGCAGTCGACGCATAGGGTGGCGGTGGGGCGCGCCTCGAGGCGGCGGATGCCGATCTCGACGCCGCAGGCTTCGCAGAAGCCGTAGTCGTCCTCATCGATCTTGTCGATGGTCTCGTTGATCTTCTTGAGCAGCTTGCGCTCGCGGTCGCGGGTGCGCAGTTCGAGACTGAAGCCCTCTTCCTGAGTGGCGCGGTCCGCCGGGTCGGCGTAGTTGTTGGCCTCTTCCTGCAGGTGACGCACGGTGCGGTCGACCTCTTCCATGAGCTCCTGTTTCCAGCCCAGCAGGATCTGTCGGAAGTGCTCGAGCTGCTTCTCGTTCATGTACTCTTCACCCGCCGCCGGCTCGTAGGGGGTGAATTTCTTGGGCGCTTCCGTTTTCTTGGCTGCTACTGGCATGGGGCTGCCTCGTTACTTGTGTGACTACTGAACAATACCCTGACCCAAGCTGAGAGACACTTGTGCCGAAGGTTTGCTTGTTTAGCGAAAAAACGCCGCCTTTGCAACCACTGCCTGTGACCTGATGGCCCTCCTTGATACTTTCCATGACGCTGCGCAAGGCGGGTGAGTCCGCTTACACTAAGGGTTCGACCACACAAGTGGCGCCAAGGTGCCGAAACAAGGCGTGACACAGGAGGATGGCAATGCGGTGGAGTGGCCGGCTGGCGAGCGTTCAGCCTTTTCGCGTGATGGGCCTGCTCGAGGCGGCCCAGGCCCTGGAGGCGAGAGGGGCCGACGTGATTCACCTGGAGGTCGGTGAGCCCGATTTTGCTACCCCGGCGCCGGTGGTGGCTGCCGGCCAGCAGGCGCTCGCCGACGGACGCACCCGCTATACGCCGGCGGCCGGGCTGCCGGCGCTGCGTGAGGCGATCAGCGGCCACTATCGCGAGCACTTCGACGTGGAGGTCGACCCGGCGCGGATCATCGTGACGCCCGGTGCATCCGGGGCGCTGCTGCTGGCCAGCCAACTGCTGGTGGAGCACGGCGACCGGGTGCTGATGGCCGACCCCAACTATCCCTGCAATCGCCACTTCATGAGCATGGCCGGCGCCGAACTGGACTGCGTGTCGGTGGGCGACGACAGCGGCTGGCAGCTCGACGCGGCGCTGGTCGCGCGCCACTGGCGCGACGATACACGGCTGGCGATGCTGGCCTCGCCCTCCAACCCCACCGGGCACATGCTGGATGCCGCCCAGCTCACGGCGGTGGCCCAGGCGGTGGCGGCGTGCGGCGGCGAGCTGCTGGTCGACGAGATCTACCAGGGGCTCAGCTACGACCTGGCGCCGCTGTCGGCCACCGCGCTGGCGCCCGAGGCGTTCGTGGTCAACAGCTTCTCCAAGTACTTCGGCATGACCGGCTGGCGGCTGGGCTGGCTGGTGGCGCCCGAGGCGGCAGTGGAGCCGCTCACGCGGCTGGCGCAGAATGTCTTCCTGGCCGCCCCGACGCCGTCCCAGTATGCCGCGCTGGCGGCCTTCACCCCCGAGTGCCGGGAGATTCTCGAGGCCCAGCGCCGCGAGCTCGGCCGGCGTCGCGATGCGCTGCTGGTGGGGCTGGCGCGGCTCGGTCTGGCGCCGTCGCTGGCGCCCCAGGGCGCCTTCTATGTGTGGCTCGATATCGCCCGCTACAGCCACGACAGCCAGGCCTTCTGCCGGCGGCTGCTGGCCGAGGAGGGAGTGGCGATCACCCCGGGCATCGATTTCGCCGTGCGCGGCGGCGAGCACCATGTGCGCATTGCCTTCACCACTGACGTGGCCAGGCTCGAGGAGGCGCTGCAGCGCCTCGAGCGCTTCCTGGCCCGCCAGGGGGCCTGATGGAGTATCCGGCGCTGGTGCCCGGCACCCTGCTGCGGCGCTACAAGCGTTTTCTCGCCGATATCGAGCTCGACGATGGCCGGGTGGTGGTCGCCCACTGCCCCAACACCGGCTCGATGCGTGCGGTCAACGTCCCCGGCTGCCGGGTGTGGCTGTCGCCCAGCGATAACCCCAAGCGCAAGCTGGCCTGGACCTGGGAGCTGATCGAGCTGCCCCAGCCAGATGGCAGCCTGGCCACGGCCTCGGTGCAGACCGGGCGCGCCAACGCCATCGTCGAGGAGGCGCTGCGCGATGGCGTCATCGCACCGCTGGCCGGTTTCGAGACGCTCAGGCGCGAGGCGACAGTGGCGGAGAGCCGCCTCGATTTCCGTCTCGCCGCGACTGACGGTGGCGCGACCTATGTCGAGGTCAAGCAGGTCACCCTCAAGGAGCGCGACGGCCACGGCTATTTTCCCGATGCGGTGAGCGAGCGCGGCCGCAAGCACCTCGAGACGCTGGCGCGACTCGCCGCCGAAGGGCAGCGGGCGGTGCTGCTGTTCTGCGTGGCCCACGAGGGCATCGACGCGGTGGCCCCGGCGGCACACCTCGACCCGGCCTATGCGGCGACGCTGCGCGAGGTCGCCGAGCGTGGCGTCGAGGTGCTGGCCTACCGCTGTGCGGTCGAGCGCGAGGCGGGCGTGCCGCGGGCGATCCGCCTGGCACAGCGCCTGCCGGTGACGCTGGCGCGCACGCTCGAGGCGCCGGCTTAGCGTTCGATATAGAAGCGCTGAATGAAACTGACCCGCTCTGGCTCGCGGTTACGGTCGTAGGTCACGTCGAGATCGAAGCGCAGCGCTTCGTCGTCGTGGATGCGGAAGGTGGCGATCTGCGCGCGGGTATCGTCGGGACCGCGGACGTTGCGAAACGCCAGCGCCGATTGGCTGCCCGAGAGCGGGCCGACGCTGCCACTGACCGCGACATTGACCGGGCGGGTGCTGCCGTCGTCCTGCTCCTCGACCACGCTGACGTTGAGCAGTGCATGGGCGGGACTGCGCTGGATGGCGTAGGCCTCGGCTACCTCGTCGCTGAGAAAGCTGGTGTTCACGGCGCTGTAGTGGACCTGGTAGTCACCGACTTGTTCGAACTGCTGGGCGCCGGCCAGCGGGCTCAGCAGCCATAAGGCCAGGCCCAGACCGGCGAGAGTCGCGGTGCGCATGTTCATCCTCCTTGCGTTACGGGGTGCGGCGACTGACCCGGAAGATCGCCGTCTCGCCGAACAGGTTGGGCCACAGGCGGGTGGTCCAGCTGCCCTCGCCGCCGCCGTTGCCCACGGCGCGGTCGGTGATGATCAGACCCTTGTCGCGGCACAGGCGTTCAAAGTCGTTGAAGGTCGATAGGTGAATATTGGGGGTGTCGTACCAGGCGTGGGGCAGCGTCTTGGAGACCGGCATGTAGCCCTTGAAGCCGAGGTAGCAGCGATGGCGCCAGAAGGCGAAGTTGGGGAAGGTGATGATGCACTCGCCGGCGACGCGCAGCATTTCGTCGAGCATCAGGTCGGGACGGCGCAGCGCCTGCAGCGCCTGGGTCATGATCACCAGGTCGCAGGCATCGTCGTCGAAGTTGGCCAGGCCGTCGTCGAGGTTCTGCTCGATGACGTTGACGCCCTTCTCGATACAGGCGGTGATGCCCGCCGGGTCGATCTCCAGGCCGTAGCCGGTGACGTTCTTGTCGCGGGCCAGGGCGTCGAGCAGCATACCGTCGCCGCAGCCGAGGTCGAGAATGCGAGCGCCCTCGGGCACCCAGCGGTGAATCAGCGCAAGGTCGGCGCGCATCAGTGGCCCTCCAGGTCGAGATCACGGGCCACGCGAGCCATGAAGCCGGCAAACACTGCCCGGTAGCGCGGCTCGGGCAGCAGGAAGGCGTCGTGGCCGTGGGGCGAGTCGATATTGGCATAGCTGACGCGCTTGCCGGCGCGAATCAGGGCGTTGACCAGCTCCCGCGAGCGCGACGGCGTGAAGCGCCAGTCGGTGGAGAAGCTGACCACCAGGAACGGGCAACTGGCCGGTGCCAGGGCGCGGGCCAAGTCGCCGCCGTGGCTGGCCGCAGGGTCGAAGTAGTCGAGCACCTTGGTCATCAGCAGGTAGGTGTTGGCGTCGAACGAGGTCGAGAAGGTATCGCCCTGGTAGCGCAGGTAGGACTCGACCTGGAACTCCACGTCGAAGCCGAAGTTGAGGTCGTCGCTGCGCAGGTCGCGGCCGAACTTGCTGCCCATGGCGTCTTCCGACAGGTAGGTGATATGCCCCACCATGCGCGCCAGCTTGAGACCGCGCTTGGGCACGGTGTCATGCTCGGCGTACCAGCCCTCGAAGAACTCGGGGTCGGAGCGGATCGCCTGGCGCGCGACCTCGTTGAAGGCGATGTTCTGCGCCGACAGCTTGGGCGTGGCAGCAATCACCACGGCGTTGGCAATGCGCTCGGGATAGGCCAGCGTCCACTGCAGCACCTGCATGCCGCCGAGGCTGCCGCCGACTACCGCAGCGAAGCGCTCGATGCCCAGCCGGTCGGCCAACCGCGCCTGGCTGTTCACCCAGTCCTCGACGGTGATCATGGGAAAGTCAGGCCCCCACAGGCGCCCGCTCTCGGGATTGACGCTGGTCGGGCCGGTACTGCCGTGACAGCCGCCGAAGTTGTTGAGCGAGACGACGAAGAAGCGTTCGGTGTCGATCGACTTGCCGGGGCCGATGTGTGCATCCCACCAGCCGGGCTTGCGTTCGTCGCTGCTGTGGTAGCCGGCGGCATGGTGGTGGCCGGACAGCGCATGGCAGATCAGCACGGCGTTGCTGCGTGCCGCGTTGAGGGTGCCGTAGGTCTCGTAGACCAGCTCGTAGCCGGGCAGGGTGCGCCCGCAGGCCAGTTCGAGCGGATCGTCGAAGCGCGCGGTCTGCGGCGTCACCAGGCCGACGGAATCGGGGGCGAACTCGGACATCGGACGTGTCGACTCCTTGGCTGTCACAGGCCGACCAGGGCGCCGGGAATGCCGGCGGCGCGGGTCAGCGCACCGACCACGACGCTGTCGACCAGGCTGATGCCGATGAACACCACGATTGGCGACAGATCGATCATGCCCAGTGGCGGAATCACCTTGCGCACCGGTGCCATGATCGGCTCGACCAGCTGCATGATCAGCAGCGCCCCGGGATGGCTGGCGTTGGGGGCCACCCAACTGAGGATGATCATCGCGATCAGCGCGAAGAAGTAGATCTTGAGAATGGCGTTGGCGAGTGCCGCGACGCTGGCGATGGCGGTGCCGGCGATGGGCGGCATGCCGAAACCGGCGATCTGCAGGATCACCACGATGCTCACCGCCTTGATCAGGAAGGCCGAGGCCAGCGTCGCCAGATCGAAGGGGCCCATCGGGCTGAGGAAGCCCTGGAAGGGGCGCACCGCCGGCTGGGTGATCTTGACCACCGACTGGCTGATGGGGTTGTAGTAGTCGGCGCGGGATGCCTGCAGCAGAAAGCGCAGCATCATCAGGAACAGGTAGATGTTGACCAGGGTGTTGACCAGTAGCAGTCCTGCGCTTCCCAGTTGATTGCCCATGCGGGGCTCCTTGCAGTTGGGTGTTGGTTGTTGGCGGCGGTTGCCGGGTCAGTCTCGTGGCGGGCGCTGGCCGAAGATCGCGGTGCCCAGGCGTACCAGGGTCGCGCCTTCGGCCACGGCCGCCTCCAGGTCGTCGCTCATGCCCATCGACAGAGCGTCCAGCGGCGCCTCGGGATGGCGTGCCTTGAGGTCATCGAGCGCTTCGCGCAGGCGGGCAAAGGGCTCGCGCTGGCGCTGTGGGTCGTCGCAGGGCGCAGGGATCGCCATCAAGCCGCGCAGTCGCAGGCGCGGTAGCGCCATGACGGCCTCTGCCAGCGCCGGCAGCGCGGCGAGGCTGACGCCGGCCTTGGTGGGCTCGTCGCTGACGTTCACCTGCAGGCAGATGTCCAGCGGCGGCAGCGGCTCAGGGCGCTGCTCGCTGAGCCGGCGGGCAATCTTGGCGCGGTCGACGCTGTGCACCCAGCTAAAGTGTTCGGCGACCTGGCGGGTCTTGTTGGATTGCAGTGGGCCAATGAAATGCCACACGATGTCATCGAGATCGGCTAGCGATTGCTGCTTGTCCAGCGCTTCCTGCAGGTAGTTTTCGCCGAAGGCGCGCTGCCCGCGGGCGTAGGCGGCACGAATCAGCGTTGCCGGCTTGGTCTTGCTCACGGCCAGCAGCTCGGCGGCACCAGGCGGACGCCCCGCTGCGTCCAGGGCGCGCGCCAGACGCAGGCGCGCAGCCTCGAGTGTCTCGTCAATCGCAACCTCTGTCATACTGATAACGACCTTACTGGGAGCGGGGAAAGTCCATGGATATTACCGAATTGCTGGCGTTTTCGGCAAAGCAGAACGCCTCTGATCTACACCTGTCGGCGGGGCTGCCGCCGATGATCCGTGTCGATGGCGATATTCGCCGCCTCAACGTGGCGGCCATGGACGACCGCGAGGTGCGCAAGCTGATCTACGACATCATGGGGGATCGCCAGCGCCGCGACTACGAGGAGTTCCTCGAAACCGACTTCTCCTTCGAGGTGCCGGGCGTGGCGCGTTTCCGCGTCAACGCCTTCAATCACGGCCGCGGCGCCGGTGCGGTGTTCCGTACCATCCCCTCCGAGGTGCTGACCATGGAGGACCTGGGGCTGGGCGATGTGTTCCGCCGCCTGGCCCTGCTGCCGCGCGGCCTGGTGCTGGTTACCGGCCCCACCGGCTCGGGCAAGAGTACCACGCTTGCGGCACTCATCGACTTCATCAACGACACCCGCTACGACCATATCCTGACCATCGAGGACCCGGTGGAATTCGTGCACCGCAGCAAGCGCTGCCTGATCAACCAGCGTGAAGTGCATCGTGATACCCACGGCTTTGCCCCGGCGCTGCGCAGTGCTCTGCGTGAGGACCCGGATGTCATCCTGGTCGGCGAGATGCGTGACCTGGAAACTATCCGCCTGGCGCTGACCGCCGCCGAAACCGGTCACCTGGTGTTCGGCACCCTGCACACCACGTCGGCGGCCAAGACCATCGACCGTATCATCGACGTGTTCCCCGGCGACGAGAAGGCGATGGTGCGTTCGATGCTCTCCGAGTCGCTGCAGGGGGTGGTGTCGCAGACGCTGCTCAAGCGCCAGGGCGGGGGGCGTATCGCTGCCCACGAGATATTGGTCGCCACCTCGGCGGTGCGCAACCTGATCCGTGAAGACAAGGTGGCGCAGATCTACTCGGCGATCCAGACCGGCGGCAACCTGGGCATGCAGACCCTCGACGCCTCGCTGGCCAAGCTGATTGGCGAGGGCTCGGTGACCCGCGAAGAGGCCCAGGCCAAGGCCAAGAGCACCTTGAGCACTTGACTCGACCCACAATAACGCCATGCGCAAGGGGGCACCATGACCGCCAATGAGTGGTTGCAGCAGTTGCTGCAGATTATCGTCGACCAGCAGGCGTCCGACCTGCTGATCTCGGTCGGCGCACCGCCGACGCTGAAGGTGGCCGGTAAGCTCACCGCGCTGGGCGAGCAGGGCTTGTCCCAGGCCCAGGTCACCGAGCTGGTCAAGGCCGCCATGCCCGACAACCAGCGCCAGCGCTTTGCCGCCGAGCAGGAGGCCAACTTCGCGTTGAGCCTGC
This sequence comes from Halomonas sp. 1513, assembly GCA_001971685.1. Taxonomy (NCBI): domain Bacteria; kingdom Pseudomonadati; phylum Pseudomonadota; class Gammaproteobacteria; order Oceanospirillales; family Halomonadaceae; genus Halomonas; species Halomonas sp. 1513. Next base: position 283,835 of record CP019326.1, read on the forward strand.
CAGGGCAGGGACGCTTTCGCGTCAGCGCCTTCCAGCAGCGCAACCAGCCGGCCATGGTGCTGCGCCGGATCGCCTTCGATATCCCGCATCTCGATGAGCTGTCGCTGCCGAGTGCCCTGGGCGACCTGGCCGGCATCAAGCGTGGCCTGGTATTCGTGGTCGGCGGCACCGGTACCGGCAAGTCGACCACCCTGGCGTCGATGATTCAGCAGCGCAACGAGAGCCTGGGCGGGCATATCATCACCATCGAGGACCCCATCGAGTACATCCACCCGCACAAGAAGGCGATCATCAATCAGCGCGAGGTGGGCATCGACACCGAATCCTTCGAAGTGGCGCTGAAGAATACGCTGCGCCAGGCACCGGACGTGATCCTGATCGGCGAGGTGCGCACCCGCGAGACCATGGAGCACGCGCTGACCTTCGCCGAGACCGGCCACCTGTGCCTGGCCACGCTGCATGCCAACAATGCCAACCAGGCGCTGGACCGCATCATCAATTTCTTTCCCGCCGAGCGACACGACCAGATCTGGCTCGACCTGTCGCTCAACCTGCAGGCCATCGTCGCCCAGCAATTGCTGCCGACCCTGGACGGCGGGCGGCGCGCGGCGATCGAGATCATGCTGCGCTCGCCGCTGATCAGCGACCTGATTCGCAAGGGCGACGTAGGCGAGATCAAGAACATCATGGCGCGCTCTCGCGACCTGGGCATGCAGACCTTCGATCAGGCGCTCTATGACCTCTACCGTGAGGGCGTGATCAGCCAGGAGGTGGCGCTGGTGCACGCCGACTCGGCCAACGACCTGCGCTTGATGATCAAGTTCGGCGATAGCGGCGGCATCGAGCAGCTCAAAGAGGATGCCGGCCATCTAAAGTTACGCGACGAAGACGACTTCTAGGCGGAATAGAGGCCGCCCAGCACCCGCGGTCCGGCGGCGCCGGTCACCGAGGGCAGGTTGCCGGGGCGCTCGGCGAGGCGCCGCCAGGCCAGCCAGGCGAAGGCCGCGGCCTCGAGCCAGTCGGCCGGCCAGCCCCAGTCGCTGCTGGGTACCAGGGCGGTATCGGGCAGGTGGCGAGCCAGGCGACCGAGCAGGTCACGGTTGTGGGCACCGCCGCCGCAGGGGATGAGCGCTGACGCCGATGGCGCGGCGCTCACTTCCCGCGCCATCTCGACACCCAGCGCCACGCTGGTGGCGGTCAATTCCGCCAGGGTCGCCTGCACGTCAACCGGAGTCTCCTTGCCGGTAAGATGGCCTTCGAGCCAGGCGAGGTGAAACACCTCGCGACCGGTGCTGCGCGGCGGCGGGCGGTGAAAGAACGGCTCGCCCAGCAGGCGCTCGAGCAATGGCTCATCGACCCTTCCCGAGGCCGCCCAGGCGCCGTCGGCATCGAAGCTCCCGCCGCGGTGGCGCTGGTGCCAGGCATCTAGCAGGGCGTTGGCGGGCCCGCTATCGAAGCCGATCACCTGGGCCTCGCTGTCCAGCGGCGGCAGCAGGGTCAAGTTGGCAAAGCCGCCCAGGTTGAGCACCAGTCGCCACTCCGTGGGGTGGCGAAACACCGCCTCGTGGAAGGCCGGGGCCAGCGGGGCGGCCTGCCCACCGGCGGCCAGGTCGCGGCGGCGGAAATCGGCGACCACCGTGCAGCCGGTAAGCTCGGCCAGCAGGCTGGGGTTGTCGAGCTGCAGCGTATAGGCCGGGCCGCCGCTGTGCCCGTAGGGGGCGTGCTCGACGGTCTGGCCGTGGCTGCCGATGGCCTCGATATCACCTGCCCTCAATCCGGCCGCGGTGAGCAGCTTGTGTACGGCAGTGGCCTGGTGGCGGCAGAAGGCATCCTCGAGATAGGCCAGCTCGGCAAAGCTCACCGACTCGGCCTGGCACAGCCTGAGCAGCCGCTGGCGCAGCGCCGGCGGCAACGGTTCGGCGTGGGTCTGCTCGAGGTGCAGCCGGCCGGCGGCGTCGACGTGCAGCAGCGCCGCATCGATGGCGTCGAGGCTGGTGCCCGACATCAATCCCAGAAAACGTGGCATGCGCGGCTCCCTGCGGGCGGGTGGCGGTAGAGGGCGTCACCGATAGTGGATAAGACATGCTACCATTGCGCATCATTTTGTGAGCCAGTCTGGCTTGCCGGATTCACCGCCTTGACGGGAGTAGGAGACGATGACCGATGTCGCGAGCGCCCTGGCGCTGTTGCAACGTGGCACCCATGAGATTCTGCTGGAAGACGAGCTGAAGCAGAAGCTCGCTTCTGGCCGCAAGCTGCGCATCAAGGCGGGGTTCGATCCCACGGCGCCGGACCTGCACCTGGGCCACAGCGTACTGCTGACCAAGATGCGCCAGTTCCAGGATCTCGGGCATGAGGTCATCTTCCTGATCGGCGATTTCACTGGACGCATCGGCGATCCGACCGGCAAGAACGTCACCCGCAAGCCGCTCACCGAGGACGAGGTCAAGGCCAACGCCGATACCTATCGTGAGCAGGTGTTCAAGATCCTCGATCCCGACAAGACCGAGGTGCGCTTCAATGCCGAGTGGTTCGGCGAACTGTCGGCGGCCAAGATGATCGAGCTGGCGGCCCAGAGCACCGTGGCGCGCATGCTCGAACGCGACGACTTCGACAAGCGTTACAAGTCCGGGCAGCCGATCTCGATCCACGAGTTCCTCTACCCGCTGGTGCAGGGCTACGACTCGGTGGCGCTCGAGGCCGATATCGAGCTGGGCGGTACCGATCAGAAGTTCAACCTGCTGATGGGGCGCGAGATCCAGAAGCACTTCGGCATGGAGCCACAGGTGGTGATGACCATGCCGCTGCTCGAAGGTCTCGACGGCGTGCAGAAGATGTCCAAGTCGCTGGGCAACTATGTGGGTGTCGATGAGGCACCGGGTGTCATGTTCAACAAGCTGGTATCGCTGCCCGATAGCCTGATGTGGCGCTACTTCGAGCTGCTCTCGTTGAAGGGCAACGAGGAGATCGAGGCACTCAAGCGCGACGCCGAGCAGGGCGCCAACCCGCGCGACATCAAGATGATCCTGGCCCGGGAACTGATCGCCCGCTACCACGGCGAAGAGGCGGCGGCCAATGCCCACAAGTCGGCCGGCAACCAGCTCGCCGAGGGCGAGCTGCCGGAGGACCTGCCCGAGGTCGAGGTCGATTTCGAAGGTAGTCCCCAGGCGCCGATCGCCGCGGTACTCAATCGCTCGGGGCTCGCCAACAATAGCGCCCAGGCCAAGGACATGCTGGGCAACGGCAGGGTCAAGGTCGACGGCGACGTAGTGGCCAAGGAGCATATGCTCGATACCGGTAAGGCCTACGTCATTCAGGCCGGCAAGAAGCGCTATGCCCGGGTGGTCATCCGCTAGCCAAATCGACTGCCTTGCTGACAGCCAACGCCCGCCCTGTGAACTGCACCCCGAAAGTTGGACATCCAACCCAACCTTCGGGGTGTTTCTATGAGGAATCGATATAGCGAGCAGTTCAAGTGGCAGGTGGTGCAGCAATGTCTGCGCGTGGGGGGCAGCATAAAGGAGGTAGCCCGCCAGCTTGAGCTGGATTATTCCATGGTCCGGCGATGGCTGGAGCATTACCGGCAGCATGGTCCTTCAGGGTTACGCCAGACGCGCCACCACTACGGCTCATCGTTCAAGCGTGAGGTGCTGGAAAGGATGTGGCGCGACGGCTTGTCGATCCGTCAGGCCGAGGCCCTGTTTGATATCCGTGCCGCTGGCGCTATTGGCAGATGGGAACGCCAATATCATAGTGGGGGTCTGACCGCGTTAGCCCCAAAGCGTAAGGGACGCCGCCCCATGCCCCAGAAGCCCCCATCACCGCCCAAGCCTTGCGCCGATGAGGAGCGCTCCCATGAGGAACTGCTCGAGGAACTGGCCTATCTACGGGCAGAGAATGCCTACTTAAAAAAGCTCGATGCCTTGATCCAGGAAAAGCGGGCGACGACGCGGGGCAAAAAGCCCAAGCCGTCCAAGGATTAAGGCATGAGCACTCACTGGCGCTGCTGCTGCGTGCGGCCGAGCTGCCGCGCAGCACGTTCTACTACCAGATCAAGGCCTTGGACGCTGACGATCGGTACGCGGCTCTGAAGGCGCGTATCCGGGCGATCTACGACCGCCACAAAGGGCGCTATGGCTACCGTCGCATCACCTCCGTTCTGCGGCAGGCAGGTGAGGCGATCAACCACAAGACCGTCCAGCGGTTGATGCAACAGCTAGGCTTGAAGTCCCTGGTTCGCCCTAAGCGGTATCGTGCCTACCGAGGCGCGGAAGGCTACGCCGCCCCGAATACGTTGCAGCGTCGGTTTCAGGCTCAGCGTCCCCATCAACGGTGGGTGACAGACATCACCGAATTCAAGGTCAATGGCCAGAAGCTCTACCTGTCACCGGTCATGGATCTATATAACGGAGAGATCATTGCCTTCCAGACAGGGCCACGCCCGGTGTTCGACCTGGTGAAGGGTATGCTCAAGAAAGCCTTTAGCAGGCTGATCGCGGGGGACCGGCCGCTGCTCCACTCGGATCAGGGCTGGCATTATCGCCACCCCAGATATCGCCGCCTAGTGGTGGAGAAGCGGATACTCCGTAGCATGTCACGGAAAGGGAACTGTCTGGACAATGCTGCGATGGAGAGCTTCTTCGGCACCCTGAAGGCTGAATACTTCCATTTGAACCGGTTCGACACCATAGAGCAGCTGCAGCAAGGCCTCGACCGTTACATCCATTACTACAACCACGAGCGTATCAAGATGAAATTAAAAGGCCTGAGCCCTGTGCAGTACAGGACTCAGGCCTTGAGCGCCGACTGAATGAGCCGTCCAACTATTGGGGGTCAGTTCACCGCGCGGGCGTTGTCGTCTACAGCGCTCCCTTCGCCAGTGGTTTTGTCCACAGTCGGCGGTAGGCGGCAGGGTGTGGATAAGTTTTCTGTCAAAAAGGGCTTGCGGGCCTCACGGTAAAGCCGTAAAGTACGCATCCGCTGCTGCCGACGGGCATACGTAGGCAGCGGTAGAGAGAGGGGCAAGCAGTTGGTTTTGTTGGGTTTTTCTTGTCGAGCTGAGAAGAAAAGCGATTGACAGGCCCGCCGGAAACGGTAGAATGCGCCCCACTCGAACGGCGCGTCGCAAGACGCTCGGGCAGGCGGAGTTCGCTGCGATGTGGTCGCACTGATCGCCACCGCCGAGGCTTGACAAGCCGCACCGTTTCAGTAGAATACGCCTTCCTCGCCGGGCGCTGGCGGCTCTTCACGAGCCACGGCAACAGCGAGACGCTCTTTAACAATCGATCAGGTAATTCATGTGGGCGCTTGTCGATGACGAGGTGATCAGTCACCACATCATCAAGGCAAGCGACTCGTCACCGATCTTCGGATCGGAATTGAGTAAACGTTTGAACCTTGAGCCAAGATTGGTTCGCTTTTGCCTGGTGTCTTCGGATGCTGGGTGAGCAAGAACCGCATTGATTGAAACTGAAGAGTTTGATCATGGCTCAGATTGAACGCTGGCGGCAGGCCTAACACATGCAAGTCGAGCGGTAACAGATCCAGCTTGCTGGATGCTGACGAGCGGCGGACGGGTGAGTAATGCATAGGAATCTGCCCGATAGTGGGGGATAACCTGGGGAAACCCAGGCTAATACCGCATACGTCCTACGGGAGAAAGCAGGGGCTCTTCGGACCTTGCGCTATCGGATGAGCCTATGTCGGATTAGCTTGTTGGTGAGGTAAAGGCTCACCAAGGCGACGATCCGTAGCTGGTCTGAGAGGATGATCAGCCACATCGGGACTGAGACACGGCCCGAACTCCTACGGGAGGCAGCAGTGGGGAATATTGGACAATGGGGGCAACCCTGATCCAGCCATGCCGCGTGTGTGAAGAAGGCCTTCGGGTTGTAAAGCACTTTCAGTGAGGAAGAAGGCCTTGGGCTTAATACGCTCGAGGAAGGACATCACTCACAGAAGAAGCACCGGCTAACTCCGTGCCAGCAGCCGCGGTAATACGGAGGGTGCGAGCGTTAATCGGAATTACTGGGCGTAAAGCGCGCGTAGGTGGCGTGATAAGCCGGTTGTGAAAGCCCCGGGCTCAACCTGGGAACGGCATCCGGAACTGTCATGCTAGAGTGCAGGAGAGGAAGGTAGAATTCCCGGTGTAGCGGTGAAATGCGTAGAGATCGGGAGGAATACCAGTGGCGAAGGCGGCCTTCTGGACTGACACTGACACTGAGGTGCGAAAGCGTGGGTAGCAAACAGGATTAGATACCCTGGTAGTCCACGCCGTAAACGATGTCGACTAGCCGTTGGGAGCCTCGAGTTCTTAGTGGCGCAGTTAACGCGATAAGTCGACCGCCTGGGGAGTACGGCCGCAAGGTTAAAACTCAAATGAATTGACGGGGGCCCGCACAAGCGGTGGAGCATGTGGTTTAATTCGATGCAACGCGAAGAACCTTACCTACCCTTGACATCTTCGGAAGCCGAGAGAGATCTTGGTGTGCCTTCGGGAACCGAAAGACAGGTGCTGCATGGCTGTCGTCAGCTCGTGTTGTGAAATGTTGGGTTAAGTCCCGTAACGAGCGCAACCCCTGTCCCTATTTGCCAGCGATTCGGTCGGGAACTCTAGGGAGACTGCCGGTGACAAACCGGAGGAAGGTGGGGACGACGTCAAGTCATCATGGCCCTTACGGGTAGGGCTACACACGTGCTACAATGGCAGGTACAAAGGGTTGCAAGACGGCGACGTGGAGCTAATCCCATAAAGCCTGCCTCAGTCCGGATCGGAGTCTGCAACTCGACTCCGTGAAGTCGGAATCGCTAGTAATCGTGAATCAGAATGTCACGGTGAATACGTTCCCGGGCCTTGTACACACCGCCCGTCACACCATGGGAGTGGACTGCACCAGAAGTGGTTAGCTTAACCCTCGGGGGAGCGATCACCACGGTGTGGTTCATGACTGGGGTGAAGTCGTAACAAGGTAGCCGTAGGGGAACCTGCGGCTGGATCACCTCCTTATCGACGAATTCATCTCGTGTCGGCAAGTGCTCACAATGAATTACCTGATCGGCCAGAGCAAAGACTGTTTGGGTCGAGGACCCAGCGGTTGCAAGCGGGTCGGTAGATCAGCTGGTTAGCGCGCACCCCCTGACCTTAAGTGGAAAGCAGGGTGAGGTCGGCCAGCGGGTTGCCAGCAGCTTGCAACGGTACAGTGCCGGGTCTGTAGCTCAGTTGGTTAGAGCGCACCCCTGATAAGGGTGAGGTCGGCAGTTCAAATCTGCCCAGACCCACCAAATTTCGCCGGATACGGCGTTGCTTTGAACCTCGCATAGCAGGCTATGCGTCGGCCCAAAGCGCCTTGTCTCCGACGAAATTACATTTTCTCCTTCATCGGAGTGGATGTTGATAGGGGGCCATAGCTCAGCTGGGAGAGCGCCTGCCTTGCACGCAGGAGGTCAGCGGTTCGATCCCGCTTGGCTCCACCAAACTTCCTGATGCTACGTTGAAAGTCTCCTCGCATAGCGCACTATGCGTCGTCGCCTTTCGCCTTGCCTCAGATCGTTTGGCCGCTAGCGTCCAACAGTCGAATTACCTGATCGGATCTACAGTCATAAGCCACCATCGCATCAGACGATGACCGGTTTATGACTGTCGATTGACAGTCTGCTCTTTAACAATGTGAATCATGCTGACAAATTTCTCCGCAAGGAGAAATGCAAGATACGTTTCAAGCGTATCCGGCAATTGTCGTACGTAATCGCAGACCAGACCCTTTCGGGTTATATGGTCAAGCGATTAAGCGCACACGGTGGATGCCTAGGCAGCCAGAGGCGATGAAAGACGTGGAAGCCTGCGATAAGGCTCGGTGAGGTGGCAAACGACCTGTGACCCGGGCATTTCTGAATGGGGAAACCCACCCAGCATAAGCTGGGTATCCCACACTGAATCCATAGGTGTTGGGAGGCGAACCAGGGGAACTGAAACATCTAAGTACCCTGAGGAAAAGAAATCAACCGAGATTCCCCTAGTAGCGGCGAGCGAACGGGGACCAGCCCTTAAGCGTGTGACTGATTAGGCAAACGAGTTGGGAAACTCGACCATAGTGGGTGATAGTCCCGTAGCCGAAAATCTGATCACGTGAAATCGAGTAGGTCGGGGCACGTGAAACCTTGACTGAAGACGGGGGGACCATCCTCCAAGGCTAAATACTCCTGGCTGACCGATAGTGAACCAGTACCGTGAGGGAAAGGCGAAAAGAACCCCGGAGAGGGGAGTGAAATAGATCCTGAAACCGTGTGCGTACAAGCAGTGGGAGCCGACATGTTCGGTGACCGCGTACCTTTTGTATAATGGGTCAGCGACTTATATTCAGTGGCGAGCTTAACCGTATAGGGGAGGCGTAGGGAAACCGAGTCTTAACTGGGCGACCAGTCGCTGGATATAGACCCGAAACCGGGCGATCTATCCATGAGCAGGTTGAAGGTTGAGTAACATCAACTGGAGGACCGAACCAGGATCTGTTGAAAAAGATTTGGATGACTTGTGGATCGGAGTGAAAGGCTAATCAAGCCCGGAGATAGCTGGTTCTCCTCGAAAGCTATTTAGGTAGCGCCTCACGTATCACCGCCGGGGGTAGAGCACTGTTTCGGCTAGGGGGTCATCCCGACTTACCAACCCGAGGCAAACTCCGAATACCGGTGAGTGCGAGCGTGGGAGACACACAGCGGGTGCTAACGTCCGTTGTGAAAAGGGAAACAACCCAGACCGTCAGCTAAGGTCCCGAAATCCTGGTTAAGTGGGAAACGATGTGGGAAGGCTCAGACAGCTAGGAGGTTGGCTTAGAAGCAGCCATCCTTTAAAGAAAGCGTAATAGCTCACTAGTCGAGTCGGCCTGCGCGGAAGATGTAACGGGGCTAAACCAGGTACCGAAGCTACGGGTTCATCCTTAGGGATGAGCGGTAGAGGAGCGTCGTGTAAGCCGATGAAGGTGGATTGAGAAGTCTGCTGGAGGTATCACGAGTGCGAATGCTGACATGAGTAACGACAAGGGGAGTGAAAAACTCCCCCGCCGGAAGACCAAGGGTTTCTGTTCGATGCTAATCAGAGCAGAGTGAGTCGGCCCCTAAGGCGAGGCCGAAAGGCGTAGTCGATGGGAAACGGGTCAATATTCCCGTACCTGACATGGTTGCGATGGGGGGACGAAGAAGGCTAGGTGAGCCAGGCGTTGGTTGTCCTGGTGAAAGTCGGTAGGCTGAGGGTTTAGGCAAATCCGGATCCTCAAGGCCGAGAGACGAGACGAACAGACCACGGTCTGGAAGTCACTGATGCCACGCTTCCAGGAAAAGCCTCTAAGCTTCAGACCATGTGAGACCGTACCCCAAACCGACACAGGTGGTCAGGGTGAGAATCCTAAGGCGCTTGAGAGAACTCGGGTGAAGGAACTAGGCAAAATGGTGCCGTAACTTCGGGAGAAGGCACGCCGCGTTAGTGTGAAGGGACTTGCTCCCCGAGCACGAGGCGGTCGAAGATACCAGGTGGCTGCAACTGTTTATTAAAAACACAGCACTCTGCAAACGCGTAAGCGGACGTATAGGGTGTGACGCCTGCCCGGTGCCGGAAGGTTAATTGATGGTGTTAGCCGCAAGGCGAAGCTCTTGATCGAAGCCCCGGTAAACGGCGGCCGTAACTATAACGGTCCTAAGGTAGCGAAATTCCTTGTCGGGTAAGTTCCGACCTGCACGAATGGCGTAATGATGGCCACGCTGTCTCCACCCGAGACTCAGTGAAATTGAAATCGCAGTGAAGATGCTGTGTACCCGCGGCTAGACGGAAAGACCCCGTGAACCTTTACTATAGCTTCACACTGGATGCTGATGTTGCTTGTGTAGGATAGCTGGGAGGCTTAGAAACCCGGACGCCAGTTCGGGTGGAGCCAACCTTGAAATACCAGCCTGGCATCATTGGCGTTCTAACTCAGGCCCGTTATCCGGGTCGAGGACAGTGTGTGGTGGGTAGTTTGACTGGGGCGGTCTCCTCCCAAAGAGTAACGGAGGAGCACGAAGGTACCCTCAGCACGGTTGGAAATCGTGCATTGAGTGCAAGAGCATAAGGGTGCTTAACTGCGAGACAGACACGTCGAGCAGGTACGAAAGTAGGTTCTAGTGATCCGGTGGTTCTGTATGGAAGGGCCATCGCTCAACGGATAAAAGGTACTCCGGGGATAACAGGCTGATACCGCCCAAGAGTTCACATCGACGGCGGTGTTTGGCACCTCGATGTCGGCTCATCACATCCTGGGGCTGAAGTCGGTCCCAAGGGTATGGCTGTTCGCCATTTAAAGTGGTACGCGAGCTGGGTTTAGAACGTCGTGAGACAGTTCGGTCCCTATCTGCCGTGGGCGTCGGAAGTTTGAGAAGAGCTGCTCCTAGTACGAGAGGACCGGAGTGGACGCACCTCTGGTGTTCCGGTTGTCACGCCAGTGGCATTGCCGGGTAGCTATGTGCGGACAGGATAACCGCTGAAAGCATCTAAGCGGGAAGCCCCCTTCAAGATGAGACTTCCCTGAGGCTTTACGCCTCCTGAAGGGCCCAGCGAGACTAGCTGGTTGATAGGCACGGTGTGGAAGCACAGCAATGTGTTGAGCTAACGTGTACTAATGGCCCGTGAGGCTTGACCATATAACCCCAAGGGGTCTGTGGATTACGCGACAATTGACGGATGCGTTGAGACGTATTGGTTGGCATGATTCCCACGTTTTTCGCCTGACGACCATAGCGTGCGGGAACCACCTGATCCCATGCCGAACTCAGCAGTGAAACCGCTCAGCGCCGATGGTAGTGTGGGGTCTCCCCATGCGAGAGTAGGTCATCGTCAGGCACTTATTTAGAAGCCCCGGCCATTGGTCGGGGCTTCGTCGTTTGGGGGTCTCCCATGGACCCCGTTTGTCGGGAACAAACGGGAACCGCTTTAGCGGGCCCGAAGGGCGAGTCTCAGGATGAGACGAGTAGAGTAGCGGAAGGCCGCCCCGAACATCGTCAGGCACCTATACCGAGAAAACCCCAAGCATCCTGTGCTTGGGGTTTTTTTCATGTCCAGACGCCCCGTTCTCGCAGAGATCGGGGCTTCGTCGTTTGGGGCTAGCTCTCTTTATTCGGTGGGCTGGATACTAGGCGGGATATTTTGCTAGTCTCGGTGGCTCGCGCAATAATCGGCCGCTTGGTCAGCGTAACGAAGATCAAGGCATGCCCGATGTTCTCAGGAGGAGACCAGGATGAAGACGACGATGCTGCGGAAACTTGGACTAGCCGTGTTGATGGCCATGGTCCTTGGTGGGGTTGCGGCTTGCGACGATCAAGGCCCGGCAGAGGAAGCGGGTGAGAATATCGACGATGCCATGGAAGATGCTGGGGAAGGCATGGAGGAGCTGGGCGAGGATATTCAAGACAGCGCCGAAGACGCCCAGAACTAAGCGCATAGATTTACGCAATAGAATCATCACAAAGGCCAGGCAATGCCTGGCCTTTGTCTTGGCTAATACACTGGCATTCAGTGTCCGGCGTTCTGTTCGATACCTTGCAGGTACCAGGGGGCGCCATCACGCAGGTCGCGCGTTAGGTGCCAGGTCTCATTGAATTCGGTCTGGGTGCCGTTTTCCTCGAGAATGCCGTGGAAGATCACCGTGGCTTCAGCTTGCTTGCCAATCTCACGTACATCACCGAGTTCGGCGAATAGGCGAATGACCTCGGTTTGGTTGTTGGCCGGGTGCTGGGCGCGCTCCTCGCGCAGCAGGTTATAGAGTTCCGGCGTCACATACTCCTGAATGCCGCTTAGGTCATTGTTGTCCCAGGCTCGCTGCAGGGTCATGAAGTGCTCCTTGGCACCGCCGAGGAAGCGCTCCTTGTCAAACCAGGCCGGCAGGCTGCCCAGCTCGCTGCCACCGCCCAGCATCGCCCCGGGGGCGGCCTGGAACGCCTGAGCGCGGGCCTCGCCATGAGGGGCCGACGGGGAGTTGCCGGCCGCGGCCAGCCGACGGCGCGCCAGCAGCCTGAACAGCAGAAAGCCCAGCCCCGCCATTAGCAGGATATCCATCAGACGAAGTTCATCGAAGGCGCCGCCGAAGAACAGTGCTGCCAGGAGTCCGCCGGCCAACAGTCCGCCCATCATCCCGCCCATGCCTCCGGCGCGAGCGCCTGCCTGTGCGGCATTGGCGGGCTGTCCGGCCTGGGCCGGCGTCGAGGCGGGGCGATCGGCGGAGCGCGAAAAACTGCCGATATTACCGCCGCCGCCCATGCGGCGCGCCTCGGCATATTCAATGGCAAGGCCGAAGCCCATCATGCCCACCAGCAGCATCACAAACAGATTGCGCATCGTACGAGGTCTCTTCATCGGTCATCGGTAGGCTTCTAGAATACCCTGTTGCGGGGCTATGCTGAATGCCCGCAGGTCGAGATGAGGACGCACAATGCGCATGGTGCTGGAAGAGAGTCTGGTGATGCTGGTCGATCTGCAGGCGCGGCTGCTGCCGGTGATCGATGGCGGTGAGCAAGCGGTTACCGAGGCGGTGTGGCTGGGCCGTCTGGCTACGCAGGTGGAGGTGCCGGTTTGGTTGACCGAGCAGTATCCGGCAGGCCTTGGGCATAGCGACCCGCGCTTGCTCGAGGCGTTACCGCATGCGCAGTGCTGGCAGAAGTCACACTTCGGCGCAATGGACGAGGCGCCGCTAGCCGAGGCGCTGGCGGCCAGCGGCCGTCGCCAGGTCGTGCTGTGCGGCGCAGAGGCGCATATTTGCGTGCTGCAGACCGCCCTTGGCCTGCTCGAGGCGGGCTACGCGGTGTTCTGGCTGGATGAGGCCACGGTCAGCCGCCGTCGTGACGAGGCGCGACTGGCTCGGCAGCGGGCCGTCCAAGCGGGAGCGGTGGCGGTAAGTGCCGACATGGTCGCCTATGAGTGGCTCAAGCGCTGCGACGATGCGCGCTTCAAGGATATCCACCGCCGTTTCCTGCGTGAACGCGCAGTTCGCCCGCTGAACTTCAGCTAGCGCCCTCTTCGCGGGTGAATACCAGCGTCTTGCCTTCAGACATGGCGGCATTATAGCGATAGCCGGCGACATCGAAGTGCTTGAGGTCTTCGGCATCGTTGAGGCGCTGGCGAATGATCCAGGCGCTCATCAGCCCGCGGGCCTTCTTGGCATAGAAGCTGATGATCTTGTACTGGCCGTTCTTGGCATCCTTGAACACCGGGGTGATGACCTCGGCGTCGAGGGCCTTGGCGTCGATGGCCTTGAAGTACTCGTTGGAGGCCAGGTTGACCAGCACCCGTGAACCGCTACGCGCAATGGCCTGGTCGAGCTCGCGGGTGAGGGTCTGCTTCCAGAAGGCGTAGAGGTCCTTGCCGGCCGCATTTGGCAGGCGAGTGCCCATCTCCAGGCGATAGGGCTGGATCAGGTCGAGCGGCTTGAGCAGGCCGTAGAGGCCGGAAAGAATACGCAGATGCTCTTGCGCGAAGACGTTGTCCTCCTCACTGAAGGTCTCGGCCTCCAGGCCAGCGTAGACGTCGCCCTGGAAGGCCTGGGCGGCCTGCTTGGCGTTGTCGAGGTCGAACGGCGGCTGCCACTCGGCGAAGCGGGCGGCGTTGAGGCCGGCCAGCTTGTCACTGATACCCATCAGTTCCGAGAGCCGCTGCGGAGAGTAGTCGCGCAGGATGTCGATCAGCTGCTGGCTGTGGTCGAGGTAGTCCGGCAGGCTGTGGGTCGTGGTCGAGGGCGAGGTCTCGAAATCGAGTGTCTTGGCGGGGGATATGACGCTCAGCATGGGGCGCTCCTTGTAACCCGAAATGTTGGCGCCAGTATATCAAGCCCGCTGGGTGGGCGCGGCTATCGCGATGATAGGCCGCGCCTCGGGTCTCAGGGGCAGGGATTGGGCAAGCGGCGATGAACCGCCTCGATGGCCTCGATCACTTCCTGATCGAGCCTCAGCGACTCGCTGGCCAGGTTGGCCTCGAGCTGCTCCATGTTGGTGGCGCCGATGATATTGCTGGTCAGGAACGGACGTGAGTTGACGTAGGCCAGCGCCATTTGGGCGGGATCAAGGCCGTGTTCGCGGGCGATATGCACATAGGCGCGCGTAGCGTCTTCGGCGACCTCGGAGGTGTAGCGCTTGAAGCGTTCAAAGAGCGTCAGGCGGCCCTTGGGCGGGCGAGCACCGTCGAGGTACTTGCCGGACAGCACCCCGAAACCCAGCGGAGAATAGGCCAGCAGGCCGACACCCTCGCGGTGGGCGATCTCGGCCAGGCCCACCTCGAAGCTGCGATTGAGCAGGTTGTAGGGGTTCTGTACGCTGGCAACGCGGGGCACACCGATCGTCTCAGCCAGCCGCAGGCAGCGCATCACGCCCCACGGCGTCTCGTTGGAGAGGCCAATGGCGCGCACCTTGCCGGCATCTACCAGTTCCTTGAGCGCAGCCAGGGTCTCTTCAAGCGGGATGGCATCCTCATCCTCGTCGTGCTCATAGCCGAGGCGGCCAAAATAGTTGGTACTGCGATCCGGCCAGTGCAACTGGTAAAGGTCGATATAGTCGGTCTGCAGCCGAGCCAGGCTGGCGTCTACCGCCTTGTGAATGTGTGCGTGGGACATGCGCGGACCGCCGCGGATATGCTCGAGGCCGGGCCCCGCCGCCTTGGTGGCGATGATCACGTCGTCGCGGGCGCCGCGGCGCTTGAGCCAGCTACCGATATAGGCCTCGGTGCGGCCCTGGGTGTCGGCCTTGGGCGGCACCGGGTACATCTCGGCGGTGTCGATGAAGTTGATGCCGAACGCCACGGCGCGGTCGAGCTGCTCATGGGCTTCGGCCTCGCTGTTCTGCTCGCCAAAGGTCATGGTGCCAAGGCATAGCCGACTGACGTCGATACCGGTGTCGCCAAGGGGTCGAATCTGCATTCGTCACTCCGGGTCGGGAAAAGAACGGAACAGGTGCCAAAGGCATGGTAGCGGGGGGCTACCAAAGCGGCAAATCTCCGGGGTTGAGTCGCCTGTGCAGGGGGCGTATGCTTGCGACCCGTTGGCCCGGCGGAGCCCGAAGAGCCAGTCGTCAAGCGCGTGATGATCAGGTACAGGGTAGTGCCGGCAGGATCATCGCACCGTTTACAGGATCAAGGTTGTTTGCCATGCCGCAGGCATCTTCACTGTTCACCCGTCTTGAGTATCGCCTGGCGGAGCAGCTGTTTCATACCCGTTGGCTGCCGCGCTCGCCGCGCACTCAGCGTCTGACCATGCATCTCTTCCAGCGCTGTGCCGATGCCGGCCATACGGCAGCGCTGTCGGTGTACGGCCACATGCTGTTTCATCGTGGTGCCAGCCCCCAGGACAAGGCCAAGGGGGCGCGCTATGTGCTGCAGGCCGCCCACAGCGGCGATGAGCGCGCCCAGTACCAGGCCGGCGCGATCTACGAGCACGGTTGCGCCCAGTATCCGCGGCGTGACGACCACGCGGTGACCTGGTATGCGCGTGCCGGGGAAGCCGGTCATGCGCTGGCGGCGGCACGCTTGGCCGACGCCTATCGCCACGGGCAGCTGGGGTTGGCGGTCGACTGTCAGCGCGCCGAGTACTGGCAGCGCCTGGCTGACCAGCATGCCGGCATCGATATACCCGAGGCGGCCACCCGCCACTAGTGACCGCAGTGCGCTTAGCCCTTACCCTATAGGCCTGATCGAGCGCTCGATCGGGCCTATGCCTTTTAAGAGGATGCCTACCACGTGGCCTTGCCTACCCTGCTGGATATCGAAGCGTCCGGGTTCGGACGCGGCAGCTACCCGATCGAGGTAGGCTTGGCGCGGGCAGACGGCTCAAGCTGCGCGTTTCTGATCCAGCCGTTGGATGAGTGGACCCACTGGGATCCCAAGGCCGAGCTGCTGCACGGCATCTCGCGCAATCGGCTGAACCGCGAGGGGCATCCGGTGATCGAGGTGGCACGCTGGCTCAATGACGAGCTGGCCGAGGAGGGCGTCGCCTACAGCGACAGCTGGGGCTACGACAACACCTGGCTATCGCTGCTGTTTCACCATGCTGGGATGTTGCCGCGTTTCCGCCTCGAGGCGCTGCGCCGCCTGCTGTGCGACGAGCAGCTGGCACTGTGGCAGGCCACCAAGGAAACCCTGATCCGCGAACGTGGTATTCAGCGCCACCGTGCCGGGGAGGATGCGCGGCTGCTGCAGCTCACCTATGCCCGCACCCGGGCGCTGGTGGATGCCCGCGCGGCACATCGCCGGCGCGGGAGCTAGATCAGCCGGCCAGGTGGTTGTCCAGGTGGTCCAGCAGCGCAGCGGGTGTCTCGGCCGAGAGCAGCTTGGCGCGAGTCTCTGGATTGAGGAAGCCGTGGGCCACGGTGCTGTCGAGAAAGCCCAGCAACGGTGCATAAAAGCCCTGGGTGTCGAGTACGCCGATGGGTTTCTCGTGCAGGCCGAGATATTGCCAGGTCCAGGCCTCGAACAGCTCCTCCAGGGTGCCGATGCCGCCGGGCAGGGCGATGAAGGCGTCGGCGCGGGCCGCCATGCTGGCCTTGCGTTCATGCATGTTGGCCACGCGAATCAGTTCGGTGAGGCCGTGGTGGGCCTGCTCACGCTCGACCAGGTGGTGCGGCATCACGCCGATCACTTCCCCGCCCTCGGCCATGGCGGCATCCGCCAGTGCCCCCATCAGGCCGATGCGCGCCCCGCCGTAGACCAGCCGATGACCGCGCCGGGCGATCTCGGCGCCCAAGGCTTCGGTGGCAGTGCGAAAAGCTGGCTCGCGACCCTCGCGTGAGCCGAGATAGACACAGATATTGGCCATGACGCCCTCCTTGAATGGCCCTCTATCCTAGCATCGTCCTGGACTCAGGGCAGGCAGTCGGCGATGCCGTACTCGGCGTCCAGCCACTGGCCGATCACGTTGTGTCCGCACAGGTGGTGCGCGTACTGGGTGTGCAGGCAGCGCACCTGATCCCAGTTGGCGATACCGCCGATACCGCGCTCGCGGAGCAGCGCCGCATAGCCGAGTCGCTCGGCCTCGGCCTGCTGCTCGCTGGGCATGTGCTGCCAGCGCTGGGTGACGTAGTCGCGATGGCAGTCGTGGTAGGCGGCGAGAAAGGCCGGATCTTCCTGCAGGCGTGCCTCCAGTGACTTGATGACCCCGGCGGCCTCGAGGTGCGAAATCTCGACCTTGAGGCGCTCGGAGCTGAGCCAGTAGAGGGTCGGGAAGGGCTTGCCATCGATGATCGAGGCCATCCTCAGCACCAGCGGCGTGCCCTCGACGTCGGTGGCCGCCAGGGCCTGGATGCCACGCGGCATGCGGCCCAGCTGTTGGGTGATGGTCGTCAGCTGGCGTTCATCAGGTATCGTGTCGGGGTGGAGCACCATCGTCGGGATCTCGCAGGAATTTGTTCGAGCGGCCCACGGCGCGAAAGAATGCCTGGTTGAGCTGCACCGGGGTCGCCACGTAGCGCCACTGGCGCTCGCAGTACTCGGCGGCGCGGGCCATCAGCACGTCGTAGAGACGATTGAACGGGGCATCATAATCGTAGGGATCGGCCCCGAACAAGCGGATGTGCGGGTAGTCGGCGAAGCGCTCCATGAAGTAGCGCTCCAGGTCGGCTTCCACCGCACGGTGCTGGGCGGTGTTGTCGGGGTCCAGCCAGAGATTGTAGCGGATCACCATGGGGCTCCCGGCGCATGGGCGTGACGTTGAGACAGCATAATCCGGCGTTCGGCTCGCTTAGCGCGCCAGCGGGGCGAGCTTGGCGCCGGTCAGGGCGATCAGGTCGGCGCTGGCCAGGGCAATCTCCAGGCCGCGCCGCCCGCCGCTGACGTACAGCGGGTCAAGGCCCGCGGCGCTGGCGTCGATAAAGGTCGCCAGGCGCTTCTTCTGGCCCAGCGGACTGATGCCGCCGAGCACATAGCCGGTAGCGCGTTCAGCGTCGCCGGGCTCGGCCATGCTGGCCTTGCGCGCGCCGGCGGCCCGCGCCAGCGCCTTGAGGTCGAGCTGGGCGCTAACCGGCACCATGGCCACCACCAGGCGGCCATCGTCGAGCTGCGCCAGCAACGTCTTGAACACGCTCTGCGGAGCCAGGCCGAGCGCCTCGGCGGCCTCCAGGCCGTAGGCCGGGGCGCGTGGGTCGTGGGGGTAGTCGAGCACGCGGTGGGTCACCTTGGCGCGTGCCAGCGCCTTGATCGCCGGGGTCATGCGCGGGCCTCCCGGTTCAGCCGCTGCGTTCGCCGCCATGCCAGCCACTGCGACCAGCCCAGCAGCCACAGTGTGGCCATCACAAAGCCGATCAGCGTCCCCCAGGCCAGCCCCAGAGTAGCGTAGGTCAGCGAGACGCATAGCGTATAGCTGAGCAGCGACCCGAGGCCCGCAGGGAAGTGCTTGATCACCGTCGCCACCGGTGCTGCGCCGTGGGCCAGGTGCAGCATGATCAGGAACGGGAACAGGGTGACCGGAAAGGCAGCCATGACGCCGGCCCAGGCGGCTGGCACCCAATGTGCGAGGCCGGTAATCACCACGATGATCAGCGCAGCCAGCGCTGCCCGCAGTGCCATCACCGCCCACGAGAAGCGCCCCGGTGGCGGTGTGCGACTGTCCGGGATCTGCCGGTAGAGCCAGGCCACCATCACGATGGCCGCCAGGGTGGTCAGGGTGCCCGTGACCCGGGTGAAATCGAGCTGGGTCAGTACCAGGCTGACCGCCAGCCAGGCGCCGAAGCCGCCGAGGCAGCCACGCAGGATGCCGCCCAGGCCATCGCGGCGACCGCAGGCCAGGTAGCCGGCGCCGAGCGCCAGGGTGGCGGTGAACCCGGCCAGGGTGTGCACCGCGCTCTGGGCGGCGAACTCGGGCGAGATCTCCAGCCCGATGAACAGCAGGGCGATGGACGTGCCCAGCGGATAGCCGGCCAGCAGTCCGGCGACGCGGGCGCTGACGCGCACGGCAATCGAGGAGAGGCCCAGCACCAGGCCGATCGACAGCAGGAGTTTGGCCAGCTGCCAGCTCAGTGGCACATCCATGCGGGCTCCTCGGGCAAAGATCGGATCATATCAGGCGCAGCTGCTGATGATCGTGCCAGGCCGCCGGCAGTGCGTCGGCGAGAGGTTCCGCGAGGTGTGCCGGGAGTGCCACCTGGGCATCGGCGAGGGCGTCGAAATGGCGCAGCCTCAGCCAGCAGTACGCCCAGGCGCAGGCTTCCAGCTCATCGCGGGGTATCGGCTTGGCCGGCATCTGCAGTAGCAGGAAGGTCGCTGCGCGGGCCGCCCACAGCGGCGGCGTGGCATCGCCGCTCCAGGCGCCAAGAGTGGCGCCGCTGGGCGTCTCCTCGGGCTCACCGAGCTTGGCGACGCGGGCAGTATCGGCGAGGATCATGGCCAGGCGGTCGGGGTCGGCCTGGCCCAGCAGCAGCCAGTGGCCGACCAGCCGGGAGGCACCGCGCATGGCCTTGGCATAGAAGGGGCTTTCAGGCATGTTCAAAGGCGATTCCTTGGCTGACCAGTGAGTGGAGAGACGTCATGCAGTTCGATTTTGCCACGCCGGTAACGCGTCGGCATCCGCCCGAGGCCCGCGGCGACCAGCCTGAGTGGCCGTCGCAGAAATGGCATCGCTATGCCGGCGACGTGCTGCCGCTGTGGGTCGCCGACATGGACTTCGTGTCCCCGCCGGCGGTGATCGAGGCGCTGCAGGCGCGGGTCGAGCACGGCGTATTCGGCTACGGGCTGGTGCCCGACAGCCTGCACCGCACGCTATGCGACTGGAGTGCCCGGCACTACGATTGGCCGATCGAGCCGCACTGGCAGCTGTGGCTGCCCGGCGTGGTGCCGGCGCTGCACCTCGCCAGTATGGCACTCACCGAGCCCGGCGACGGGGTACTCACGGTGACGCCGATCTATCCGCCGTTCCTCAAGGTCGCCGAGCGCACCGGGCGCATGGCGCAGCAGGCGCCCTTGGGCGAACCGGCGGCGCCGGGAGAGCCCTGGCGGCTCGATCTCGACGCCCTGGAAGCGGCGATCACTGACGATACGCGGCTGCTGCTATGGTGTCATCCACACAACCCCACCGGGCGCGTCTGGCAGGCGCAGGAGTTGGCCGGACTGGCCGCGCTGGTGGAGAAGCACGACCTGCTGGTGGTCTCCGACGAGCTGCACTGCGACCTGCTGCTCGATGAAGGTGCCAGGCACCGGCCGCTGGCGGCCGCCTACCCCGGGCTGGCGGCACGCACCATCACCTTATGGGCACCCTCCAAGACCTTCAACCTGGCCGGCTTGACCTGCGCCTGCGCGGTGATTCCCGACCCCGAGCTGCGGCGGCGCTTCGCTGCCCAGATGAAAGGGCTGCAGTCGGATCCCAACGTGCTCGGGCTGGTGGCCGCCGAAGCGGCCTACGCCGATGGCGAAGCGTGGCGCCAGGCGCTGCTCGAGGTGCTACGCGGGCATCGTCAGCGCCTGTGCGAGCGCGTGGCGAGCTGGCCGTGGGTGAGCATGCACCCACCGCAGTCGACCTACCTGGCCTGGCTCGACATGCGCGACGCCGGCCTTGGCGACTGCCCCCAGCAGACCCTGCTGCGCGACACCGGGGTGGCGCTATCGGACGGCGCCGACTTCGGCTGGCCGGGCTTCGTACGGCTCAACTTCGGCACCACCGAGGCGCAGCTCGAGGCGGCGCTGGTGCGGCTCGACGCACGGCTAGCGCGCTAGCCGCTCAGTACATCATGGCGAACAGCCGGCGACGGTAGGCGACCGTCAGCGGGTGGTCGGCGCCCAGCGCATCGAATACCCGCAGCAGGGTCTTGCGGGCCAGGTCGTCACCATAGGCGCGATCGCGCTGCATCAGCTGCAGCAGCGCGTCGAGGCCGG
Organism: Halomonas sp. 1513; assembly: GCA_001971685.1. Lineage (NCBI taxonomy): Bacteria > Pseudomonadati > Pseudomonadota > Gammaproteobacteria > Oceanospirillales > Halomonadaceae > Halomonas > Halomonas sp. 1513. The sequence goes on from CP019326.1 coordinate 304,689, forward strand.
TTTCGTAGTCGCCGTCGGCGACCTGACGCAGCGCACGCAGGTAAAGTGCCTCGCTGTCGTCGCGGCCCTCGAGCGCCGCCAGCGCCTCATCGCCGGGCGCTTCCTCGCCGAACTCCAGACGCGCCCGCACGCCGCGCGCCTTGGGGGCATCGCGGTCCTCCGGGGCGAGGCCGTCGAGAATGGCACGTGCGCGGTCGGGATTGCCCTCGGCGAGCAGGGCGCCGGCCAGGTCGATGCGGTAATCGACGTGATCGGGGTGCGCCTGGGAAAGCTGCTCGAAGATGCTCCGGGCGGTGGCGGGATCGCCGGCGTCCAGCGCAGCCTGGGCCTGCTCTTCAGGGCTCTGCGGCGCATCCTGCGGCGGCTGGATATACTTTGCCAGCCACTCGCGGATCTGTTTCTCGGGCAGCGCGCCCTGGAACTCATCGTACAGCTGGCCCTGCATGATCAGCTTGACGTCGGGGACCGAGCGGATGCCCAACTGGGCGGCGATCTGCTGCTGCTCCTCGATATTCAGCTTGGCGAGGATGAAGGCGCCGTTATACTCCACCGCCAGTTTTTCGAGGATCGGCATCAGGTTCTTGCACGGCTCGCACCAGGAGGCCCAGCAGTCGAGCAGCACCGGGGTCTGCATCGACCCTTCCAGCACCACCTGCTGGAAGTTGTTGATGTCGATGTCGACGATGACGTCGGCCGGCGCGGCAGCGCCGGCTTGGGAGGATTCGGTGGCGGTCAGCGGCTGGCCGCTGTGGGGATCTACGATAGGCATGCGATGACCTTGAAGCAGGCGGATTTACACGCAAGATGCGGGCCGCGGCGGCGGGATTCAAGGCCTGTGTCAGGATTTGGCTCATAGGGCAGGAGACGCCAACGATGAACTTCATGCTGCGCAGCATGGGAACCGTGCTGTTGGTGGTAGCCCTGCTGCTGGCCGGCCCGCTGTGGATGCTGGCCAGCGGCGAGGTGCCGCTGGATCGCCACTGGTCGTCGGCGGATCGCACGCCTGCCGGCTTGGCGCCGGAGACCCCAGGCACACCGGTGGTGCAGGTCTATGCCGCGCGCGCCTTCGGCTGGCGAGGTGCTTTCGGGGTGCATACCTGGATCGTGACCCGCGCCGAGGGCGAGGAGGACTTTCGCCTGCATCACGTGCTGAGCTGGCGCCGGCCTACGGTGGTATCGGGGGTGGATACCCCGGATCGCGCCTGGTTCGGCAATCCGCCGACGCTGCTGGCCGACTATCGCGGCGAAGCGGCGGCAGCGCTGGTACCACTGATCGACGCCGCCGTCGCCGACTACCCGGAGCCCGATCGCTACCGCGCCTGGCCAGGGCCCAACAGCAACTCCTTCGTGGCCTGGGTCATACGCGAGGTGCCGGGCTTCGATGTCGCACTGCCGGTGACCGCGGTGGGGCGTGATTACCTGTTCGGCGAAGGGTGGGCGCCGACCACCAGCGGCAGCGGTTACCAGCTGGCCCTTGGCGGCCTGTTCGGGGTCAGCATGGCGCGGGTCGAAGGCCTCGAGATCACCCTGCTCGGCCTGACCTTCGGCATCGACCTGCTGCGTCCGGCGCTCAAGCTGCCCGGCATCGGGCGGCTGGGCATGGCGCCGGCGGTGCTGGGCAATGATGAGGAGCAGGCAGGCAGCCTGTCGCCGCTTGGCAGTGGCGTGTCGGGTAACACGGTCCGCCGATCGTGAAACGCCGCTCACCGTAGGTGGAAGCGGCGTTTCTTTCCTCCAGGCTGGATCAGAGGGTCATGAAGGGCGAGGCCTCGCCGTCGCGGAACTTGTAGATGTCCCACTCGCCCTGCTTGGGCCCCGGCATGCCGGGGGTGCCGATGGGCATGCCGGCCAGGCCGATGCCGCGGGTGTCCGGTCGCTCCTCGAAGAGCCTCTCCAGTGCCGCGAAGGGCACGTGACCCTCGATGGCGTAGCCGCCCATCTGGGTGGTGTGGCAGGAGCCGTGGCCGACGGGCAGGCCGACGCGCTGCTTGATCTTGCCCACCTCGATATCGTCGACGAGTTTTACCTCGACCCCGCGGGCCTCCAGCTGTCGGGCGTACTCGTCGCAGCAGCCACATTGCGGATTCTTGAACATGGTCGCCTCGTCGGGCAGAGCGGCCTGGACGGTGCCGGCGCCCAGCAGCAGGGCGCCGGAGAGCATGAGAGTGGAGCCGAAACGGATCATGAGCGGGCCTCCGGGGGATGACGGGACGTGAACAGATACTTGGCGAGGGCGGCGATGCCGAGGCCGAGCAGGGTGAGCATGGCGATGGGCATGATCCAGCCCATGGAGCCCATCAGGGCGGTGCAGTGTGCAGTCATGGTGATACTCCTCAGTGGCCAACCCAGGTCACGCCGTTGGGGCCCTGGTCGGTGTCATAGCGGTTGATGACGGCGCCGGCTTCCAGGTCGATGACCGAGAGGCTGTCGTCATAAAGGCTGGTGATGAAGGCAAAGCGGCCGGTGTCTTCGACGCTGATGCCATGAGCACCGGCGCCGACCTCGTGGGTGGCCACCACCGTCAGGCTGTCGAGGGCGATGACAGAGACCCGGTTGTCGGGCTCGGCCTCACTGCCTTCGTTGGCCACCAGCATGAAGCGGCCATCCGCGGTGGCGTGTACCTGAATCGGTAGCCGGCCCACCTCGATACGCTCGATGACCTCACGGCTGGCGGTGTCGATAACGGCCACGCGGTTCTCGTCGCGCAGCGAGACGAAGACCCGGGCGCCGTCCGGGGTGAAGCCCACTTGTACCGGGGTCTGGCCCACCGGCAGGCGAGCGACCTCTTGCCGTGCCGCGGCGTCGATCACCGAGACGCTGCCGTCCAGCACGTTGGCTACGTAGAGCTCCTGGCCGTCGGGGCTAAGGCGCAGGCCGTGGGGATACTCGCCGGTGGCGATGGTAGCGACGCTCTCTCTGGCCTCGAGGTCGACGACCGAGACGCTGTCGTCTCCGGCATTGGTGACGAAGGCGAAGCGACCTTCCAGGTCACTGACCACATGGGCCGGGTGGCTGCCAACCTCGATGCTGGCCACGAGAGCACCGCTGGGATCATTGGCCGGGTAGAGCTTGAGCTTGCCGGGCGCATCACCGTGGGCATGGCCGCCGTCATGACCATGGCGATGATCGTCAGTGGCAGCTTCCCCCACGGCCATCAGGTAGTGGCCGGGGGCGCTGAGCTGGACGTTGTGGGGGGCAATGCCGATGGATTGGGTGTTGGCATCGCCGCTCGCTAGGTTGATGTGAGTCAGAGAGGCGCCGCGTTCGTTGGCGGTGACGACACTTCCCTGGGGAGCTGCCGAGGCGAGCGTCGATGCGCTGGGAAGGGCGAGACCAGCAGCCAGCAGCCAGCCAAGAAGCCGATGATTTACGTTGCGTGCAAATGAGGATTGCAGGTATACCTGGCGCGCCACTGCGGCCGATGACAAACGGATAGACATGATGAACTCCTGATGAACGGGATCTTGTAACGCGAGCGGCTCGCGATCCGACGGCCATGCCGTCTGCGTTCGATCAGGATTTGGGAGGGCGCCTGGGGGCAAGAGGGGGCTGCGGGGATGCTGCCATGGCCGGTGAATTGGCCTGGCGCAGTGGGTCAACCAAGGCAAGACGCGCCTGGCCCGCGGCGACGGAGCAGAGGGCGCACGATGAGGCGTCACGATCATGTTCGACACTGGGTCCATGATCCGAATGGCCGCCATCTGAGCTCCAGTCGGCGACCACGCCGCAGTCGGCCTGAAGGTGCTCCATGGCGCCGTGACTCGTCAGCGTGCCCATCGCCAACAGCAGCGCGAGCAGGATGGCCATAAGGCGGCCTGGCGTGCGTTGTGCTGATGATGTCCGTGTGAGCCGACGCATGATGAACTCCCTTGATACAGGCTTTCAGCTTGACCCTTAGTCGCCCGAGCTGCATTGATCCAGAGCAATATCTCGGCGCTCGACTAGGGGAGCCGTGCTGGCGCGGCATCAACCTGGGGGCTGGTCAGCGGCTGGATGCTGAGCAGTTGGACCAGAGCCGGTTCCTGCGGCCCTAGCATGTCGGCCAGGGTGTAATGATCGAGTACCGCGAGAAACGCGCCGAGCGCCTCGGCCAAGATCGGCTTGAGTCGACAGGCAGGGGTGATCCTGCACGCGTTATCCTCGCCGAAGCACTCCACCAGCTGTAGATCATGCTCGGTATCGCTCACCAGTGTGCCCAGGCGGATATCCTCGGGAGCCTTCTTGAGCAGGAGGCCACCGTTCTTGCCGCGGATAGCGGTGATGTAGCCCTTTTGGCTCAGGTCCTGAACGACCTTCATTAGATGATTGCGCGAGATGTCGAAACTCTCGGCGATCTCATGGATGGTGGATCGCTCCTCGCCCTTGACGGCTAGAAAGACGAGAACACGCAGGGAGTAGTCGGTAAAGCGGGTCAGGTGCATGGCGGTATCCGGCGCTCCATGGTTTGCCTTGGGGCAAGGCGCTGCTGGCGGAGAGGGTCACTCTATAGGGTTTGCCGGCCGAATGCTGTCGGGACTGCCGGTTGCGGCGTCAGGGCGCGTCATCAGGAAGGTGGCGACGGCCAAGAACAGCGCCGCGGTAAGCGCGAGTACCAGCGGTGCCGCGCGTCCCATCCACAGCACGAGCCAACTGGTCGCGAGCAGGGCTAGCGCCAGTCGCTTGGCGCGGCGCGGCACAGCGCGCTGCTCGCGCCAGGCCTGGAGTGTCGGGCCGAGGCGGGGATGACGGTGCAGCCAGCGAGCCAGCCGGGGCGAACCCTTGGATGCGGCCCAGGCTGCCACGAGTAGGAAAGGCGTGGTAGGCAACAAGGGCACCACCAACCCGGCGGTGCCTAGCCCGATACAGCCGTAGGCCAGGCCGCTCCAGGCGATGCGTGAAACAGGGTGCGTCATGGGGACCTCCCGCTTGGCGTGATGCCCAATAAAAAGTATTTTATATGAATCTTCACGCCTGGCGCAAAGCCCTATTCGAGTCGTCGCACGGGGGCCGATTCAATGCTGCCGGGGCAATGTCCAGTTAGCTAGCGAGGGGATTGATCTCGGTCAGCTACCTCGAGAAGGGTACCGACGAGCCGAATCCTGAATGGCATACTCGGCGGTATTGTGCGGCACCCTGGGTGGCGCCACCCCGTCAAGAGGCCGTGTTACGATGCATGATGACCTGCTGTTTGATCGCCCCCTGGTAGAGAAATACGATCGTCCGGGACCGCGCTACACCTCCTACCCCACGGCGCCCCAGTTCCATGCGGCTTTTGCCGAGGATGATTACCGTAATGCCGCCGAGCGGAGCAACCGTGCCGAGACGCCCAAGCCGCTGTCTGTCTACGTGCATATCCCGTTCTGCAAGAGCCTCTGCTACTACTGTGCCTGCAACAAGATCATCACCCACAATACCGAGCGCGCCGCCGAGTATCTCGAATGGCTCAAGAAAGAGATCCGGGTGCAGGGAGCGCTATTCGAGGAATCGCGGCGCATGACCCAGCTGCATCTGGGTGGAGGCACACCGACCTACCTGAGCAACGCCCAGCTCGGCGAGCTGATGGCCGCGCTGGATGCGGCCTTCCACTTTGCCGAGCCTGCCCAGCGCGAGTTTTCCCTGGAGGTGGACCCGCGCACCGTGACGCCCGAGCAGATCCATGAGCTTTACGCCCTGGGCTTCAATCGCCTCAGCTTCGGCGTGCAGGACTTCGACCGCGACGTGCAGGAAGCGGTGAATCGGCTGCAGAGTGAGGAGCAGGTCATGGCGCTGGTTGAGGCCGCCCGTGACGCCGGCTTCCAGTCGGTGAGCGTCGACCTGATCTACGGCCTGCCGCTGCAGACGGTGGCGAGTTTCGATACCACGCTGTCGAAGATCATTGCCCTGCGCCCGGACCGCATCGCCGCCTACAGCTACGCCCACCTGCCGGAGCTGTTCAAGTCCCAGCGGATGATACGTCCCGAGGACATGCCGCCGCCGGAGCGCAAGTTGGAACTGCTGGAGCTGACCATAAAGCGCCTCACTGCCGCCGGCTACGTCTATATCGGCATGGACCACTTCGCCCTGCCCGACGACGAGCTGGCACTGGCCAGGGAGAACGGCACCCTTCAGCGCAACTTCCAGGGTTACTCCACCCACGCCGACTGCGACATGGTCGGGCTGGGCATCACCTCCATCGGCAAGGTCGGCGACAGCTACAGCCAGAACGTCAAAGAGACCGCCCAGTACCAGCATCGCCTGGATCAGGGCCAGCTGCCGGTGTTCCGAGGCTACCGGCTCAGCGACGATGACCGGCTGCGCCGCGACGTGATCAATGCCCTGATGTGCCACAACCGCATCGACTTCGCTGCCATCGAGGCCGTCCACGGCATCGTCTTCCGCGATTACTTCGCCGACGCCCTAGAGCAGCTGCAGGAGATGGCCGAAGACGGCCTACTAGCGATCCGTGAAAATGAGATCGAGGTGCTACCCACCGGCCGTCTGATGATGCGCAACGCCGCCATGGCCTTCGATGCCTATCTGGCAAGCAGCAGTGGCCGCTACTCCCGCACCGTATAGTGGTCGCCCACGACACGACTGCGGGTGGCGATCTGCCCAGCGAATTGATGCATGTCAGTGCAGCCGCGAAAACACCGGCCTAGGATGGGTGGGCTGGCGGCGTTGGCCGCGTAGATATCTTCAGGAGAGCCGTCATGTCCCCGCCGTTACTGCCCCTGCCACGTCCGCCTGCACTGCCCCGTTTGATACGTAGCATTGACCCCCGAGTGCCACTGGTGGTCAAGCGCCAGTTGATCGAGCCAATGCTCAACCGAACCTTCGCCGTACCGCTGGCCGAGGGCGAGTTCGATGCGCTCGCAGGCCGCCGGATCTCGCTGCACGTCGAGGACCTGGGCGTGCAGCTGACCCTGACCCTCGAAGCGGAGCGCTTTCGGCTTACCCAGGAGTCGGGCGAAGCCACCATTCGCGGCGGCTGGCGCGAGTTCCTGTGCCTGGCCACCCGGCGCCAGGACCCCGACGCCCTGTTCTTTCAGCGTCGCCTGGTGATCGAGGGTGACACCGAACTTGGGCTGATGGTCAAGAACCTGCTGGATGGCCGCGAGGAGGGGCTGGCCCAGGGACCTTTCGGCGATTGGCTGGCGCGCGTCGAGCGTCTGGCCTGCGCCGAGCGTTGAGCGATGCGACGTTTCCGCCCCTCGCTGGAGATCCCTGCATGAGCCCTTCCCCCAAGGGCACGGGGCGAGGTGAGCCGGCGTGATGTTAGTGGCGTAGGGTCAGCCTTTGAAAGTTGGGGCGCAGTTCGCTGACAAGCGCTTCTATCTCTGCGGTCGTCGGGGCGCCCGGCGCTGGCTCGGCGTAGCGCGCATCCAGGCACTGGCCGGCGCGGGCCAGCTGGATCGCGTAGTGGCTGGCGCCGCGCTCGGCGAGGTCCAGGGCCAGCCGGCGCAGGCGTTCCAGGTCGAAGTCGCGCCAGTGCACCGTGGTGCGACACTCGAGGGCAATGCCGCTGTTCAGCAGCAGCGCCAGGCTTTGCTCATGCGGGGTGGCCATGCCGCGGCGCCCGACGATGCGGTCGATGTCATCGGCCAGGCCCTTTACGTCCAGGCCTACCCAGTCGAGCCAGGGCAGCAGCGCCTGCAGGCGCCGCGGGTAGACACCGGCCGTATGTAGTCCGACCTTGAAGCCGAGCGCTCTGGCCCGCTCCACCGCGCCGGCGAGCTCGGCGTGCAGGGTGGGCTCACCGCCGCTGAAGACCACGCCCTCAAGCAGGCCCCGGCGGTTTCTCAGGAAGGCCTCGATCTCGTCCCACTCGCCGTGCTCGCCCCGACGTGAGGCGAGCATGCCGGGGTTGTGGCAGTAACCGCAGCGCAGCGGACAGCCCTGCAGGAAGACCACGCAGGCCAGGTGCTCGGGGTAGTCCAGGGTGGTCATCGGCGTCAGCCCGGCCACCGGCAGGCGAAGCGTCTCCTGGGCGCTGCCGGCAGAACGGCTGACGGGAGATTCGCTGGTGAGCATGGCAGGGACTCCCTGCCGGGCCCCGAGGGGGCCCGGCCTATCGAGGGTGTGGGGCAGCTAGCGGCGGCCGGTGGCTTCGCGGAAATGGCAGCGCTCGCGATGTTCGGCGCGTTTGCCGACGTTGAATTGGCTGACCGGGCGGTGATAGCCCATAACCCGGGTCCAGACCTCGCAGCGCTGGCGCTGTGCGGTGGGCAGGGAGGTGGTATCCATCTGACGCATATCGTGCTCCTGGTTAGTTGGCAGGGGGAGAAAGCCTGCGTCAGGCCGTTGCCTCGGCCCGGCTGGCTTGTTGTGCCAGAAGCGCGTCGTCGCACTTCGGGCAGAACTCGTGTTCGCCGGCCAGGTAGCCGTGTACCGGGCAGATCGAAAAGGTGGGGGTGACGGTGATATAGGGCAGGCGGAAGCGCGACAGGGCGGTGTGCACCAGCTTGCGGCAGGCCGCGGCGCTGGAGAGCCGCTCGCGCATATACAGGTGCAGCACGGTGCCGCCGGTGTAGCGGGTCTGCAGCGGGTCCTGATGGATCAGCGCCTCGAAGGGGTCGTCGGTATGGCCCACCGGCAGCTGGCTGGAATTGGTGTAGTAGGGCGCCTCCGGCGTGCCCGCCTGCAGAATGCCGGGGAAGCGCTCGGCGTCGGCGCGGGCGAAGCGGTAGGTGGTGCCCTCCGCCGGCGTCGCCTCCAGGTTGTAGAGGTGGCCGGTCTGCTCCTGAAATTCCTGCATCCGCCCGCGTACGTGGTCGAGCAGGTCCAGGGCCAGCTGCTGCCCCTCCGCGTCGGCGATATCGAAACGGCCATCGGAGAAGTTGCGCACCATCTCATTGAGGCCGTTCACCCCCAGGGTCGAGAAGTGGTTGCGCAGGGTGCCCAGGTAGCGCTGGCTGTAGGGGTAGAGCCCCTCGTCCATCCACTGCTGGATGCATCCTCGCTTGAGCTCCAGGCTGTCGCGGCCCAGTGCCAGCAGCCGGTCAAGCTCGTGTAAAAGTCCCGCCTGGTCGCCGGCGAAGCGATAGCCCAGCCGCGCGCAGTTGACGGTTACCACGCCTAGCGAGCCGGTCTGCTCGGCGCTGCCGAACAGGCCGTTGCCGCGCTTGAGCAGCTCGGTGAGATCGAGCTGCAGGCGGCAGCACATGGAGCGCACCATGTGCGGCTCGAGGTCCGAGTTTAGGAAGTTCTGGAAGTAGGGCAGGCCGTACTTTGCGGTCAGCGCGAACAGCCGCTCGGCGTTGTCGCTCTCCCAGTCGAAGTCGGTGGTGATGTTGTAGGTGGGAATCGGGAAGGTGAACACTCGCCCGTGGCGGTCGCCCGCTTCCATCACTTCCAGGTAGGCGCGGTTGAGCAGGTCCATTTCGGCCTGCAGCTCGCCGTAGCTGAAGGGCTGCTCCTCGCCGCCGATGATCGGCACCTGGTCGCGCAGGTCCGCCGGGCACACCCAGTCGAAGGTGAGGTTGGTGAAGGGCGTTTGGCTGCCCCAGCGCGACGGCACGTTGAGGTTGTAGATGAACTCCTGCACCGCCTGCTTGATCGCTTGGTAGTCCAGCCCGTCCTTGCGCACGTAGGGCGCCAGGTAGGTATCGAAGGAGCTGAAGGCCTGGGCGCCGGCCCACTCGTTCTGCAGGGTGCCGAGGAAGTTGACCATCTGCCCCAGGGCGCTGGTGAGATGGCGCGGCGGGGCGCTCTCGGCGCGGCCCGGTACGCCGTTGAAGCCTTCGATCAGCAGGGTGCGTAGCGACCAGCCGGCGCAGTAGCCGCCGAGCATGTCGAGGTCGTGGATATGCAGGTCACCCTCGCGGTGGGCAGTGCCCACCGCCGCCGGATAGACCTCGTCGAGCCAGTAGTTGGCGATCAGCTTGCCCGACACGTTGAGGATCAACCCGCCCAGGGAGTAGCCCTGGTTGGCGTTGGCGTGCACGCGCCAGTCGGCACGTTCGAGGTATTCATTGACGGTCGAGGCGACCTCGACGTGGCGCTTGCCGGCCTGACGGGTGGAGGGGCTAATCACCGCTTTCTCCCTATATATGGTATATGCGTTTCTATTTGGCGCTATATATTGTGTTTTTAAGGCTAGTGCCTTCGATGGCGGGAGGAAATGATCCAGATCAGAAAACGGTGAATTGCCACCATCGCAAACGACAAGCCCCGGCGGTTGGCGGGGCTCGAATGGGTCCTGATTAGCCGACGGGCAGGCGGGTGTTATCCATGCCCGGGCGGCCGTGCCAGTAGCCGTCGCAGACCTCGGCCTCGACCAGCGCCAGCGGATCGGCGGCGGGCAGCTCGCTGCGGCGGGCGGCGTCGAAGGCGGCGACGACTTCGGCCATGGCCTTGGCGCGGGGGCTCAGGCGCGCCACGGCGACGCCCATCGCGGCCATGTCGCTCACCTCGTGGCGCAGGTCCTGGCAGGCCCCCGAGAGGGTCTGGATGCCGTTCAGGGTGAACACCTCCTTCGATTCCTGGGAGCGCAGCGGCAGACCTTCGGGATACGTCTGGCAGACGAACTGGCAGCGATCCTTGGGCTTCTGGTGACGCCGGGCGGTGAAGCAGCGCGACGACCAGGCCAGTGGCAGGTGGCCGTAGGCGAACACCTCGCAGGGTTGGTCTAGCCCCTCAGTGGCGCAGTCGGCAAGCAGCCGGGTGAGATCGTCGCGGGACATCTCCACCGGCGCCTGCCAGCGCTGCATCCCGGCGCGGGCCATCACGCCGATGGAAGCGGGGTTGTAGAGGTTCAGCGCAGCACCGGCGACGAAGGGCAGGCCGGCGGCAGAGAGGCGCTGCAGCGCGCTCTGGTCGTTGGCCTCGACGGTGAACTCGCCGTTGTCGCACAGCTTGCGCAGGTCGCGCAGGTCGGCTTCGGACTCGATCAGGGTCTGGCTGGCGATGACGACCTGCTTGCCGCTCTGGGCCAGTTCGCGGCCGATGCCGAGCCAGTCGTCGAGCTTCATGTCGCGGCGGCGCGAGCAGACGGACTCGCCGAGATAGACGATTTCCACCGGCCAGTCGGCGGCCTCGCGGTAGAAGTCGGCATAGCGCTCGCGGGTCCAGTAGAACAGCACCGGGCCCAGCGACAGCTGCAGGGTAGGGGAAGTCGACATGACGTATCTGCTCCTATTTCCAGCGGCGTTCGTAGGCGCCCAGGGTGGTGGTGGCGCCTTCGGAGACCTCGCCGAGGCCGGCCATCCAGGCGGGGTCGGGGTGGAAGCGCTCGGGGGCTCGTTCGAGGCGGTCCAGCGCCTGGCGCCAGATCCCGGCTACCTTGGACACGTAGGCCGGGCTGCGCTGGCGGCCCTCGATCTTCACCGCGCTGATGCCGAGTTCGCGCAACTCGGGCAGCAGCTCCAGGGTGTTGAGGCTGGTGGGCTCCTCGATGGCGTGATAGATCTCGCCGCCGACCTCGAAGCGCCCCTTGCACAGGGTGGGGTAGCCGGCCCGCTCGCCCTCGCCGTAGCGGTCGATCAGCACGCCGTTGAGGCGTGATTCCAGCCCCTCAGGGGTTTCCTCCCAGCGCACATGGGCCGCCGGCGAGCAGACGCCGCGGGTATTGGGCGACTCGCCGGTGAGGTAGGAGGAGAGGTAGCAGCGCCCTTCGGCCATGATGCACAGGCTGCCGAAGGCGAACACCTCGAGCTCCACCGGGCTCTGCTTGGCCAGGTCGCGCACCTGGGTGATGGAGAGCACCCGCGGCAGCACGGCGCGCTTGATGCCGAAATGGTCGTGGTAGAAGCGCAGGGCCTCGTGGCTGGTGGCCGAGCCCTGCACCGAGAGGTGGCGGGCGAGGTCGGGATGGCGCCGTGCGGCGTAGTCGAGCAGGCCCATGTCGGCCATGATCAGGGCGTCGACGCCAAGGTCCGCGGCCTGGTCCACGGCGCGGGTCCACTGCCCCCAGCCGTCGGGCTGCGGATAGGTGTTGATGGCGCAGAACACCCGCTTGCCGCGGGTGTGGGCGTAGTCGATGCCTTCGCGGGCACGCTTGTCGGTGAAGTTGAGGCCGGCGAACTGCCGGGCATTGGTGGCATTCTGGAAGCCGAAGTAGACGGCATCGGCTCCCTCATCCACGGCGCGCTTGAGGGCGGGCAGGCTGCCGGCGGGGCAGACGAGTTCCATGGTGAGCCTCCTGTCGTGGGAAACCCGACCATGCTAGTCGACTATCGAGGTCACGCTTTTGATACGCGTCATGGCATGGCGAAATGGTCGAGGAATGAAGAGCTTGGCGCCCTGGTGAGCCAGGGCGCGCTTGCAGGCGTTCAGGCAGCGTCGAGGGGGCGAGAGGGGCCGAAGTGCTCGTGGTGGCGACGTTCGGCTGGTACGCCCAGCTCGGCCAGGGCCTTGTCGACGGCGCTCATGAAACCCTGGGGTCCCACGGTGTAGCAGCGTACGTTCTCCGGTAGCAGTCGCGCCAGCAGCGTGCGGTCGACCCGGCCGGTATGGTCGGCCTGGTCGCCGTGCTCGTGGACGCTCACCGTTTGCAGCTGTCCCGGGTGCGCCTCTGCCAGGGCCGCCACCTCATCGCGGAAGGCGTGGTGCTCGGCATCCAGGGCGGCGTGCAGGTAGACCACCCGGCGGCCTTGAGCGAGTGCCTGGCGAGCCAAGGGTAGCATCGGCGTCTGGCCCACGCCGCCGGAAGCCAGCAGTAGGGGCTCGTCACCCTCGGCGAGGGTCAGGTCGCCGGCCGGTGGAAGCAGTTCCAGGGTATCGCCACGCGCCATTGCGTCGTGCAAGTGGCGGCTGGCGCGCCCCTGGGGCTCGCGCTTCACCGAGATGCGGTAGTGCCTGCCGTTGGGAACATCGGAGAGGCTGTAGTGGCGATACAGCGGCTTGCCGTCGATGGTCAACCTGACGCCAATGTACTGGCCTGGGGCGTGGTCGGCTACCGGGCCGCCGTCCACCGGCTCGAGCACGAAAGAGCGAATCACCGCACTCTCCTGCCGGGTCTCGGCGATGCGGAATTCGCGCGGGCCGCGCCAGCCGCCGCGACGCTGCTCGA